>NZ_JBGQOG010000001.1:0-482943 GCF_052113705.1 Phaeovulum sp. W22_SRMD_FR3 | reverse complement strand
GGGGGGGGGGGGGGGGGGGGGGGGGGGGGGGGGGGGGGGGGGGGGGGGGGGGGTTGGTGTTGGGGGGGGGGGGGGGGGGGGGGGGGGGGGGTTTCCCCCCCCCCCCACCCCCCGAGGATATTTTTCCCGAAGCAACGAGAGGGCGCGCCGCGCTTAAAGGGCGTGCGGGCGTCCGTCCCAGGTTTCAAAGCAACCGGTGGTGGCGGGGGAGAGCGCGTCAAAGCGGGCGATCAGGCCCGCCGCACTCGCTTCGGTGCTGATCTCGGCGCCGGCGCCCCCCATATCGGTCTGCACCCAGCCGGGGTGGTAGATGCCCACCGGCAGCCCTTCGGTGCGCAGATCGCTGGCGAGGTTGCGGCCGAGGTTCAGCACCGCCGCCTTGGAGGCGCGGTAGATGTAATTGCCGCCCGGCGCCCGGGTGCTCGAGCCCATTTGCGAGGAGATGATGGCGATCTTGCCCTGTCCTGCCCGCAACTGTGGCAAGAGACATTGGATGGTCAGGAAAGTGCCCGTGACATTGGTGGCAAAGCCCTCGGCCCAATCCTCGGGCGGATAGCCATCCTCCAGCCGGTGATTGCGGCCGGGATACACGCCCGCATTGCAGATCAGCAGTGACAATTGCCTGTCGGCCAGATGGTCGGCGAGGGCGCGCAAGGAGGCGGGATCGGCGATGTCGAGGGGAAGCAAGCCACTGTCGCCCGGATGCCGGGCAGTGCCGAGAACGGGGCGTCCCTCGCTGCGGTATTGCGCCAGCATCGCGGCGCCAATGCCACGGTTCGCGCCGGTGATCAGGATCGTCATGGGGTTCTCCGCTCAGGCTCTGGGATCAGTTGGTCTTGCGGCTCGGCAGGAAGGGCAGGGGGGCGATGGGCACCCCGTCTTCCAGCAGGGCGCGGGCCTCCTCAAGGCGTGCCTCGCCGTGGATCGCGCGCTCGGGCGCGCTGCCCTCATGCATGGCGCGGGCCTGGGTCGCGAAATCGCTGCCGACATAGTCGGAATTCGCCTCCACATGTTTGCGCAGCTTTGCCAGCGCCGCCTCGGCCTCAGAGCCGGGGTCCGTCAGCGGGCGCGCGGCGGCTTCTCCCGCCTTGCGGGCGGGGCGGACGGCGGGGGTCATCAGGGATTTCGTGACATCGGTGGACTGACAGGTCGTGCAGGCAACCATGCCCGCCCCGCGCAGCTTGTCAAAGGCTTCGGCGGATTGGAACCAGCTGTCAAAGCTGTGGTCATTGTCACAGACAAGCGTGTAGCGGATCATCGGATCTGTCCTCGGCGATGCGACATCATCTATGAACCCCGGGGGGGAATGCAAGGGCGCAGCGGTGCCGCGCGCGCCGCTGTGGTCTATGGTTCCGGGCGGTGGTCTAGCGCCGGTCCAGTGTCTGCGTGATCCGGGTGACCAGCGGGGTCAGATCCTGCCCCAAGGCGGACAGCGCGTCATGCGCCGCCGCCGCCCGGGACGCCTGCAACGCCGGGTCCGCGGTGAGCCGGGTCAGCGCGGCGGCGAGGCTGGGGGCATCGGTGACGCACTCAGCCGCTGCCGCCGCCCGCAGCGCCGCATAAGCCGCGCGGAAATTGGCATCATCGGGGCCGTGCAGCAGCGCCGAGTGCCAGGCGGCCGGTTCAAACGGCGTATGCCCCCCCTTGGCCACCAGCGAACCGCCGACGAAAGTGACCCCCGCCAGGGCATACCACAGCGGCATCTCGCCCAATGTATCGGCCAGATAGACGGCCTGCTGCGGCGCTTCTGCGGCGGAGCGGCGGGTGAAGGGCAGCCCTTTGGCCGCGATCAGCGCGGCAAGACGCGGGCCGCGGTCCGGGTGCCGCGGGGCGAGGATCAGCCGCAACGCGGGATCGGTCTGGCGCGCGCGCTCAAAGGCCTCCAGCACGATCTCCTCTTCGCCCGGATGCGTCGAGGCGGCCAGAACGGTCTTGGCGCGGGGCAAGAGGGCCGCAAAGCGCGCATGATCCTCGGGCAGGGGGCCGGGCACCAGCGGGGCGGCGGCCTTGAGATCCAGCACCGGGCCGATCCGGTCCGCCGCCACGCCCAATGCCACAAAGCCGGCCGCCGAAGCGCTGTCTTGCGGCGAGACCCAACTGAGCGCACGGATGGCCGGGGCAATGCCCGGCAGGCGTGCCCAGCGGCGGGCTGAGCGCGCCGAGATCCGCGCCCCCACCAGCACCACCGGCACTCCATGCGCGCGCGCCATTGCCAGCCGGTTGGGCCAGAATTCATTCTCGATCACCACCAACAGATCCGGCCGCCAATGCGCAAAGAACCGTGCCAGCAGGCCGCGATGGTCCAGCGGCGCCTGCACCGCAATCACGCCGGGCAGGTCCCAGCCCATGACCATCGCGCGCGCCGTGGCGGTGTTGGTGCTGATCAGCAATGTGGCCTCCGGGCGGGCCTGTCGCAGGCCCTCGATAAGACCGCGGGCCGAGGTCACTTCGCCATTCGACGCGCCATGCAGCCAGATCAGCGGGCCCTGTGGCCGGGGCAGGGTGCTGCCACCCAGCCGCTCCGCCAGAGCCTGCGCGGTTTCCTGGCCGCGCAGACGGCGCAGCAGCAGGCGCAGCAGCAACACCGGAAAGGCCAGCGACAGGAGCAGGCGGTAGATGGGCACGTCGGTCTCCTTGCGGCGGCGGGCAACAATGCGCACTGCCCCCGCCTGAGGTAGCTTGGTGCGGCTTGACAGGCAACCATGCCGGGCCAATTGCGGCAGAGCGGTCGGGGTGCACGGATCGCGTGGCGGGCGGCGGGCGCCACCGTTTTCGGCGCGCCGAGTCGCAATCATCGCCTTTCACGTCGTCTTGAGGCGCGGTCACAAACCCGTTTCGCGCAAGCGAAGCCCAATTTTTGAACGTCATGTGGGTTAATGCACATTTTTTGTGCTTCATTCCGGATGTCTGGGTTTTCGCCTTGCTGCGGCGGCGAAAAAGAATTCTCCGCGCCGCAGCAAGCCTGTCTTGTGAGCCTCGGGCCGCCGCCAACGGCAGGCAAGCCCGCCATAAGGCGGCACGGGGAAGCAGGCCAGACCTGCCCACCATGCCGCTCCAAGATCAACGAGGGACGCCCCTTTGTGACGCTGCGCGGATCCTGCGTCCGCCGCGCCGGGGCACAAAACGAGGTCATAAAATGACAGGGATCAAAGGAATTTTCACCGGCGCCGCTCTGGCCGCCCTCATGTCCAGCGGCATGGCATGGGCCGAGGGTGACACCATCAAGGTGGGCGTTCTGCACTCGCTTTCCGGCACGATGGCGATTTCGGAAACCACGCTGAAAGACACCGTGCTGATGCTGATCGATCAGCAAAACGCCAAGGGCGGCATCAACGGCAAGATGCTGGAAGCCGTGGTGGTCGACCCGGCCTCCGACTGGCCGCTTTTCGCCGAAAAAGCGCGTGAGCTGATCTCGGTCGACAAGGTCGATGTGATCTTTGGCTGCTGGACCAGCGTGTCGCGCAAATCCGTGCTGCCGGTCATCGAAGAGCTGAACGGGCTGATGTTCTATCCGGTGCAATATGAGGGCGAAGAAAGCTCGAAAAACGTCTTCTACACCGGGGCTGCGCCGAACCAGCAGGCGATCCCGGCGGTGGATTACTACCTGAACGAGCTCGGTGTGCAGAAGTTCGCGCTTCTCGGCACCGATTATGTCTACCCGCGCACCACGAACAACATCTTGGCCGCCTATCTGGAATCCAAAGGCATCGCCAAGGACGATATCTTCGTCAACTACACCCCGTTCGGCCATTCGGACTGGTCGAAAATCGTGGCCGACGTCAAGGCCTTGGGCGCGGATGGCAAAAAGGTCGGCGTGATCTCGACGATCAACGGCGATGCGAACATCGGTTTCTACAAGGAACTGGCAGCTGCCGGGATCTCGGCAGATGACATTCCGGTCGTTGCCTTCTCGGTGGGCGAAGAAGAGCTTTCGGGTCTCGACACCTCGAACCTCGTCGGCCATCTGGCGGCCTGGAACTACTTCATGTCGGCCGATACCCCGGAAAACGCCGCCTTCATCGAGGGTTGGCACAAGTTCATCGGCAACGACAAGCGCGTGACCAATGACCCGATGGAAGCCACCTATATCGGCTTCAACATGTGGGTGAATGCGGTGACGCAAGCCGGCACCACCGAGACCAACGCTGTCGAAGCGGCGATGATCGGCCAGAAATTCCCGAACCTGACCGGCTCGACCGCGGAAATGCTGCCGAACCACCATCTGACCAAGCCGGTGCTGATCGGCGAGATTCAGGCCGATGGCCAGTTCGACATCATCAGCCAGACCGACCCGGTGCCGGGCGATGCCTGGACCGACTATCTGCCGGAATCGGCGGTGCTGGACTCGGATTGGAAAGATCTGAAATGCGGCATGTACAACACCGAAACCAAGACCTGTGTGCAGCTGACCTCGAATTACTGATCTGACCTCAGATCCGTAAGACAGCGTTTTCGGGGGGCGGCACCGCGCCGCCCCCCGTTGCAAACCGATGAGGCGGGCCAACCTGATGGGGCGGGAATGAGACAGTTTTTGGCGGCGCTGATCGCGCTGGTTATGCTGGTGCAGCCGGGACAGGCCGAGCCGGGACGTGCGGCGCAGGTGCTCAGCGACAATCAGGCTCTGGTCGAAAAGGCCTCGCGCCAGACCATTGAGCCGGTGATCGCGGCGCTGGCCGCCAGCGAAGATCCGATGGCGCAGGCGGTGCTCGAGGCCTGGTCCGACAAGCGGCTGGGCCAGCGCAAGGCGGATGGCAGTTTCGTGCTGCTGGCGCCCGATGCGGCGGGCTATGCGCTGACCGATATTGCCACCGGCGAGAGCCTTGGCACCGCACCCAAATCCGAGATTGACGAATTGAAGCCGAATTCCGGCGTGCGCGGGTTGATCGGCGCGGCGCTGGTGCAGTTCCAGCTGATGGACGCCGACCCCGCCAAACGCCGCGCCGCGCTGGATGCTTTGGCCCGCGATGGCAATGCCTCTCATCTGGCGCCCTTGCGCGCGGCGATTGCCGCCGAAAAAGACCCGGAAATCAAGGCGGCCAAGGAGCGTCTGGAGCGCCTGCTGACCCTGCGTTTTGACGCCGATCCGCAGGCCCGCATCGCGGCGATTGACAGTTTCGGTGCCGATCTGGGGCTGGACCTGCGCGGCGCGCTGAACCCGCTGGTGGCCACAAAACAGGTGGCGGTGACCGAAGTGCCCGAGGGCGCCAATGTCGCCCGTACCCTGCGTCCGGGCAAGGATCTGCCGCGCGAAGCCGCCTATGACCTGCTGGTCACGGCGGGCCTTGCGCCCGCCCGCCTCACCATTTCCGATCAGCGTGCCTCGCTGCTCGCCCATGTCGACAACGGCAAGATCGCGGGGATCCCGCTGGCCGAGATGGACAATCAGGCCACGCGCGACGCCGCCTATACCGCGCTGGAAACCGCCGGGCTCGCGCCCTCTGCCGCCACCGAGGATGAGGTGACGGCGGCCCTCGCCGCGCATAAATTCCTCGATACTTACGCCGAGCCGGATGCGGCGGTTACCGATGCCGCCCGCGCCGCGCTGAAGCGTATCGACCGCAAGGTCGGGCTGATGCAATTCGCCGATCTGGCGCTGGATGCCCTGTCGCTCGCCTCGATCTACTTTCTGGCGGCCATTGGTCTCGCCATCACCTTTGGGGTGATGCGGGTGATCAACATGGCGCATGGCGAGTTCATCATGATGGGCGCCTATACCGGCTATGTCGTGCAGCAATATATCTCGAATTACACCGTCTCGATCCTTGTCGCGTTGCCGCTGGCCTTTGCGGTGACCTTTGCCGCCGGGGTGGCGATGGAACGGTTGGTGATCCGCCATCTCTACCACCGGCCGCTCGAGACGCTGCTGGCCACCTTCGGGATCTCCATCGCGCTGCAACAGCTGGCCAAGAACATCTTTGGCACCCAGGCGCGGCCCCTGACCTCGCCCGCCTGGCTCGATGGCGCGCTGACCTTCAACGATGTGGTCTCGATCAGCTATATCCGCATCGCGATCTTCGTGCTGGGGCTGATCTTCCTCGGGCTGTTCCTGTTCATCATGAAAAAGACCCGCCTCGGGCTAGAGGTGCGGGCGGTGACGCAGAACCCGAAAATGGCCGCCTCGATGGGGATCAACCCCGACCGGATCAACATGCTGACCTTCGGCCTCGGCTCGGGCATTGCGGGCATCGCGGGTGTCGCCATCGGCCTTTTCGCCAAGGTCACCTCGGAGCTCGGGTCGGATTACATCGTGCAAAGCTTCATGACCGTGGTCGTCGGCGGCGTTGGCAATATCTGGGGCGCGCTCGCCGGGGCGACGCTGATCGGCTTCCTGCAAAAGGGGATCGAATTCTTCAACCCGTCCAATACCTTGGCGGCGCAGACCTATATGATCGTCTTCATCATCATCTTCATCCAGTTCCGCCCGCGCGGGATCATCGCCCTCAAGGGCCGCGCGGCAGGAGATTGACCATGACCCGCATTCTGCTTTCGGGCCTGCAGGCCTTGCCGCTGCCCCTGCCGCAAAAAACAAACGCAAAGGTGCAGCCGAAATCCGCCGGGGGTGCCGCATGAAGAACTCCTTTCTCAGCCGCAACCCTTCCGTGCTGGTGTTTCTGGCCTGCCTTGCCCTATTCACCCTCGCCGTCACTTTGCTGTCCGAGGCCTATGGGCCGGGCCTGATCTCGACCTCTTTCGTCAAGACTTTGGGCAAGACGCTCTGCCTCTGCCTCATCGCGCTCGCGATGGATCTGGTCTGGGGCTATGCGGGCATTCTCAGCCTCGGGCATTTCGCCTTCTTCGGCATCGGCGGCTATATGATCGGCATGTGGCTGATGTATGCGCGGACCGAGCAGATTGTGGTCGCCTCGATGGCCGGGAACGGCCTGCCGCCCACGCCGCAAGAGATCCGCGACGGGATCGGCACGCAGATCTTCGGCGTCGTCGGCGGCTCGGATCTGCCCGCGATCTGGCATTTCGCCGGATCTCTGCCGATGCAGCTCTTGCTGGTGGTGCTGATCCCCGGCCTGTTGGCGCTGATCTTTGGCTGGCTGGCGTTTCGCAGCCGGGTGACCGGGGTATACCTCTCGATCCTGACGCAAGCGATGACGCTGGCGCTTTCGCTCTATCTTTTCCAGAACGACAGCGGCTTGCGCGGCAACAACGGCCTGTCGGGGCTGCAAAACATCCCCGGGCTGGAGGCGGTGGCGCAAGAGGATGTCTCGCTCTGGTTCATGTGGGCTTCGGCGGCGGCGCTGGGGCTGGGGTATCTCGCGGCGGCCTTCACCATCTCGGGCAAGTTCGGCAGTGTGATCCGCGGCATCCGTGATGACGAACAACGGGTGCGGTTTCTGGGCTATTCGGTCGAGGCCTACAAGCTCTTCATCTTCACCCTGACCGCAGTGATCGCGGCCATCGCAGGCGCGCTCTATTACCCGCAGGCGGGCATCATCAACCCGGCGGAAATGGCCCCCATCGCCTCGATCTACCTTGCGGTCTGGGTCGCCATTGGCGGGCGCGGGCGGCTCTATGGTGCGGTGATCGGCGCGGCCTTTGTCAGCCTCGTTTCCACCTGGTTCACCGGTGGCAAGGCGCCGGATCTGCCCTTGGGCTTTTACACCGTGCATTGGGTGGATTGGTGGCAGATCGTGCTGGGCCTTTCCTTCGTGCTGGTCACCCTCTTTGCCCCGCGCGGCATCGGCGGCCTGTTTGATCTGGCGGGCGGCCTGCGCGCGCCGAACCGCCGGGGGGCCGATCTTGGCCCGGATGCGGGGTCCCTGCGGGAGAAGGAGGCCGAAGAATGAGCGCCCTTTTGGAAGTCTCCGGCGTCTCGGTCAGCTTTGACGGTTTTCGCGCGATCAACAATCTGTCCTTCTCGATCGGCGATGCCGAGTTGCGGGCGGTGATCGGGCCGAACGGCGCGGGCAAGACCACCTTCATGGACATCGTCACCGGCAAGACCCGCCCGGATGAGGGCCGCGTGCTCTGGGGCGAGAGATCCGTCAGCCTCCTTAAATTGTCCGAGGCGCAGATCGCCCGCGCCGGGGTGGGGCGCAAGTTCCAGCGCCCCACGGTGTTCGAGGATCAGTCGGTCGCCGACAATCTGATGATGGCGCTGAAGAACAAGCGTGGCCCGCTGGCGGTGCTGTTCTGGACGCCCAAAGCCGCTGACCATGCCAAGGTTACGGAACTGGCGGAGGAAGTGGGGCTGGCCGATCAGCTGGCGCGCAAATCGGGTGAACTCAGCCACGGGCAAAAGCAATGGCTGGAAATCGGCATGCTGCTGGCGCAGGAGCCACGGCTTTTGCTGGTGGATGAACCGGCGGCGGGGATGACCCTGGCCGAGCGCGAACATACCACCACGCTCCTCGTCAATCTGGCCAGGACCCGGGCGGTGGTGGTGGTTGAGCATGACATGGAATTCGTGCGCCGCCTGAATTGCAAGGTGACGGTGCTGCACGAAGGCGCGGTGCTGGCCGAGGGCAGCCTCGACCATGTCACCAAAAACCAACAGGTCATTGATGTCTATCTGGGGCGGTAAATCATGCTGAAAACCGAAGCGCTGACCCTGCATTACGGCGGATCGCAGATCCTGCACGGGATTGATCTGGAGGCAAAGGCCGGGCAGGTGACCTGCGTCATGGGCACCAATGGCGTGGGCAAGACCAGCCTGCTGAAGGCCTTGGCCGGGGTGCATCCGCGCTCGGGCGGGGCGGTCACGCTGGACGGAGAGGCCTTGGGAAAACTGCCGCCGCAGGCGATGGCGCGGCGGGGGCTGGGCTATGTGCCGCAGGGGCGGATGATCTTCCCGCTCCTCACCGTGCGCGAGAATATGGAAACGGCATTCGCCTGTCTCCCGCGCTCGGAGCATTTCATTCCCGACGAGATCTATGAGCTGTTCCCGATCCTCAAGGAATTTCTGCACCGCCGCGGCGGCGATCTTTCGGGCGGGCAACAGCAGCAGCTGGCGATTGCGCGGGCGATGCTGATGAAGCCCAAGCTCTTGCTGCTGGACGAGCCGACCGAGGGGATCCAGCCGAACATCATCCAGCAGATTGGTCGGGTCATCGAATATCTGCGCGACCGGGGCGATATGGCGATCATTCTGGTCGAGCAATATTTCGACTTTGCCTATGCGCTGGCGGATAATTTCTATGTCCTCAAACGCGGCGCGGTGGCGATGTCGGGTTCCAAATCCGAGCTGAGCCACGAGACCCTGCGCGGGGCGGTTTCGGTCTAGCCCTCCGGCGCCCCGCCGGAGCCGGAGCCGGGCCGGGCGGGCATCGATTGGGGGCGAGCGCCAAGAGGCTGGTCCATCTCCTCCCGCCGCTTTTGCTGCGCTTTGGCCGCACGCAAGCGGGGTTTTGGCGCGGCACTGCCGATGGCACGGATTGCCCTACCATCGAAGGGGCGTTTCTGGCACATAAGGGGGAACCCCGCGCCACAACCGTTGAGTGCCTTATGCAACTGCCGATCTCCGCCTTCATCATCTGTCAGAACGAAGAGAAGGTGCTGGAGGGATGTATCCGCAGCGTCGCCTTTTGCCGCGAGATCATCGTGGTGGATTCCGGCTCGACCGACGGGACGCTGGCGCTGCTCGCGCGGTTGCAGGCCGAGGGATTGCCGCTGCGCATCCTGCACGAGCCCTGGCGCGGCTTTGGCGCGCAAAAGCAATTCGCGCTGGAGCACTGCACGCAAGAGTGGTGTTTCAGCATCGACAGCGATGAGCGGGTCAGCCCGCAACTGGCGCGGATTTTCCCCAGCCTGTTGGAAAATCCGGAGGTCAACGGCTGGCGCATCACGCGCTACGATTACCTGAATGGCTATGGTTTCGTGCCGCCCTCGGCGCATGAGCGCTATCACAACCGCCTGTTCCGGCGTGGCATGGGGCGGTTCAACACCACCGACCTCGTGCATGAGGGGATTGCCATCGACGGCACCGTGCAAAAGGCCAAACCGGGTGGTCTGCTGCATTTCAACCCGTTGCCGCTGCATGAGCAGATGCTGAAAGAGAACAAATATTCCTCGCTGAAGGCCACGATGATCAAGCAGCGGGGCGTTGGGGCCAAGCCTTGGAAAATGATCTTCAGCCCGCCGATTTTTTTCCTGCGCTGGTATCTCCGGCACGGGATGTGGCGCTGTGGCTGGGTGGGGTTCATCCATTGCGCCAAGGGCGCGATCTATTCGTTTTTGACCGAAGCCAAACGGTATGAAAACGATGCCGTCCTGCGCAATCCGCCGGTTGAACCGCCGGCGGACAGCAAATACTGACCACCCGCCCCGCCTGCGGCAGCAGCCGATGCGGGCGGTGGCGGCGGCAGCAGCGCCTGCGGGGCGATGCGTTGTGACGCGGGGCCGGTCAACCCGCCGCCGTCAGAACCTCGACCAGCATCTCCACCGAAAGCGGCACCGGATTGCCCTTCATCGAGGAGGAATGCAGCGCCGCCTCGGCGGTGGCCTGATGGTCCTTCGCGGCCAGACCCAGCGCCGAGAGGCGCGGCAGGCCCTGCGCATGCAGCCAATTGGCCAGCGCCTCGGCAGCGTCCTCCGGCGCGCAGCCAAAGGCCTCGCCGATCATGCTCAGAACCTCGCGGATGCGGGCGGCAACCGGGTGGCCGGCGGGCACGGCGCGGGCATTCGCGGCCAGCACCGGGCCGATCAGCGCGCCGCAGATCGCGCCATGGGCGGCGCCCGTCGTGCCGCCCAGAACGCCCGCCAGCCCATGCACGGCGCCCAGACCGCTGTTGGCCAGCGCGAGGCCGCCGCAAAGGCTGACCCAGGCCATGTCGTCGCGCGCCTGCGGTGTTTCCGTCGCCATCAGGGAGATCAGCGCCCGCAGCCCTTTGCCGATGGCGGGCTGGGCGAGGGCGTCGCAAAACGGGTTGGCGCGGCTGGACAGATAGGGCTCGATCACCTGGGTGATGGCATCAATGCCCGAGGCCAGAGTGACGCCGCGCGGCAGATTGTCGGTCAGGGCAGGGTCGATAATTGCCACCCGCGCCAGCATCCGGTCATCGCGGAGCGAGACCTTGCGCCCATGATCGGGCAGGCCGATCACCGCGTTCTTGGTCACTTCGGCCCCGGTACCCGCGGTTGTGGGCAAGGCCACGAAGGGCAGCGGCGGCGCCACCAGCGGCAGGGCGCGGCCCACCACCTCAAGGTGATCCATCGCATTGCCCGGGGCGGGGGTAAGCGCCGCCACGGCCTTGGCCAGATCCAGCGCGGCACCGCCGCCAATGCCCACGCAGACATTCGCCTCAAAGTCGCGGGCGGCCTGGGTGGCACGGTCGAGCAGCGCCAGATCCGGCTCCCCCGGACAGGCCTGCGTCAGCACGCCACGTCCGGTTTCCCGCAAGGCCTTCACCAGCCATTCGGCGCGGCTTGCATCGGCGCCATGCACCAGAAAAATGCGATTGCCCAAGGCCTTGATCTCAGAGGCAGCGCGGGCCGCCTCGCCGCGTCCGAACAGGATGCGACCCGGTGCAACGATGGTAAAAGCGGTCATCAGACCCCCATTGTGGCCAGAACGGCCCGGCGCCATCGCGCGTATTTCGCGGCCCGGGTCTCCTCATTCATGCCGGGTTCAAAGCGCCGCTGCAAGGCCCAGTCGCGGGCAAATGTCTCGGATGCCGGGTAAATGCCCGCCTGCATCCCCGCCAGCCAGGCGGCGCCAAGGGCGGTGGTTTCCAGCACCTCAGGCCGGTCGACAGGTGCGCCGATGATGTCGGCCAGAAACTGCATCGCCGGGTCCGAGGCGCTCATGCCGCCATCCACGCGCAGCACCCCTTCGCTCGCCTGCGGCCAGTCGGCGCGCATCGCCTCCAACAGATCGCGGGTCTGGTAGCCCACGCTTTCCAGCGCCGCCCGTGCAAGCTCGGCCCGCCCCGAATTGCGGGTGAGGCCGTAAATCGCCCCCCGGCAGTCGGGCCGCCAATAGGGTGCGCCGAGCCCGGTGAAAGCGGGCACCAGCACCACCTCCTGCGCCGGATCGGCGGCCTCGGCCAGCGCCTGCGTCTCGGATGCGGCGCGGATGATCTGCAACCCGTCGCGCAGCCATTGCACCACCGCCCCCGCGATGAAGATCGAGCCTTCCAGCGCATAGGTGGTCTGGCCGTTCAGCCGATAGGCGATGGTGGTCAAGAGCCGGTTCTGGCTGGTCACCATCTCGGACCCGGTGTTCAGCAGCGCAAAACAGCCGGTGCCATAGGTGGATTTCATCATCCCGGGTTCAAAGCAGGCTTGCCCCAGCGTCGCGGCCTGCTGATCGCCCGCCACCCCCAGAATCGGAATCTCTCGGCCAAAGAGATCGGGGCGCGTCGTGCCGAAATCGGCGGCGCAATCCTGCACCTCGGGCAAGAGCGCCATCGGGATGTTCAGCCGGGCGCAGATCTCGGCATCCCATTCCCCGTCGCGGATATTATAGAGCATGGTGCGGGCGGCATTGGTGGCATCGGTCACATGCCGCGCGCCGCCGGTGAGTTTCCAGATCAGAAAGCTGTCGACGGTGCCAAAGGCCAGCTCTCCCGCCTCGGCCCGCGCCCGCGCGCCGGGCACATTCTCCAAAAGCCAGGCGACCTTGGTGCCCGAGAAATAGGGGTCGAGCAGCAGGCCGGTTTTCGCGGTCACCTCCGGCTCAAACCCCTCCTCGACGAGGCGGGTGCACAGCGGAGCGGTGCGGCGGTCCTGCCAGACGATGGCATTGTGGATCGGCTGCCCGGTGGCACGGTCCCAGATCAGCGTGGTCTCGCGCTGGTTGGTGATGCCGATGGCGGCGATCTCGGCGGCGTCAATACCTGCCTTTTCCAGCACCGCGCGGGCCGTTCCCGCGACCGTGGACCACAGATCGGTCGGGTCATGCTCGACCCAGCCGGGCTGCGGATAGATCTGCGGGAATTCCTCTTGCGCGGTGGCGGTCACCCGCAGATCGGCGTCAAACAGGATCGCCCTGCTCGACGTGGTGCCTTGGTCAATGGCGAGAATATAGGGCATGGGTCCTCCTCCTGGCGCTCTGCTGCGGGGCCGCGTCAGCCAGGCCCCATCAAGCCCGATCCGCCCCGCAGAGCCAAGGGGGGATCGGCGGGATTCGTCACGCGCTCAGCTCTGCGCCAGATGGGCCTCCAGTGCCGCGACCTGATCGGGCGTCAGCCGCAGCCCGAGTTTGGAGCGCCGCCAGAGGATATCGGCCGCGCTGCGGGCATATTCGCGCGTGGTCAGCCAGCGCACCTCGGCCTCGGTCAACGTGCCGCCGAAATCCTGCCCCAGATCGGCCGCCGATTGCGCCGACCCCAGAATGTCGCGTGCCTCGGTGCCGTAGGCGCGGATCAGCCGTGCTGCCCAATAGGGGGTCAGGAACGGGTAGTCGCGGGCGAGATCCGCCGTCAAGGCGGGCTTGTCGGCCACCGCGAAATCCCCGCCGGGCATCGGCACGCCCGCCGTCCAGGACCCGGTGGCCGCCGGGAAGAAGGGCGCCAGTTTCGTCAGCGCGCTTTCGGCCAGCCGCCGGTAGGTGGTGATCTTGCCGCCAAAGACGTTCAGAAGCGGCGCGCCCGCATCATCAAGTCGCAGCACATAGTCGCGGGTGGCGGCGGTGGCCGAACTGGCCCCGTCATTATAGAGCGGCCGCACGCCGGAATAGGTCCAGACGATGTCATCCCGCGTGACCGGCTGTGCGAAATAGGCCGAGGCGAAATCGCACAGATATTGCTGCTCCTCCGGGGTACAGACCGCGCTGCCGGGGGCGCCCTGATGGTCCTGATCCGTGGTGCCGATCAGGGTGAAATCCTGCTCATAGGGGATCGCAAAGATGATGCGGCCATCGGTGCCCTGAAAGAAATAGCAGCGCGGATCGTCAAAGAGTTTGCGGGTGACGATATGGCTGCCGCGCACCAGCCGCACCCCGTCGGTCGAGGGCACATGCACGGTGTCGCGCAGGATGTCGCCCACCCAGGGGCCCGCCGCATTCACCAGCCCGCGTGCCAGATGCACCGCGCTGCCCGCCGCCGTCTCGGTGGTGATCTGCCACAGATCGCCCACCCGCTCGGCGCGGGTGACGCAGGTGCCGGTCAGAATGGTCGCGCCGCGCGCCTCGGCGTCCCGGGCGTTCAGCACCACGAGGCGACTGTCCTCGACCCAGCAATCCGAATATTCATAGGCCCGCTTGAATTTGGGGTTCAGCGGCCGCCCCGCCGGATCGGTGGTCAGGTCCAGCGTTTTGGTCCCCGGCAGGATTTTGCGACCGCCGAGATGGTCATAGAGGAACAGCCCCAACCGGATCAGCCAGGCGGGACGCCGCCCCTTCATCCAGGGCATGAACAGCGTCATCAGTTTCGAGGTCGGCGTCTCGGCGTCAAAGCGCATCTCGGGGTGATAGGGCAACACAAAGCGCATCGGCCAGCTGATATGCGGCATGGCACGCAGCAAGGTCTCGCGCTCTTCCAGTGCCTCGCGCACGAGGCGGAACTCGAAATATTCCAGATAGCGCAGCCCGCCATGAAAGAGCTTGGTCGAAGCCGAAGAGGTGGCCTGCGCCAGATCGCCCTTTTCTGCCAGCGTCACGCTGAGGCCGCGCCCTGCTGCATCGCGGGCAATGCCGCAGCCATTGATGCCGCCGCCGATGATAAAGAGGTCGACGGGTTGGGCAGGCGAGGGGGTCATGGCGGTCTCCGGGGCGGCAGAAGGGCGAGTCGGGCGATGTTCGTTTATGTTCCTTATGGTGCGGAAATATTCCTTTTTGGCCAAAAGGAAAGCGTAATAGCGCCATTCTGGGCGAAATTTATCTGTTTCGCGCGTCATCTGCATGACAGGCGCGGCAAGTCGTGCAAAAAGGAACTTAAACGAAGCACAAGGGGCGGTGATGGCGCTAAGCCTGCGACAGAGCGAAATTCTGGATCTCGCACGGAGCGACGGGCGGGTGCTGGTCGAGGCGCTGGCCGAGCGTTTCGGCGTCACCTTGCAGACCATCCGCCGCGATCTGAGTGATCTGGCCGAGATGGGGCTGGTCGACCGGCTGCATGGCGGCGCGGTGCCGCGCTCGGGTGTCAGCAACATCGGCTATGAGGCGCGGCGCGATTGGCAGGCGGCGGCCAAGGCCGCCATCGGGCGGGCCTGTGCGGCGGCGATCCCGGACAATTCCTCGCTGTTTTTGAACATCGGCACGTCGACAGAGGCGGTGGCGCGGGAGTTGCTGAACCACCGCAACCTCACCGTGGTGACCAACAACCTCAATGTCGCCAATATCCTGGTGGCGAATGACAGCTGCGAGGTGATCGTGGCGGGGGGTGTGCTGCGCCGCTCGGATGGCGGTCTGGTGGGCGATCTGACGACGCAGCTGATCGAGCAGTTCAAGGTGGATCACGCGATCATCGGCGCCTCGGCGCTGGATCTGGAGGGGGATCTTCTGGACTATGACCTGCAGGAGGTGCGGGTGTCCAAGGCCATCATCCGGCAATCGCGGCAGGTGTTTCTGGTGACGGATGCGAGCAAGATCGGGCGGCGCGCCCCGGTCCGCATCGCCTCTCTGGGGGATGTGGACCGGGTGTTCACCGATCTGGCCTTTCCGCGGCCCCTCGCCGAGAAATGCGCCGGATGGGGCACCGAGGTTGCGCTCTGCCCTCTGGCCTGAGCGCGGCCGGTTTCGGCTCAGCCCTTCTGCGGCAAGGCGGCGATGAAGGCGCGGGCGCGTTCGCCCACCTCGGCGGCACTGCGGCCGGGCGCATAGAGCGCGCCGCCAAGGCCGAATCCCGACGTGCCTGCCGCGAGATAGGGGGCCATCCCCTCGGGCGAGATGCCGCCGACGGCGAGCAGTTTGGTGCCCCGGGGCAGCACGGCCAGCATGGCCTTTACCGCCACCGGCGGCAGGATTTCTGCCGGAAAGAGCTTGAGCGCATCCGCCCCGGCGGCGAGGGCCGCAAAGGCTTCGGTCGGCGTGGCGACACCGGGTGTGCAGGCCATGCCGCGCGCCTTGGCGGCGGCGATCACGGCCGTATCCGCATGCGGCATCACGATCAGACGGCCCCCGGCGGCGTGAACCTCGGCCACGGCCTCGGGCGTCAGCACCGTGCCCGCGCCGATCAGCGCGCGGTCCCCGACGGCCGCCACCATCGCGGCGATGCTTTTCAGCGGCTCGGGCGAGTTCAGCGGCACTTCGAGAATGGTGAACCCCGCATCGACCAGTTCCACCGCGGTCTCGGCGGCTTCTTCCGGGCGGATGCCGCGCAGAATGGCCACCAGCGGGCAGGCGGCAAAGGCTTCGGTCAGGCTGAGCATGGCGATCTCCAGATCAATGGGGCAGCAGGCCAAGCGCCTGCGCAAAGCGGAAAAGCCCCCGCGGGGCGGTGTTGTTGAGCATCATGGGCGCGGGCAGGCCCATATGCGCCATCGCGGTGAGGTAGCGGCTGCACAGGGCCGGGTCGCCGATCATGGCGATCTGCGGGCTGGCGGTGCCGATCATCCGTGCCCCGCCCGAGCGGATTTCCTGCCCGATCAGCAGGCCCGAGAGATAGTCGGCCAAGACGCCCGGGGCGAGGCGCCCCGTCAGCCCAAGACTGCGGGTGGTGAACAAAAGATGCGTCAGATCGCCCGGTCCCGCCCGCCGCGCCGCCGTCAGGCCAAGGGTGAAGGCTGCGGCGGCGTCGCTGTCGCTGGCGTCGCTGGTCTCGGGCATCAGGCGGCCCAGAATGGAATGCTGCCGCATCACCGCGAAAATTTCGCCGGTCATATAGGAGGCGAAATCCACGATCCGCCCCTCTTCCAGCCGCAGCCATTTGGAATGCGTCCCCGGCAGGATCACACAGGCGGGCTGGCGGGGGTCAAGCCCCGCGCCGAGGGCACCGGCAATCTGGATTTCTTCGCCGCGCATCACATCGGGGGCGGCATCTTCAGGGTCGAGCAGCACGCCCGGCGCGATATGGATCACCGGCCCCAGCGTCGTCTGCACGCGGGCGGCGGCAGCGGCGAGCGTGTCGGTATCGGCGGGGCAGCGCACATAGGGCGCCTCGACCCAGCCCTGGGCCGAGCCGACCATGCCACCCGCCACCACCGGCAGCCCGGGATGCGCGGTCAGCCATTCGCCACAAAGCGCGGCGAAGGCGCGCTCATATCCCGCGAGCCCGGGCTCCGGCAAATGCTGGATGCCGTGTTTGCTGCTGCGGGTGTCCAGCACGGTGCCCATGCTGTCCATCAAAAAGCCGCGCAGGCTGGAGGTGCCCCAATCCAGGGCGATAAGGGCGGGCATCACAGGGTCTCCGGGGTTGGGGTGGGGGGCAGCGGGGCGCCAAGATCAAGGGAAATCGCGGCGGCACAGGCGGCAATGCGGGGACCCAGCGCCTGCATCCGCGCATCGGGCATGAAGGGCAGGGCGCTGGCGAGGCTGATCGCGGCCACAACGCGTCCGGTGATGTCGCGCACCGGGGCGGCGACACAGCGGATGCCGGGCTCATTCTCTTCCCGATCAAAGGCATAGCCCCGCGCGAGGCTTTCGCGCAGATCGGCCACCAGCGCTGGCATGGGGCGCATCAGCGGGTGATCCGCATGCCCGGCGCTGTGGTTCACCGCGCGGTCATAGAGGGCGGGCCAATCGGCCTTGGGCAGGCACATCATCAGCGCTTTGCCGAGACCCGTGGAGGCCACCGGCATGCGCGCCCCCACGCGAGAGCGCATTTCCAGCCCGCGCGTCCCCGCCAGCTTGTCGAGGTAGACCACATCGCCGCGCTCGATCACACCCAGATGCAAAGTGTCGCGGGTTTCCGTGCGCAAAGCCTCCAGATGCGGGCGGGCGAGGGCGACGAGGGGGCGGCTCTCCTGTGCCAATTGGCCAAGACGGATCAGTTTCGGGCCCAGCAGATAGCCGTGATAGGGGATGTGGTGCAGATAGCCCTCGGCCACCAGACTGGCGAGCATGCGCGTCACGGTGCTGCGCGGACTGCCCAGCCGCAGCGCGATCCCTTTCACATCCGTGATCCCCTCGGCCACGCATTCAATCAGCGCCAGACCGCGGGTCAGGCTTTGCGTGCCCTTCACCTTGGGCGGCTGGTTGTGCGGCAGATCGGCGGCCGGGTCGGTGGGTGCGGTCATCGGGGTCCTCCGGCGGTGAGGAGAACCAGCTTTCACCAGATGTGTCAAATAGTATTGGTGTTGACCATATTGTGGTACATTTTAGGTCTCGGGTGGCTCCTGATCGGCCAGCAGCCGGGCCATACTGGCCCCCAGCGCCTGTCTTTCCGCCACCGGAAGCGCGGCCATCAGCCGGTGCTGCTGCGCCACATGATCGCCCACGGCGGCCTCAACCGTGGCAAAACCCGCCTCTGTCAGCGAGATCAGCACACCGCGCCCGTCATCGGGGTTCTTGTCGCGTCGGATCATCCCGGCCTTTTCCAGCTGGTCCAGCCGGTGCGTCATCGTGCCCGAGGTGATCATCATCGTCGCCAGCAGGTCCCCGGGCGAGAGCTGATAGGGCGCGCCCGCCCGCCGCAATGCTGCCAGCACGTCGAAACTCGCGGCGGTCAGCCCGTGCTGGCCGAGTGTGCGCTCAACCTCGCGTTGCCAGTGCAGGCTCAGCCGCGCGAGGCGGCCCATCACCGCCATCGGGCCGGTGTCCAACTCGGGGCGTTCGCGCGCCCATTGCGCGATGATGCGGTCAATCTGGTCCATGCGGTATCTGAGCGCGAAACTATCTTGACGTCAAGATTTCTAAATGTATCTTGACGTCAAGATAAATGGAGGGCCTGCCGATGCCGGATGCGGCGCATACACGGACTGTCGATCTGCTGCTGACGGCGCTGGCGCCGATGATCTGGGGCACCACCTATGTGGTGACGACGCAGATGCTGCCCGGGGGTTACCCGGTCACGCTGGCCCTGCTGCGGGCCTTGCCGGCGGGGATGCTCTTGCTGCTGGTGGTGCGGCAATTGCCGCGAGGGATCTGGTGGGGGCGGATCTTTCTGCTCGGCGCGCTGAACTTCACTTTGTTCTGGATTTGCCTTTTCATCGCGGCCTACCGCCTGCCCGGTGGCGTCGCGGCGACGGTGGGGGCGGTGCAGCCGCTTCTGGTGCTGGGCTTGGCGCGGGTCCTGCTGGGCACTGAGCTGCGCGGGCTGGCGGTGGTCGCGGCGCTGCTCGGGCTGGCGGGGGTGGCGCTGCTGATCCTCGGGCCGCAGGCGACGCTCGAACCTTTGGGGCTGCTGGCGGGCCTGGGCGGGGCACTGTCAATGGCGATGGGGTCGGTGCTGACGCGCAAATGGCAGCCGCCGGTCTCGCTTCTGACCTTCACCGCCTGGCAGTTGACGGCCGGAGGGCTGCTCCTGTTGCCGCTGGCGCTCTGGCTGGAGCCGCCCTTGCCGCCGCTGAACGGGGTGAACCTGCTGGGGCTGATCTGGCTGGGGCTGGTCGGTGCGGCGCTGACCTATTTCCTGTGGTTTCGCGGTTTGCGCCGGGTGGGGCCGAATGCTGCCTCGGCCTTGGGCTTTCTCAGCCCGGTGACGGCGGTGGTGGCGGGCTGGGCGCTGCTGGGCCAATCGCTCAGCCCGCTGCAACTCGGCGGGCTGGCGCTGGTGGCGCTGTCGCTCTGGCTGGGGCCGCGGGCCATGCGGCAGGCGTAACCCGGGACCGTCGCGCCGGGGCGCTTTACGCGGCGCGGCGCAGCGCGGCGGTGGCCAGCCCCATGGCGATCAGCGCGCCGCCGCCCGTGCGGGTCAGCGCCCGCAGCACGCTCGGGCGGCCGATCCGGTCGCGGAGCTGATCTGCGAGCAGCGCATAGGCCAGCGCATTCAGCGTGGCGAGGGTGACGAAAGTCGCCACCAGCACGGCAAATTGCGGCACCAGCGGGCGCGCAGGGTCCAGAAACTGCGGCACGAAGGCGATGAAAAAGGCGATGGATTTCGGGTTGAGCGCGGTCACCATCGCCGCATGGCCAAAGACCCCCCTGGCCGACATCTGTGGCGCGGTGACTGGCGTCGCGCCCGGCTCGGGCGTCACATCCCCCCGCGGCGCGCTGCGCAACAGTTTGACCCCGAGATAGATCAGATAGGCCGCCCCCGCCCATTTCAGCGCGGTGAACAGCCCGGCCGAGGCCAGCACCAAAGCCCCCAGCCCGGCGAGCGAGGCGCTCATCGCGATGAAATCCCCCAAAGCCACCCCGGTGGCGGTGGCCACGGCCACTTTGCGGCCCTGGCTCAACGCATAGCTCAGCACCAAAAGAACGGTCGGCCCCGGGATCAGCAAAAGCGCGATCGAGGCGGCGACAAAGGCAAGCCAGCTGTGCAGGTCCATTCCCGGGTCTCCTTGACGGGGCAGTGTGACGCAATTTGGCAGAGCGAGCCATGCGCCGCGCCGCCCGTCAAGGATTATCCGGGCGAGCTCAGGCCAGTTCGGCCAGATCGGCGGCGTCAAAGCCTTTCAGCGGCTCGGCGGTGTCGCCATGGATCTTTTTCACCCAATTGGCGTCCGAAATCAGTGCCCGGCCCACGGCGATCAGGTCAAACTCATCGCGCTCCATCCGCGCGGTGAGTTTTTCCAGCCCGGCGGCTTCGGACCCCTGACCGCCAAAGGCGCCGAAGAAATCGCCCGCGAGGCTGACCGAGCCCACGCTGATCGTCGGCTTGCCGGTCAGTTTCTTGGTCCAGCCCGCGAAGTTCAGCCCCTCTTCGCCATCCAGCTCGGGGAATTCCGGCTCCCAGAAGCGGCGCTGCGAGCAGTGGAACATGTCCACCCCGGCCTCGGCCAGGGGCGCCAGCCAATCGGTCAGCGCCTCGGGCGTGGGGGCGAGTTTCACGCTGTAATCCTGCTGCTTCCACTGGCTGACCCGCAGGATCAGCGGGAAATCCGGGCCGACGGCCGCGCGCACGGCGGCCACGGCCTCGGCGGCAAAGCGTGCCCGCTCTTTCAGCGTGGCACCGCCATAGGGGCCGGTGCGGGTGTTGGTGCCCTCCCAGAAGAACTGGTCGATCAGATAGCCATGCGCGCCGTGCAGCTCGACCACGTCAAAGCCGAGGCGCTGGGCGTCGGCGGCGGCGCGGGCAAAGGCGGCGATGGTGTCGGCAATATCTTCTTCGGTCATCGCCTGGCCGCGCGGGTCATTCGGCCCCACAAGGCCCGAGGGGCTTTCCACCGGCGCCTCGGGTTCCCATTCACCCGCACGGGTCGAGCCGGTGTGCCAGATCTGCGGCCCCATGCGCCCGCCTGCGCCATGCACGGCCTCGATCACCTCTTGCCAGCCCGCCAGCGCCGCCGCGCCGTGAAAGAGCGGAATGCCCGCCATGTTGCGCGAGGCGGGGCGGTCAATCACCGTGCCTTCGGACAGGATCAGACCCACATCGCCCGCCGCGCGGCGACGGTAATACTCGGCCTGACGCGCGCCGGGGATGCCGTTGGGGGCCATGCCCCGGGTCATCGGCGCCATCACGATGCGGTTCTTGAGGGTGAGATTGCCCAGGGTGAAGGGGCGGAAAAGCGTGTCGGTGGTGGTCATATCGGCTCCGGCAGGTTGGGGGAGGTCACTTGTCGCCTGCAAGGTATCCATTGTAGACTTGGTTTCAAGAACGCACCTTCGGCGCACCAGGTTACCTGCGGGGAACCTGCGCCCGGTGCCGGTAAGCAGGCCAGAAGGAACCCCGCGATGAAGGATGACGTGCAGCGCTTTTCGGTGGATTGCCCCAGCCGCCTGTTGTTCGACCAGATTGCCGACAAATGGTCGATGATGATTCTGGCGGTGCTGAAATCCGGCCCCACCCGTTTCAACGAGATCAAGCGGCGGCTGGAGGGCGTGTCGCAAAAATCGCTGACCCAGACGTTGCGGCGGCTGGAGCGCAACGGCCTGATCCTGCGCGAGGTTATTCCCAGCGCGCCGGTGGCCGTGGTCTATGAGATCAGCCCACTCGGGGTGACGCTGCTGGCGCCGTTCAGCGCGCTGTACCGGTGGACTTGCCAGAACATGGCCGAGGTGGAGGCCGCGCGGATGGCCTTTGACGCGCGTCAGGACTAGTGCCGCCGGGGCCCTCCTGCAACGACCGGGCGGGGAACAGGGCGGGGCCGTCTGCGCCCGTCCGGCCAGAATCAGGCCCGGTCCAATCCCGTTGCCCTGCGCCTTCCGGTCCCGTCCATCCTTTGCGCCTGCCCCCCTCCGACCTTTGGGGCAACGCGCCGGATCGGACCGGCCCCGACATCACGCCCGCGCAGATTGTCTGCCGGCCCTTCCGCCATCCGCAGGCGTCTGCCCGCGTCGCGCCGACCGCCCATAGTCCCGCCCGCTCGCAGCTCTGCCGCCGGAAAAGGCGCGGGCTTTGCCAAAGGCCCATGCCAAAGCCCCTTGCCGAAACGCCTGTTTTCGGCTTTGAGCAGCACATGCGCCGGATGATCCTGCCCCAACCCTTTCGCCTTGTGCTGGCCCTTGTGGTGCTGGCAGGCCTCGGGTTGTCGTCGCAACACCGTCTGCCCTCGCTCTATGAAAGCTGGCAGCAATCCTTCCTGCTCTGGGGCGGTGCGCTGTCGGATCTTTGCGACAGTGAGGGAAATCTGCCGCATTTGAACCACGCACAGGATTGTTCGCTCTGCCATGTCGCGGCGCAGGCGGTCCTGCCGCCCCGTGCCGGATCGCTGCGCGCGATCGAGCGGCGGTTCATCGCCACCGTCATCACGCCCCGCGCGGCCCGTGCGGACAACCGCCTGCGGGATTCGCTCCGCAGCCCGCGTGCGCCCCCTCTGACCGCCTGAGACCTCTCGCCGGGACCGGACCGTCAGGGTCCCCGCCGCCCCGTCGGGCGGTATGTTGTCACGGGCCGATCACGCCCTGTCTCAGGACCTTTCATGACCGATCTTTCCATCTCCGGGGCGGCGTCGCGCGCCCCCACCGCCGGTTGGCGGCCCTTCATTCTGCGGCTGCATGTCTATATCGGGCTGTTCATTGCGCCCTTCATCCTGATCGCGGCGCTGACGGGCACGCTCTATGTCCTCACCCCGCAGATCGAGCGCTGGCTCTATGCCGATGCGCTGTTCACCCCGGCCAGCGACCCCGCCCTGCCGCCGCAGCCCCTGGCCGCGCAGGCCGCCGCAGCGCGCGATTTGGTCGGGCCGGATCTGGCGTTTTTCGCACTGCGTCCGGCCCCCGCGCCGGGCATGACCACGCGGGTGATGTTCAGTGACCCCACGCTGGGCGAATCCGAGAACCGCGCGATCTTTGTCGATCCGGTGACGCTGGCGGTGCAGGGCGACATGACCGTCTATGGCACCAGCGGCATTCTGCCCTTCCGCATCACGCTGGACTATCTGCACCGCAATCTCCTGATGGGAAACATCGGGCGCTATTACAGCGAGCTGGCCGCCTCCTGGCTCTGGGTTGCGGTGATCAGCGGTTTTGTCATGTGGCTCTGGCGGCCGCGCCCCAGCACCCGCCGTCCCGCTTTGCGCGAGATGCCCGAGGGGCAAAGGCTGCGGCATCTGCACAGCACCATCGGTCTCACCATCGGGCTGGGGCTTCTCTTTCTCTCGGCGACCGGCCTGACCTGGTCGCAGCTGGCGGGCGGGCGGATTGATGCCCTGCGCGGGCAATTCGGCTGGGTGACGCCTTCGGTGTCGCTGGCACTGGCAACGCCGGAGGCCCCGGCAATGGATATGCCGATGGGGGAACATGCCGAGCATATGGCGCATGCCGCGCCGGTGCCGACCCCCGAAGCCGCAGTGGACTGGATGCCCGCCCTCGACGCCGTAGAAGCGGCGGCGCGCGCGGGTGGCCTCGACTCGCCGATGCTGGAAATCCGGGTGCCGAAACCGGGCAAGGCCTGGATGGTGCGGGAATATGACCGCTCCTGGCCGACGCAGGTGGATACTTTGGCGCTGGACCCGGCGAGTCTGGCGGTGACCAGCCGCGCGGATTTCGCGGAATTCACCCTGATCCCCAAGCTGATCCGCTGGGGGATTGACGCGCATATGGGCGTGCTCTTTGGCCTGCCGAACCAGATCCTGATGGCGGCGATCGGCCTCGGGCTGGCGGCCAGCATCGCCTATGGCTACCGGCTGTGGTGGCGGCGGCGTCCGGCGGCGGGGGCGATGCCGCAAACGCTTTTGCGGCTCTGGCTGCGGATGGGGTGGCTGGCGCGCGGGCTCGCGCTGCTCATGGCGCTGGGTTTTGGCTGGGCGCTGCCGATGCTGGGCTTTTCCCTGATCGCCTTTGTGCTGCTGGATCTGATCCGCGCGGGCGGTTTTCGCCGGGGGGCGCTGACCGCATAAGGCAATCCGGGGGCGGGGCGCGAAACCCTCTCGAAACGGCGTGGATTTCCGGCTATGCGGGCCGGATGGAAAACACCACTGACACTTCCGGCGATTTCGAGATCTTTCTGGTCACCGCCCCCGGGCTTGAAGCCGTGCTCTGCGCCGAGGCGCTGGAGCGCGGTTTCGCGGGTGCCGCCGCCTTGCCCGGCGGCGTCGCTTTTCGCGGCGGCTGGCCTGATGTCTGGCGTGCCAATCTGGAAATCCGGGGTGCGACACGGGTGCTGGTGCGGATCGGCGCGATCCGGGTGATGCATCTGGCGCAACTCGATAAACGCGCGCGGAAATTCCCTTGGGGGCAGACCCTGCGCGCCGATGTGCCGGTGAAGGTTGAAGTAACCTGCAAAGCCTCGCGCATCTATCACGCGGGGGCCGCCGCACAGCGGATCGAGACGGCGCTGCGCGAGACTTTGGGGGTGACGATTGAACCCGAGGCTCCGCTCGTGCTGAAAGCGCGGATCGAGGATGATCTCTGCACCTTCTCGCTCGATACTTCGGGCGAGAGCCTGCACAAACGCGGCCATAAGGAGGCGGTCGGCAAGGCGCCGATGCGCGAGACTTTGGCCGCGCTTTTCCTGCGTCAATGCGGCTTTACCGGCGATGAGCCGGTGATGGACCCGATGTGCGGCTCGGGCACTTTCGTGATCGAGGCGGCAGAGATCGCGGCGGGGCTGAACCCCGGCCGCAGCCGCAGCTTTGCCTTTGAGCAACTGGCGAGTTTCGATGCCGGCATCTGGGCCAAGATGCGCGCGGCAGAGGCCAAGGCCACGCCGCCGCTGCAGTTCTTCGGGTCTGACCGCGACACGGGCGCCGTGCGGATGGCCAGCGCCAATGCCGCCCGCGCCGGGGTCTCGGCCTGCACCGATTTCCGCCACCATGCGGTCAGCGACCTCACCCCGCCCGAAGGGGTCAAGCCCGGCCTTGTCATCGTCAACCCGCCTTACGGTGCGCGGATCGGCGAGCGGAAACTGCTGTTCTCGGTCTATGGCGCGCTGGGGCAGACGCTGCTCAGCCGGTTCCGGGGTTGGCGCGTCGGCATGGTCACCTCGGACGCCGGGCTGGCCAAGGCCTCCGGCCTGCCGTTCCTGCCGCTGGAGGCGCCGGTGGCGCATGGCGGGCTGAAGGTGAACCTGTTCCGCACCGCCACTTTGCGCTGAAGCTCAGAGCTTGCCGACCAGCTCGGCCACTTTCGGACCCAGAGCCTCCACGATCAGCGTCACCCCCGCCGCCGAAGGGTGGATCCCGTCGGGCTGAATGAGGGCTGCGCGCTCTGCCTCGGGGCGGGCGAGAATGGGGGCCAGCAGATTGTCGAGATAGAGCGCGCCGTGTTTGGCCGCGAGGTCCGGCCAGATCGCGGAAAAGGCGGCCTGATACTCGGGGCCATAATTCCCCGGCACCGGAATGCCGATCAGCAGCACCGGCAGGTTCTGCGCGCCCGCCTTTGTCAGGATCGCATCCAGATTGGCCCGCGCCTGCTCCGGCGGCAGACCACGCAAAACGTCATTGCCCCCGAGGGTGACAATCAACGCCTGCGTCCCCGGCGCCAGCGCCCAGTCGAGGCGCGAGAGGCCCCCCGCCGTGGTGTCGCCCGAAACCCCGGCATTGGTCACATGCGCGGCAATCCCGTTCCGGTCGAGCCAGCCCTGCAATTGCGGCACCAGCCCGTCCTCCACCGGCAGGCCATAGCCTTGGGTGAGGCTGTCGCCGAGCGCCACCACCTCCGGTCCCGCCGCTGCAACCGGTGTTGCCGCGAGCAGGGTGAAAAAAAACACCGGCAGCAAGAGGTTGCAGGCCGCCCGTCGCGCGCCATATCGGAAGAGACCCCGAGAGAAGGACGCGAGAATGGAAGATGTGCTGAACCTGCGTGACACGCGGCTGACCCTTGCCGGCAATGCCGGGCCGGTCGAGATCCTGCGCGGGATCACACTTTCGGTACAGCGGGGGGAGAGTCTGGGGCTCATTGGTCCGTCGGGCTCGGGCAAATCTTCGCTCCTGATGCTGATGGGCGGGCTGGAACGCGCCAGCGCCGGGCAGGTCACGGCCTTGGGTCAGGATCTCACCGCGATGAATGAGGATCAGCTGGCCCGGTTCCGTCGGGGTAATATGGGGATCGTTTTCCAATCCTTCCACCTCATCCCGACAATGACCGCGCTGGAAAACGTGGCCTTGCCGCTGGAACTGGCGGGGATCGAGGGCGCCTTTGATCGCGCAGCCGAGGAATTGGCGGCGGTGGGACTGGCGGCGCGGGGCGGACATTACCCGGCGGAACTCTCGGGCGGCGAGCAGCAGCGGGTGGCGCTTGCCCGGGCCGCGGCACCACGTCCGGCGCTGTTTCTGGCCGATGAGCCGACGGGGAACCTCGATGCCGCCAATGGCGCGGCGATCATGGACCTTCTGTTTGACCTGCGCGACCGGCATGGGGCGACGCTGATCCTTGTCACCCATGCGCCGGAACTGGCCGAGCGCTGTGACCGGGTGATCCGGCTCGCCGATGGCCGCATCGAGACCGGGATCACCGCATGAGCGCTCTGGCATGGCGGATCGCCCGGCGTGAATTGCGCGGCGGAATCCGGGGGTTTCGCGTCTTTCTCCTCTGTCTGATCCTCGGCACCGGGGCGATTGCGGCGCTGGGCACCGTGCGCAATGCGATCGAACAGGCGCTGGATGCGCAGGGGGCGGTGCTGCTCGGCGGTGATGCGCAGCTGGAATTCACCTACCGCTTTCCGACCGCCGAGGAGCGGGATTGGGTCGAGGCCCGCGCGGATCGGGTGTCGGAGATCGTGGATTTCCGCTCGATGGCGGTGGTGGGCGCGGGGGCGGAGGCCGAGCGCGCGCTGACGCAGGTGAAGGGCGTCGATGATGCCTATCCGCTGATCGGCACGCTGGAACTCGACCCGCCGATGCCGGTGGCGGCGGCGCTGGGCTTGGAAAACGGCCTGCCCGGCGCGGTGTTGGAGGGGGTGCTGGCCGACCGGCTGGGGCTGAAACCCGGCGACACATTCCAGCTTGGGCGCAACAGCTTTACCTACCGCGCCCGGATTTTGCGCGAGCCGGACAGCGCCACCGGGGGCTTTTCGCTCGGGCCACGGCTGATCCTGCATCGGGACGCGCTGGAAGGGGCGGGGCTTTTGGAAGCAGGCTCGATCTTTGAGACCAATCTGCGGCTGACCCTGCCCGAAGGCGCCGATCTCGCGGCCCTGAAACGCGAAGCGGTGGCGCATTTCGAGGGCGCTGGCATGCGCTGGAGCGACCGCCGCCGCGCCGCCCCCGGGGTGGAGCGGTTCGTCGAGCGGATGGGGTCTTTCCTCGTGCTCGTCGGTCTGGCGGGGCTGGCGGTGGGGGGTGTCGGCATATCGGCGGCCACCCGCGCCTGGATGGAGCGCAAGACCGAGACGATTGCCACGCTGAAGGCGCTGGGCGCCACCTCGGGGCTGATCCGGCAGGTGTTCTTGTTGCAACTGGCGGGGCTGGTGGCCCTGGGGCTGGTGATCGGGCTGACGCTGGGCGCGCTGCTGCCGAAACTGGCCGAAGGGATCATTGCGGCACAGATGCCCTTTGCGGTGACGGTGGGCTTTGCGCCCGGCGCCTTGGCCGAGGCCGCGCTTTATGGTGCGCTGGTGGCGGCGCTTTTCACCCTCTGGCCCTTGGGCCGGATGGCGGAGGTGCGGGCGGCGGCGCTCTTTCGCGACATCGGGCCGGGGCGGCGCGGCTGGCCGGGCAGGGGCACCGCGCTGGCGATTGCGGTGCTGGCACTGGTGCTGGTGGGCGTGGCGGTCGGGCTGTCAGGCGTGCCGACGTTGGCATTGGCCACGATGGCGGGCATCGCCGCCTCGCTTGCCGGGCTGGCGTTGGTGGCGGCTGGCGTGCGGCGGCTGGCGCGGCGGCTGGCCTCCGGGATGAAGGGGCGGCCGATGCTGCGCGCGGCGCTCTCGGCCATCGGCGGGCCGCAGAGCGAGGCGGGGGCGGTGATCCTGTCGCTCGGGCTGGGGCTGTCGGTGCTGGCGGCGGTGGGGCAGATCGACGCCGGGCTGCGCAACGCGATTGCGACCGAGTTGCCGCAGGTGGCGCCCGCCTATTTCGTGGTGGACATCCAGCCCGACCAGATCGACCCGATCAAGGCGATGCTGGCCGCCAATCCGGCGGTGACCCGGGTGGACAGCGCGCCGATGCTGCGCGGGGTGATCACCGAGATCAATGGCCGCCCGGCGCGCGAGGTGGGCGGCGACCATTGGGTGGTGCGCGGGGATCGGGGCATTTCCTATGCCGATGCCTTGCCCTCAGGCACTAAGATCACCGCGGGCACCTGGTGGCCCGAGGGCTACACCGGGCCCGCACAGGTCTCGATGGCGGCGAAAGAGGCGGAAGAGCTGGGGCTGAAACTCGGCGATACGATGGTGGTCAATGTGCTGGGTCGCGACATCCCCGCCACGATCACCTCCTTCCGCGAGGTGAATTTCGGCACCGCGGGCATCGGCTTTGTGCTGGTGCTGAACGCCAGCGCCTTGCAGGGTGCGCCGCATACCCATATCGCCACGATCTATGCCCCGCCTGAGGCGGAAGCGGGGATTTTGCGCGACATTGCAGGCCCCTATCCCAACATCACCGCCATCGGCGTGCGCGAGACCATCGGGCAGGTGAGCGAGGCGATGGGCGCGATTGCGCGCGCCACCGCCATCGCGGCGGCGGCGACGCTGGTCACCGGCTTTATCGTGCTGATCGGGGCGGCAGCGGCGGGCGAGCGGCAGCGCGCCTGGGAGGCGGCGATCCTCAAGGTGCTGGGTGCGACACGGGGCGCGATCCTGTGGTCATTCGCCCTGCGCGCGGGGTTGATGGGGGCTGCGGCGGGGCTGGTGGCGCTGGCGATCGGCACGGCGGCCTGTTGGGCGGTGCTGGTCTATGTGATGGAAACCCCGTTCCATTTCGCGCCGATCCCGGCCTTGGGCATTGTCCTGGGGGGGATCCTGGCCACGACGCTGGCGGGGATGCTGTTTGCCCTGCGGCCGCTCAACGCGCCGCCGATGGGTCAGTTGCGCGCCCGCGATTAGGCCGGGCCGGGCGACACCGGTGCAGTGACAGGAAGATGCGGCGACAGGAAAAATGGCACGGGGCACCCCCGTGCCATTTTGCTGTGCTCTGGCTTTTCCACGGGGCAAGGCGATATTTTGGAATTTTTTTATTGAGAAAGTCCAAAAATAGAATATCAATTCCAAATGTGGATGGGGGAGTCCGCATGGGATTCGCTGGTCTGGCCCGTTTTGGCGCCAGCCAGCCAAGGCACCAGCGGGACTTCCTTTGTGACACGCGCTCCTGGGGAGGGGCGTTCCGGTTTGGAGGAGCCGCGCACCGGACGCGGCCAGTGGAGGAAGAAAATGAAGAAGACTCTGATCATTGCTGGCTTTGCAGCGCTGGTGTCGAGCACCGCGATGGCCGAAAACATCGGCGTGTCGATGGCGCTGTTTGACGACAACTTCCTGACCGTCCTGCGCAACGGGATGTCGGATTACGCGGCCACGCAAGACGGCGTGACGCTGCAGATCGAAGATGCCCAGAACGACGTGGGCAAGCAGCTGAACCAGATCCAGAACTTCATCGCTTCGGGCGTCGATGCGATCATCGTCAACCCGGTGGATACCGATGCCACCGTCGCCATGTCGGCCGCTGCCGATGCCGCGGGCATTCCGCTGGTTTACGTCAACCGTCAGCCGGTCAACGTCGACGAACTGCCGGCGAAACAAGCCTTTGTGGCCTCGAACGAAGTTGACTCGGGCACGCTGGAAACCCAGGAAGTCTGTCGCTTGCTGACCGAGGCAGGCAAGACCGAAGCAAAAATCGTCGTCATGATGGGCGAGCTGTCGAACCAGGCGGCCCGCGTGCGCACCCAGGACATCAAAGACGTGATCGCCACCCCGGAATGTTCCTTCATGACCATCGTGGAAGAGCAGACCGGCAACTGGTCGCGCACCCAGGGCGCCGACCTGATCTCGAACTGGCTCTCGGCCGGTGTGGAATTTGACGCGGTCGTCGCCAACAACGACGAAATGGCCATTGGTGCCATTCAGGCGCTGAAAGCCGCAGGCCGCTCGATGGACAGCGTGGTTGTGGCGGGCATCGATGCGACGCAGGACGCGCTGGCGGCCATGGCTGCGGGTGATCTGGACGTCACCGTGTTCCAGAACGCGGCCGGTCAGGGCCAGGGCTCGGTTGATGCGGCGCTGAAACTGGCGCGCGGCGAAAGCGTGGAGACCAAAGTCTTCATTCCGTTCGAACTGGTGACCCCGGAAAACCTGTCCAAATACAAATCGGCCAACTGATCGTCTGTGGCCCCGCCGTCGTGCGGGGGCAGATCGGCAAAATCCGGGGGCGGCATCTGCCCCCGGAGACGACGCGGCATGGGGATGCCGTGACAGCAGGAGGCAGCCCTTGCAGGGCCGGGCGCTTGTCCGGATCCGGCGGGGCGCAAGTGGGGAATGACAAAGATGCTCGACACGCAGGAACAGCTGGGTCACCGGCCGAAATTCACCGGCGAGTTCATTCTCGAGGTGGACCGGGTCCGCAAGGAATTTCCGGGCGTTGTGGCGCTGGATGAGGTGCAGCTGCGGGTGAGGCCGGGAACCGTTCATGCCCTCATGGGCGAGAATGGCGCCGGCAAATCGACGCTGATGAAGATCATTGCCGGGGTCTATACGCCGGACCGCGGCGAGGTGCGCTTTGCCGGTAAGCCGCTGAACATTCAGACACCGCTCGATGCGCTGAACTCTGGCATTGCGATGATCCATCAGGAACTCAACCTGATGAACACGATGACCGTGGCCGAGAACATCTGGATTCGCCGCGAGCCGCGCAACGGCTTTGGCCTGATCAATCACAACCAGATGGAGCGGCAAACGCAAGAGCTGTTTGACCGGCTGAACATCCGGCTGAAGCCACAATCCATGGTCGGCGATCTGACGGTGGCGGAAAAGCAAATGGTCGAGATTGCGAAAGCGGTTTCCTATAATTCCGACGTGCTGATCATGGATGAACCGACCTCGGCGATCACCGAGAGTGAGGTGGAGCATCTGTTTGCGATCATCCGAGATCTGAAGGCGCGTGGAATCGGCATCGTCTACATCACGCATAAAATGAGCGAACTCTTTGAAATCGCGGATGAACTGACAGTGTTCCGCGATGGGCAATATATTGGCACCGTGGATGCCGCCGATGTGACGCGCGACGAGATCATCAAGATGATGGTCGGCCGCGAGATCACCGACATGTTCCCGAAAGTGGACTGCCCGATCGGCGATGTAATCCTTGAGGTGCAGGATCTGACGCTGCCGGGCACGTTTGAGAACATCTCCTTCACCCTGCGGCGGGGCGAAATTCTGGGAGTGGCGGGGCTTGTGGGCTCGGGGCGCTCCAATGTGGCCGAGGCGATCTTCGGGGTGACCCCGGCGGCCTCGGGCACGATCTGGATCGATGGCGAGGTGGTGGATGTGACCTCGCCCGGCGTGGCGATGGACCACGGGATGGCCTTTCTGACCGAGGACCGCAAGGAGACCGGCTGTTTCCTGATCCTCGATTGTCTGGAGAACATCCAGATGGCGCTGTTGACCCGCGACAAGGTCAAGGCGGGCTTTGTCCAGCAGCGCGAAGTGACCGCGCTGGCGGAAGAGCTGGCCAAGACGCTGCGGGTCAAGACGCCCAATCTGCAGGAGCGGGTCGAGAATCTCTCGGGCGGCAACCAGCAAAAGCTGCTGATCGCCCGCTGGCTGCTGACCAAGCCGCGCATCCTGATCCTGGACGAGCCGACGCGGGGCATCGACGTTGGCGCGAAATCCGAAATTCACCGGCTGATCACCGAACTGGCGGGCCAAGGCGTTGCCGTTTTGATGATCTCGTCGGAACTGCCCGAGGTTCTGGGCATGTCTGACCGGGTGATGGTGATGCACGAGGGGCGCGTTTCTGGCGTGCTCGACCGCAGCGAAGCAAATCAGGTCCGCATCATGGACCTTGCGTCGCAATAAACAGGAATTGGGGAGGGGAACCCATGGCCATGCAAGACATTACACAATCCGGCGGTCGCGCCACGCACAAGGCCAAGCGCCTGCCGCCCGAAGTCAACATCCTGTTCGTGCTGCTGGGCATCGCGCTGGTCTTTGAAATTCTCGGCTGGATCTTTCAGGGGCAATCGTTCCTGGGCAACATCGGCCGGTTGAAGATCATGATCCTGCAGGTCTCGGTGATTGGCATCATCGCGGTCGGCGTGACGCAGGTGATCATCTCGGGCGGCATCGACCTTTCCTCGGGCTCGGTCGTGGGCGCCACGGCGATGATCTCGATGAGCCTGGCGCAGGTGGGCACCTATGAACGCGCGGTCTATCCGGCGCTGACCGACCTGCCGCTGATCGTGCCGCTGGCGGTGGGCCTTGGGGCCGGGTTGCTGGCCGGTGTCGTCAATGGTGCCCTGATCGCCTATACGAAAATTCCGCCCTTCATCGCCACTTTGGGGATGATGGTGACGGCGCGCGGCTTTGCCAAATGGTACACCAAGGGCCAGCCGATTTCCTTCCCGACCGACAGCTATGCCGCGATTGGCACCGGAATGATGCCGGTTCTGATCTTCCTTGCCGTCGCCGTGATCTTCCATGTCGCGCTGAAATACACCCGCTATGGCAAGTTCACCTATGCGATTGGCGCCAACACGCAGGCTGCCCGCGTCTCGGGGATCAATGTCGAAAAACACCTGATCAAGGTCTATGCCATCGCGGGTTTCCTTGCGGCGCTGGCCGGGATTGTGGTGGCGGCGCGCGGTCAGACGGCACAGGCGGGCATGGGGCTTGCCTATGAACTCGATGCCATCGCCATGGCCGTGATCGGCGGCGTGTCGCTGAACGGCGGGCGCGGCTCGATCCTCGGCACCGCCATCGGCATGGTGATTTTCGGGGTGATCATCTCGGGCTTTACCTTCCTGCGGCTGGATGCCTACTACCAGGAAATGATCAAGGGCGTGATCATCGTGGCCGCCGTGGTGGCCGATGTCTACCGCCAGAAAAAGCGCGTGAAATCGCGGTAACGCGCCACGCATGGGCGGGGTCTCGGCCCCGCCACCCTTAGCAACGCGGGCCGCTGGCCCGTCACAGGAGACGTAAGAATGGCTATCAGGTTCGGGCTTTTGGGCGCAGGCCGCATCGGCAAGGTACATGCCAAAGCGGTGACCAATGACGCCGAGGCGCAACTGGTCGCGGTGGCCGATGCCTTTCCGGCGGCCGCCGAGGCGATTGCGGCGCAATACGGCTGTGCCGTGCGCTCGATCGACGAGATCGCGGCCTCGGCCGATATCGATGCGGTGATCATCTGTACACCCACTGACACCCATGCCGATCTGATCGAGCTCTTCGTGAAGGCGGGCAAGGCCGTGTTCTGCGAAAAGCCGATTGACCTGAACCTTGACCGCGTGAAGGCCTGCCTTGCCGTCGTCCGCGCGGAAAAGGGCGTGCTGATGGTGGGCTTCAACCGCCGCTTTGACCCGCATTTCCGCGCCGTGCGTGCGCAGATTGATGCGGGCGCTGTGGGGGCGGTCGAGATGGTCAACATCACCAGCCGCGATCCGGGCCTGCCGCCGATTGAATATCTGGGCCGCTCGGGCGGGATCTTCCGCGACATGACGATCCATGACTTTGACATGGCCCGCTTCATGCTGGGCGAAGAGATTGACACGGTGACCGCGCGTGCTTCGGTGCTGGTGGATCCGGCGGTGAAGACCGAGGGCGATTTTGACAGCGTCAACGTCATCCTGACGACCACCTCGGGCAAGCAATGCGTCATCTCGAACTCGCGCCGCGCCACCTATGGCTATGACCAGCGGGTTGAGGTTCTGGGTTCGGGCGGCATGGTCGCGGCCGAGAACCAGCGCCCGGTTTCCATCGAAGTCGCCACTGCCGCAGGCTTTACCCGGCCGCCGCTGCATGACTTCTTCATGACCCGCTACACCGAAGCCTATGCCGCCGAAATCGCGACCTTTATCGCCGCGGTGAATGGCAAGGGGGCGGCCAGCCCCTCGGGCGAAGACGGGCTGATGGGCCTTCTGCTCGCCGAATGCGCGTTGAAATCCGTGGCGGAAAACCGCACCGTTTCGGTATCGGAACTCGCCTGATAAACCTCCTCCCCGTCGGTCCTCCCCCGATGGACCTGCCCCCGCCCGTTCGCTGGCGGGGGCTTTTTTAATGGCGGGCGGGGAAGGTGGCCGGCGCGGTGGTGTGATGCTTCCGCTTTGCGGACAATGCGGACGTTGCAATTTCATCGGTTCTGGGTCAGCTTTCGACTGAATAGGGAAGTCGGAGGCCAGATTGTTCGCCAAGTTATTTCGTCGCAAGGTCGCCTCCATAAATCCTATAGTTGTTGCACATCTCAATGTGAGGTCGCAGCCTCTGCAGAGGGGAGAATTCTTCGAGGACCCCTTAGAGGAACTGCTCGCGGCAGAGGGTATGGGTAGCGTTGTGGGTGGCGGAACGAGGCTTGCTGATGAGCCTGCAGGTATCAGCTCATGTGACATTGAAATATCACTGAAAGATACCGATCCAGGTACGATCCAGAAAATTATCCTGATACTGGAAAACCTTGGCGCACCCAAAGGATCAGAGATCCGTATCGAGGGCAGAGTGCCTGCACCATTCGGGGCGACGGAAGGGCTGGCGTTGTTTCTCAATGGGACTGACCTGCCGCGCGAAGTCTACGAGAGTGCGGATGTAAACGCGACACTGAGCGGCCTGTCGAATGCCATGACCGGGAAGGGAATGTTTCTTGGCCACTGGGAGGGGAGCAGGGAAACAGCCCTGTATTTCTACGGAGCGAGCTTCGACGCAATGAAGGAAGCGGCTCTCGCCTACACCGCCAGCGATCCGCTGTGTAGGCAGTGTCGCTTCGAGCAAATCGCATAGGGTCGCGACCCTCCGCAAAGGGCTCAAAGCAGACCGGCAACCAGCAGCCCTTTTCACGGGCAAAAGCGCCTGCGCCAGTGGCGCGCATCAGGGGAATGTCAGTGCCACACCCGCCCCCGATGCGCCGACCTTCCGGCTTTTGCTTCGGCCCAAATATCCCCGCCGGAGGCACCGCGCGTGCCACCCGCGGGCCGAAATGAAAAACGCGCCCCGGTTCGGGACGCGCTGATACTGGCTACAGTCACTGGCGCTCAGGCCGCCAGGGCTTCGGCGGGCGGCTCTTTCGCCCCGGTCATGAAGGCCACCGCGTCCGACATCGTGTAATCCTTGGGGTTGATCACACACAGCCGCTTGCCGAGGCGGTGGATGTGGATGCGGTCCGCCACTTCAAACACATGCGGCATGTTGTGGCTGATCAGCACGATGGGCATGCCACGCGATTTCACATCCTGGATCAACTCCAGCACCCGGCGGCTTTCCTTGACCCCAAGGGCCGCGGTCGGCTCGTCGAGAATGATCACCTTCGACCCGAAGGCGGCGGCGCGGGCCACGGCCACACCCTGACGCTGGCCGCCCGAGAGGGTCTCCACCGCCTGGTTGATGTTCTGGATGGTCATCAGGCCCAGTTCGTTCAGCTTGGCGCGGGCAAATTCTTCCATCGCCGGGCGGTCGAGCTGACGGAACAGGCTGCCCATGATGCCCGGTTTACGCAACTCGCGCCCCATGAACATGTTATCCGCGATGGAGAGGGCAGGCGACATGGCGAGCGTCTGATAGACGGTCTCGATCCCATGCGCGCGCGCCTCGATCGGCGAGGTGAACTGCACCTTTTTCCCGTCGAGGAAAATTTCGCCATCGTCGGGGATGATCGCGCCGGACATCGCCTTGATCAGGCTGGATTTCCCGGCGCCGTTATCGCCGATGACCGCGAGGATCTCGCCCTTGTAGAGGTCGAAGTCGCAGTGATCGAGCGCGGTGACTTTGCCGTAGCGTTTGACGAGGTTACGGCCTTTGAGAAGCGGTTCCATTATGCCGATGCCTTTCTGATCCATTGGTCCACGGCGACGGCAAAGATGATCAGCACGCCGATGAGGAAGAAGGTCCATTGCGGGTCGGTGCCGACAAGGCGCAGGCCCATCTCGAAGACGCCGACGATCAGGGCGCCAAAGAACATGCCCATGATCGAGCCACGGCCGCCAAAGAGGCTGATGCCGCCGATCACCACGGCGGTGATCGATTGGATGTTGCCGAGCTGCCCCGTCGAAGCGGTCGGCGAGACCGAGCCGAAGCGGCCGATCATCACCCAGCCCGCGATGGCGCAGAAGAGACCGGCCACGGCATAGACCTGGATCAGCACCTTTTGCGTCGGCACACCGGCCAGTTCGGCGGCGGCCGGATCATCGCCCGTCGCATAGACATGGCGGCCCCAGGCGGTGTGACGCAGCACATAGGACATGAAAATCACCAGCGCGATCAACAGAAAGACCGCATAGAGGATCTTGATGCCAAAGGGTTGGATCGAGCCGCCCCAGAGTTGCAGCGCCACGGCCTGCGCCTGAATGTCCGAGGAACGGATGGTTTCATTGGCAGAGAAGATGAAGTTCGAGGCCAGAAGGATCTGCCAGGTGCCCAGGGTCACGATGAAAGGCGGCAGTTTCATCTTGGCGATCAGCAGGCCGTTCAGCCCGCCCATCGCGGTGCCGAGGATCAGGCCAACGACAATCGACAGCTCGGCCGGCAGACCGTAGCGGAAGGTCATCTGCCCCATCAGCACCGAGGAAAACACCGCGATCGCGCCCACCGAGAGGTCGATCCCGGCGGTCAGCACCACCAGCGACTGGGCGCAGCCCAGAATGCCGACGATGGCGATCTGCTGCAGGATGGTCGACAGCGTCGACGCTTTGAAAAAGTTGTCAGACAGAAAGCCAAAGACGATCAGCGCCACGATCAGCACGATCATCGGCACCGCCGAAGGTGTCATGTGCAGCCAATGTTGCAGGCGCTTCAGTACGGATTTTTCTTCGTGAAATTCGGCGACTTTTTCCGAGGCGCCTTTCAGGCCCTCTTCAAAGCTGGATGCGCCTTTCGCCTCACTGGCCATCGGATGTTCCCCCTCTCGGCCCGGAGGCTGCGGCCCCGGGGTTTGCTACGCTCAAGGGCGGCGCGGGGCCGCCCTTGATCAAAATTCACGCTGCGGAAGTCTCAGCCCCAGCAGAGATCGGTGCCTTTGGCGGTGTCGATCGACTCGACGCCTTCAACCGGCTGGTCGGTGATCAGCGCCACGCCGGTGTCAAAGAAGGCCTTGCCTTCGGTCGGCATCGGTTTGGTGCCATCGGCGGCGAATTTCGCAATCGCTTCGATGCCCAGCGAGGCCATCAGCAGCGGATATTGTTGCGAGGTGGCGCCGATCACGCCGTCTTTCACATCCGCCACGCCCGGGCAGCCGCCATCGACCGAAACGATCAGCGCGGTTTTGCCCGCCGCTTTCAGCGCTTCAAACGCACCGGCGGCCGAGGGTTCGTTGATGGTGTAGACGACGTTGATGTCCGGGTCTTTGGCCAGCAGCGCTTCCATGGCTTTCAGGCCGCCTTCTTCGTTGCCCGAAGTGACTTCGTTGCCCACGATGCGCGGATCGGTTTCATCGCCCCATTTGTTGATGTCGGCGGTGTCGATGCCAAAGCCGGTCAGGAAGCCCTGGTCGCGCAGCACGTCAACCGAAGGTTGCGCGATCGACAGGTCGAGCATGGCGATCTTGGCATTGGCCGCATCCGCGCCCATCTTTGCCGCGGCCCATTTGCCGATCAGCTCGCCCGCCAGGAAGTTGTCGGTGGCGAAGGTGGCATCCGCCGCGTCGATCGGGTCGAGCGGGGTGTCGAGCGCGATCACCAGAACGCCGGCGTCGCGGGCAGCTTTCACCGCGTCAACGATGGCTTTGGTGTCCGACGCGGTCAGCAGGATCCCTTTGGCGCCATCTGCCACGCAGGCCTCGATGGCCGCCACTTGGCTCTCATGGTCGCCGTCAACTTTACCGGCATAGGTTTTCAGATCGACGCCCAGCTCGGCGGCTTTGGCCGTTGCGCCCTCTTTCATCTTCACGAAGAAGGGGTTGGTGTCGGTTTTGGTGATCAGGCAGGCCGCGGTGTTTGCCTGGGCGGCAGCGCCCATCAACGACAGACATGCCAAGGCAACGGTGCCCGTAAGAAATTTCTTCACGTGTAGTCCTCCCGGTGAACCGCAGCTCCCAACTGCGGGATCGATGGTCCCTCGTCGGGGACCGAACGAGGCCATAAAAGGCCGACTCGGGGCATGCTGTCAATAAATAAATCCGATTGATTTATAAATCGAGACGAGGTCATAGTGCGGGCGGAGGAGACGAATATGGCAGAAGCGGAGATCCGCGATCCGGCAGGGGGGGCGAACCAGACCGGCGTGCGCGACCACAACGAGCGGTTGATCCTGTCGCTGGTGCAGCGGCACGGCGCGATTGCCAGTGCCGACATCGCGCGCCGCACCGGATTGTCCGCGCAGACCGTCTCGGTGATCCTGCGGCGGCTGGAGGCGGATGGTCTGCTGATCAAGGGAGAGCCTCTGCGCGGCAAGGTGGGCAAACCGCTGACGCCGGTGGCTTTGCGGCCCGAAGGGGTGCTGTCACTCGGGCTTAAGATCGGGCGGCGCAGCTGCGATCTGGTGCTGATGGATCTGGCGGGCGGGCTGCGGCGCAGCTTTTCGGTGACCTATGCCTATCCGACCCCGGATGCGGTGATGGATGTGCTGCGCGGCGGGTTGACCGCGATTGAGGCGGATCTGACGCCCGCCGAAAAGGCGCGCATCGCCGGGATCGGCATCGCCTCGCCGTTTGAGCTGTGGAACTGGCTGGATGCGGTCAAGGCGACGCCTGCGGAAATGGCGCGCTGGCGCGACTTTGATTTCATTTCGGAAATCGCCGCTTTTTGTGATTACCGCGTCTATGTGGCCAATGATGCCACCGCCGCCTGTGCCGCCGAGCACGCTTTGGGGCAGGGCCGATCCTTGGCCGATTATGCCTATTTCTTTGTGGGCTATTTCATCGGCGGCGGTGTGGTGCTGAATGATTCGGTCTATTCCGGGCGGTCGGGCAATGCCGGGGCCTTTGGCACCTTGCCGGTGGGCGATACCGCCCGGCCCGGACATCAGCTGATCAACCATGCCTCGCTCTATGTGCTCGAGCGGTTGCTGGAGGAGGCCGGGCGCGATCCGATGCAGATCTGGCGCGGCCCGGAGGGCTGGGCCGATCTGGGCCGCGCGCTGGAGGCCTGGATCGCGGAGGCGGGGAAATCCCTCGCGGTGGCGATTGTGGCGGTCTGTGCGGTGATTGATTTCGAGGCCGTGCTGATTGATGGCGCCTTTCCGGCCGCCGTGCGCGGGCGGCTGATCGAGCGGGTCCGGCATGAGCTGACGCAGCTGGACACCCAGGGCATCTTGCTGCCGGTGATCCGCGAAGGCTCGGTGGGGGCGCAGGCGCGGGTGATGGGGGCGGCAAGCCTGCCGATATCCGCGCAATATCTGCTGGGCCGTCAGGCCTTTCACATGCGGCCGGGCGCCGAAGAATAGGGCCGCAGCCCCGCCCGCCGGCGATCCGGGGGGCGAGAGGGCGCGGCCTTTTTTCGCGTCAGTTGCCGTGCTTTTCCAGCCAGCTGATCATCCAGGCGATCTCGCCGGTGTCTTTCTCGGTGGCGCGGTTGCTCATCTCGCGCCGCTCGGCCGGGTTGGCGGCGTCGAAACTGTCGGGGCTGCGCGCTTCGGCATAGGCGCCGAAGGTCAGGGCGAAGGCCAGGGGCGACAGGAGGATCGCGCGTTTTTGCGTCTTGGTGGTTTTCATGATTCTGCCTCGGAGTTGGTGGGGAAACTCTGCCTGCCGGGGCACATCCGGACAAATCACCAGCCGGTGATCCGTCTGTAACGGGGGGAAAGCCGCCGATCCCCCCGCCTGATGTTACTTTTGCACGTCCAGACGCGCCAGCGCGCGGGGCAGGGCGGCGGCAAAGGCTGCCATCGCCGCCTCAGGCCCGCAGCTGACCCGGATGCAGCGGTCCTGCGGTGCCACAAAGGGCATGCGGGCAAAGATCCCTTCCTCGGTCAGGGCGGCCAGCAGTGCGCGCGCATGGGCGCCGTCGCCGCCGGTGTCCATCGTCAGGAAATTGGTGGCCGAGGGCAGGGGTGCCAGGCCATTGGCGACCGCAATTCCCGCCAGCCGGGCGCGGGCGGTGGTCACATGCTGGCGCACCCGGGTCAGCCAGTCCTGATCAGCCAGCGCCGCCAGCGCCCCCGCCTGGCTGATCCGACACATGCCGAAATGGTTGCGGATCTTGTTGAAGGCGGTGATCAGCTCGGGGTGGCCGATGGCATACCCCACCCGCGCGCCCGCCATGCCGTAGCCCTTGGAAAAGGTCCGCATGCGGATCACCCGCCGGTCATCGGGGTCGATCTCGGCCACGGCGGCCTTTGGCGCAAGGTCGATATAGGCCTCGTCCAGCACCATCAGGCAGCCCTCGGGCAGTGCCTCGACCATTGCGGCAATCGTCTGCCCCTCGTGATGGCTGCCCATCGGATTGTCGGGATTGGCGATATAGACGAGCTTTGCCGCCACTTTCGCCGCCAGCGCCACCAGCGCCTCGGGGTCTTCATGATCGCCGAGATAGGGCACTTTGTGCAGGCTGCCGCCAAAACCGGTGACATGGTAGTTGAAGGTCGGATAGGCGCCGTCCGAGGTGACCACCGGATCGCCCGGCCCGATGATCAGCCGCACGAGATAGCCCAGCAGCCCGTCGATCCCCTCGCCCACCACGATATGCGCGGGTGTGACACCGTGATGCGCGGCAAGTGCTGCGCGCAGGTCGTGATTCTCGGGGTCGCCATACATCCAGACCTCGCCCGCTGCCGCCTGCATCGCGGCAATCGCCCGGGGGCTGGGGCCAAAGCCGTTCTCATTCGCGCCGAGACGGGCCGCGAAGGCAGCGCCGCGCTGGCGTTCCTGGGTTTCCGGCCCCACAAAGGGAACCGAGGCGGGCAGGCTGGCGATGAGGGGCGTGTAGCGCGGGGTCTGCATGGGGGCACTTTCGGAGGGATGATGGGAAAAGCAGCGGTCTGGAGTGCGGGTGTGGCGGGGGCGGTGGGTCTGGCCGCCCTCTTTGGCGCGCTGCATGATCAGGTGACCTATGGAATTTCGCCCGAATACTATACGGCCCTGAAATTTCTGCAATTCCACCTTGTTCCCGCTCCGGGCGAGGGGGCTCTGATGCTGCACCTGCGGGTGGCGGCTGTGGGCGTGCTGGCCACCTGGTGGGTGGGCGCAGGGCTGGGGGTGATGCTCGCCACGCTGAACCTGATTCAGCGCGACGCGGCGGCGATGGCGCGCTCGCTTTTGCGCGGGGCGTTTTGGGTGGTGGCCATGGCGGCGCTGTTTGCCGTGGCGGGCTATCTGCTCTGGCCCCGGCTTGAGGCGGCGGGGTTGCAGGTGCCGATGCCCGCGGGGGTCAAAGACGCCTATGCCTTTGGCCGCGTCGGATTGATCCATGATTTCAGCTATCTCGGCGGCGCGGTCGGCGGCGGACTGGCCGTGCTCTCGGCCCTGGCCGCGCGGATTCTGCGGCGGTGAGGGTCAGGGCCGCAGAAAGGCGCGGCGCGATTCCTCGGCCATGGCCTGCCGCATTTGCAGATCTGCCAGACGCGCCATCGCCGCCTTGCGGGCGTCAGGATCGGTGAGCGCCGCAAGTTCCTGCAACGCCGCCGCCACCTGCTTTTTCAGCTCGATTTCCGGCGGCAGCACTCCCGCCTCTGCCATGATCCGGAACCCCGCCGCATCGCCCGCCGAGATGAAAGCGTCGCCCGGGCGTTCGGGCAAAGGTTCACCCTCGCCGGCCAGCCCGGTAAGCTGACCCGTGGCCTGCGCTTTCAGAATTTGCCGCTCGACAAGGCGGCTCAGCCAGTTGGACATCATGGCCTCCGTTGGCTGAGCGTGGCAGCCTTTCGCTCCGGCCGCAAGCCATGGGCCCGCACGGCGGCGTCATTTGCCGCGCTGGACCGCCTTGCAGCAGGATGTCGCGGCCCGGGGAGGACTGGCGCCCGGCAGACATGAAAAAGCCCCCCGCATCGCTGCGAGGGGCCGCTTTTGACGCTGCGAAATGGGTCAGCCCATATCCGCCAGACGCTTGACGGCGGCGGCGACCTTGGCCGCCTCCTCGTCGCCCTGCGCCAGTTTCTCGCGGGTTTCTTCCACCACTTCCTCGGCGGCGCTGGCCACGAATTTCGGGTTGTTCAGCCGGTTGCGCAGGCCCGACATGTCCTTCTCGATCTTCGCAAGTGCCTTTTCCAGCCGGGTTTTTTCGGCGGCAACGTCAATCACCCCCTCCAGCGGCAGCGCGAAAGAGGCACCCGGCGCCGCGATGGCAATCGAGCCTTTGGGGGCGGCGGCCTCGGTCACGCTGTCCACCCGGGCGAGGCGGAAGATGATTGCCTCATTCCGGGCGAGCGCTGCGCGCGCCGCCTCATCGGCTTCGGTCAGCACCATTGGCAGTTTGAGGCCCACCGGCACCCCCATCTGCGCGCGGGCCGAGCGGATCTCTTCGATCAGGCCGATCACCCAGTTCATTTCGCGGTCGGCCTCGGCGTCGATCAGCTCGGCGCCATATTCCGGCCAATCGGCATGGACGAGCGGCTTGGTGCGGTTGGTCGCGGTCAGCGCCCACAGCTCTTCGGTGATGAAGGGCATGATCGGGTGCGACAGGACATAGCACTGATCCAGCACCCAGCGCATGGTGGCGCGGGTTTCCCCGGCCTGATCGCCGTCAAACAACGGCTTGGCAAATTCGACATACCAGTCGCAGACCTTGCCCCAGACAAAGGCGTAAAGCGCATTGGCGGCATCGTTGAAGCGGTAATTGGCCAGCGCCGCATCCACCTCTTCGCGCACCTTGGCGCATTCGCCGATGATCCAGCGGTTCACCGTGCCGGTGGGCCGCGGAATGCCGGGGGCGGCATCGCCCTCAAACACGCCGTTCATCTCGGCAAAGCGGGTGGCGTTCCAGATCTTGGTGCCGAAATTGCGGTAGCCCGCGATGCGCTGCATGTCGAGTTTCAGCACGCCGCCGAGCGAGGCCATCGCCGCATTGGTGAATCGCAAAGCGTCAGCCCCGTATTCGTCAATGATCTCCAGCGGATCGACGACATTGCCGAGCGATTTGGACATTTTCTTGCCCTTCGCATCGCGCACCAACCCGTGCAGATAGACGGTGTCGAACGGCACCTCATCCACCACCGCCAGCTGCATCATCATCATCCGGGCGACCCAGAAGAACAGGATGTCCTGCCCGGTGACCAGCACATTGGTCGGGAAGTATTTCTGCAATTCCGGCGTCTGCTCCGGCCAGCCCAGGGTGCCAATCGGCCAGAGGCCCGAGGAGAACCAGGTGTCGAGCACGTCGGGGTCGCGGTATGCGACCATGTGCTTGTGCAAATCGTCTTCGCCGAGAAGAGAATTGACCAAGTAAGCGTCCATAAGGTTGTTGTTGGGCAAATTGAAATCGGACGGAATTTCAATGAAATCCTCAGCACCAAACCGCTCGCCGACTATCCTCGCCAGCTCTTCTTTGCTTGAGGCACAGATAATTAGAGGGCCATCGTAGTCGCCTTCCGGCGGGCACGCTGATCCATCCTTATTTCGACCGGGGAAATACCATACCGGGATCTGGTGCCCCCACCAGAGCTGGCGACTGATGCACCAGGGTTCGATGTTTTCCAGCCAATGATAATAGGTCTTTTCGCCGCTTTCCGGCATGATTTTCACCCGGCCCGAGCGGACGGCATCCAGCGCAGGCCCGACGATTTTCGAGGTCTCAACAAACCACTGATCGGTCAGCATCGGCTCGATCACCACTTTCGAGCGATCGCCGAAGGGCTGCATGATCGGCTTCGCTTCGACGTAAGGCACCGTCTCGGTGACCTCTTCGCCGGTTTCCTTGTCGGTGCGGGTCTGTTCGATCATCACCGCCAGACCGGCGGCGGTGATGTCGGCAATCACCGCCTCACGCGCCACAAAGCGGTCCATGCCCCGGAATTTCTCGGGCACGAGGTTGAGGGCGTCAATCTCGGCCTCACTTGCCTCGGCACCGGCGGCAATTGCGCGGGCGCGTTCGACCGCCTCGGCGTAGGGCAGGCCATCGGCGCGCATGGCGCCTCGGGTGTCCATCAGCCGGTACATCGGCAGGTTGCAGCGCTTGGCCACCTGATAGTCGTTGAAATCATGCGCGCCGGTGATCTTCACCGCGCCCGAGCCGAAATTCGCATCCGGATATTCATCGGTGACAATCGGGATCAGCCGGTCACAAAGCGGCAGATGCACCATCTTGCCCACGATGGGCGCATAGCGCGCGTCATCGGGATGCACCGCCACCGCGCCATCGCCCAGCATGGTTTCCGGCCGGGTGGTGGCGATCGAGATATAGTCGCGGGTCTCCGACAGGGTCACATTCCCCTCGGCGTCCTTTTCGACATAGGTATAGGTCTCGCCGCCCGCCAGCTTGTATTTGAAATGCCACATATGGCCGGGCTGCTCGATATTCTCGACCTCAAGATCCGAGATCGCGGTTTCGAAATGCGGGTCCCAGTTCACCAGCCGTTTGCCGCGGTAGATCAGGCCCTTGTTGTACATGTCGACAAAGACGCGGATCACCGCATCGGGGAAGTTGCCCGACATGGTAAAGGCTTCGCGTGAGTAGTCACACGAGGCCCCCAGACGCCGGAGCTGCTGCATGATGGTGCCGCCCGACTGCTCTTTCCATTCCCAGACCTTGCCGAGGAAGGCTTCGCGGCCCATCTCGCGGCGCGAGGGGGCCTTGGCCTTAGCCAGTTCGCGCTCAACCACCATCTGCGTGGCGATACCCGCGTGGTCGGTGCCCGGCTGCCAGAGCGTGTCAAAGCCGCGCATCCGGTGCCAGCGCACCAGAATATCCTGCAAGGTGTTGTTGAACGCATGACCCATGTGAAGGCTGCCGGTCACGTTCGGCGGCGGGATCATGATGCAGAACGTGTCATCGCGGCGCTTGTTCGCCCCCGCCTTGAAGGCTCCGCCCGTTTCCCAGGCCGCGGCAATCCGGGCTTCGGCTTCGGCGGCGTTGAATGTTTTTTCCATCGGCATCTGTCTGGTCCCGCATCAAGTTGCCTTGCTGTTTAACCGCAAGGTGCCTCAAGGGGAAGGGTGCCGCGCCGTGCAAGAGCGGGGAAACTGGTGCCGTCAAAGACGGAGGTGCCGGGATCAGCCGATCCTCAAAGCGCGCGTGGCCGTGCGGCTCAGAAAGCGCTGACGATCAGACGGGCGATCCAGATCCAGAAGGCCGCGCCCAAAAGCGCCGCGGGCAAAATCCACCAGCCCGGATGCGCCTCAATTCCCAGATGCAAACGGCCGGGCAGGTGCAACAGACGGTGGAGGCGCAGGGCGAGCGAAGTCGTTGCCGGATAGGGCAGGGCCCGGCTCATGGTGGCGGTGGCTTTGCCTTTGGGCGCAGGTGCCGCAGTATGTCGCTCTGATTGCATCATCTTTCCCCACCCTGATCCATAAGATCCCGTGACAGTCCCCACCGTACACATGAATTATGTTAACACCCGGTTACGGATCTGTCGCTTGCGCGGAAGTATACTAGCCTTTTGGGCAGGTTTTCTCAGACAGCCCGGTCCATTTTGGTGGTCAGGTGGATCAGGCTTTCAGAGGCGCGCACCCCGGACAACTCTCCGATCTGATCGAGCACCGTATCCAGTTGGGTGGTGGACCCGGCGTTCAGTTGCAAGAGCAGATCGACCCGGCCCGAGGTTGTGTGGATGCGCTCCACCTCGGCCAGGGTCCGCAGCCGGGTGAGGATGGCGGCCTGCGCGCGCGGCTCGATCGTCAGCAGAACCGTGGCGCGGATCCGCCCCTGCCGCGCCGCTTCGCCCAGCTTGACCGTGTAGCCGGCGATCACACCGGTGGTCTCCAGCCGCTCCAGCCGCGCCTGAATGGTTGAGCGCGCCACCTTCAGCCGCCGCGCGAGGGTGGCCACCGACATCCGCGCATCGCCCCCCAGCAGCCCGAGAATGTTCTTATCCAGCTCATCCACCGCCACACCGCCGTTTTGACCGATTATTTCGGCATTATAACGACACTACGCTACAAATATAGTCTTTTGATCGGTGAAAATGTGCCCCATATCGCGCAGACTGAGTTTTCAGGAAAAGGGCGGCTCATACGCACCTGGCCTGGTTGGATGGACCGCGTAAGCGTCTCCCGACCCGTCGAGCCGGGGTAAGAGGTGGCTGCGTCTTGTTGGCAGAAGGAAAACGCCGATGGGACTCTCGAAAACGATCTGGGCAGAGCCCGCTGAACTGCTGCGCACCCAGCACCCCGACAATCCGGTCATGTTCTTTGCCCCGCATGTTCTGCAGGCAACGGCGCGCCGCTTTATCGATGGCTTTCCCGGCATGGTCACCTATGCGGTGAAATCGAACCCGGATGAGATGGTCATCCAGAATCTGGTGGCCGCCGGGGTCAAAGGCTTTGACGTGGCCTCGCCCGCCGAAATCGACATGGTGCGCCGCCTCTCGCCGACCGCCGCGCTGCATTACAACAACCCCGTCCGCTCGCGCCGCGAGATTGCGCATGGTGTGGAGCGGGGGGTGAAGTCCTGGTCGGTCGACAGCCGCTCGGAACTGGTCAAGCTGATCGAGCTGGTGCCCGCCGAGGGCTGCGAGATTGCCGTGCGCTACAAACTGCCGGTGGCAGGGGCGGCCTATAATTTCGGCGCGAAATTTGGCGCGACGGTGGAGCTGGCGGCCGAGCTGCTGGCGCAGGTGGCGGCGGCGGGGTTCATCCCCTCGCTGACCTTCCACCCCGGCACGCAATGCGTCGATCCCATGGCCTGGGACAGCTACATCCGCGCGGGCGCCGGGATTTGTGCGCAGGCCGGGGTGCAGGCCGTGCGGCTGAATGTCGGCGGCGGTTTCCCCTCACACCGTCTGCGCGACGTGACGCCTGAGCTGGAGGCGATTTTCGCGCTGATCGACCGGGTGACGACCGAAGCCTTCGGCGCCACCCGCCCCGCGCTGATCTGCGAGCCGGGCCGTGGCCTCGTGGCCGAAGCCTTCACGCTGGCCACCCGGGTGAAGGCGGTGCGCGACGGGCTGCATGTGTTTCTCAATGACGGGATCTATGGCGGGCTGACCGAATTGCCGATGATCGGCAATATCAACCGGATCGAGGTGATCTCGCCCGAGGGGCTGCGCCGCAGCGGCCCGGCGATCGAACGGATCATCTTTGGCCCCACCTGCGACTCGGTGGACCGTTTGCCGGGCGAAGTGGCCTTGCCCGATGATCTGGCCGAGGGGGACTATCTGGTCTTTCACGGCATGGGCGCCTATTCCACCGCGACCAACACCCGTTTCAACGGTTTTGGCGAAATGACAATCTCCACGGCGATGTCACTGCGCGTCTGAGCAAAAACCCGCGCCGCGCCGGTTGTGCGCGGCGCACGCAGATGTCAACTTTATCTCAAGCGCTCTGCCCTATGCTGGCCGGAAGCGTTTTTGGTTAAGGCGGCAGTCATGCGCAGATCCTCTGGCCCTGAAGCGAAAAGGCAGATCCCATGCGGGCGCTGATGTCGCGGCTGGCCCAGTTGCTGCACGGGGCTGAACCGGTCCCGCAGCCGCAACCGCAGGCCCGCCGCCAAAGGGGTGCCACCGATCACATCATCTTGCTGGACGGCACGATGGCCTCGCTCGCCCCGGGGACCAAAACCAATATCGGGATCCTGCACGATCTGTTGCGGGCCATCGGGCCGCGCGCCTCGGTCTATTACGGCAAGGGGCTGGAATGGCGCGAATGGCGCGATTTTTCCGACGCGGTGCTGGGCTGGGGCGTGGACCGGCAGATCCGCCGCGCCTATGGCTGGCTGGCCACCCGCTATCGCCCCGGTGACCGGATCTTTCTGCTGGGCTATTCGCGCGGCGCCTTTGCCGCCCGCTCGCTCGCCGGGCTGATCGACCGGGTGGGCCTGGTGCGGGCCGAGGCCGCGACCGAGCGCAACATCCGCCTTGCCTGGCGCTATTATGTCAATGCAGGCGAGCGCGCGCCTTCCGCCGCGTTCCGCCGCCGATTTTGCCATGAGGCGGCGGAGATTGAGATGGTGGGGGTGTTTGACACGGTCAGCGCGATTGGCCTGCGCCTGCCGGTCATCTGGATGATGAACGAACGCCAAACGCGGTTTCACGATCAGCGCCTTGGCCCGTCGGTCAAATTCGGCGCGCAGGCCTTGGCGATTGATGAGACCCGTTCGGCCTTTGAACCGGTGATCTGGGACAGCAGCGGCAGCCCGCCGGGACGGGTCGAACAGGTCTGGTTCCGCGGCACGCATCCTGACATTGGCGGCCAGCTGGCCGATTTTGAGGCGGCACGCCCGTTGGCGAATATCCCGCTGGTCTGGATGATCGAACATCTGGAGGCGCGTGATGTGGCGCTGCCGCTCGATTGGCGGCTCCTTTATCCCTGCGATCCGGCGGCGCCGAGCATCGGCAGCTGGCGCGCCTGGGGCAAGATGTTTTTGCTGCGCGCCCCGCGTGTGGTGGGCCGCGACCCGTCCGAGCGGCTGCATGAAACTGCCATCGGGGCGCGGCGCAACTGGCGCACGATCATTCTGCCGCAACTGGCGGCCCGCCTGCGCCGTTCAGCCTCTCCCGTGCCGGAGGCACAGCCGGTTGCGGTCGCCCAAGACGTGGTGCATCGCCCCGACAGCAACGCGCCGCCCGCGGCGTGACCGGGGCGGCGCGGCTTTGGCGGTGCCTTGCGTCGAGGTTCAGGCGACCTTTTCCAGCACGGCATCCGGGGTGACGCCCAAGGCGTGGCAGACATCACGGGTCAAGCCCGGACGGTTCAGCGTGTAGAAATGCAGATCCTCCACCCCGCCCTGGATCAGCGTATCGCATAGCTCGGTGCAGAGCGCGGTGGCCAGCAGCTCTTCGCGCCCGTCGCGCTTGGCAGCGGTGAACGCCTCCTCCACCCAGGCCGGAACCTTGGTGCCACAGCGGGCGGCAAAGCGCTTGGTGCCCTCCCAGCTCTGGACCGGCAGGATGCCCGGAATGATCGGCGCGGTGATGCCCGCCTTTTCACAGGCATCGCGGAAGCGGAAGAAGGTCTCTGCCTCAAAGAAGAACTGGGTGATCGCGCTGCTGGCGCCCGCGTCGATCTTGGCCTTCAGCCAGCGCACATCAGCCAGAGTGTCGGCGGCATCGGGATGCGGCTCGGGATAGGCGCCGACGCGCAGTTTGAATTTCCCGGTGTCGGCCAGCGCCTCGATCAGCTCGACCGACGAGGCAAAGCCCTCCGGATGCGGGGTGAAACGCTCGGCGCCCTTCGGCGCATCGCCGCGCAGCGCGACAATCTCGGTGACGCCCGCGTCGGAATAGGACTTTGCGATCTCAAGGGTTTCCGCCCGGGTCGCTTCAACGCAGGTCAGATGCGCCGCCACATTCAGCCCATAATTCTTGCCGATGGTGGTGACCGCCTCATGCGTCAGCTTGCGGGTGGTGCCACCCGCGCCATAGGTGACCGAGACAAAGCTGGGCTTCAGCGGTGCCAGAACCTGCGCGGTTTCCCACAGCCGGAACGAGGCATCCAGCGTTTGCGGCGGGAAGAATTCAAAGCTGATGCGCGGCGTGGTCATGGCGGTACTCCTGTTTACAAGCACCTTGTCTCATATCTCGTCATGTGAAACAAATTCATAATCTTCATCATGAACATGAGGCTGGCCACATAATGAACCTCGAATTGCGGCATCTGCGGACGATCAAGGCGATCCATGATGCGGGCGGATTGGCGCGTGCGGCCGATCAGATGCACATCACGCAAAGCGCTTTGTCGCATCAGGTCAAGGGGTTAGAGGATCAGGCGGGGGTTGAGCTGTTCGCGCGGCGCTCAAAACCGCTGAAGCTTTCGGCCGCGGGGATGAAACTGCTGCGTTTGGCCGAACGCATCCTGCCCGAAATCGAATCGCTGGAGGCCGAGTTTCAGGCCCTGCGCACCGGCCGCGCGGGTCGCCTGCACATCGCCATCGAATGCCACGCCTGTTTTGACTGGCTGTTCCCGGTGCTGGAACAGTTTCGCCGCGCCTGGCCGGACGTCGATGTCGACATCCGCCCCGGCCTTGCCTTTGGCGCGCTGCCTGCGCTGGTGCGCGAAGAGGTGGATCTGGTGATCTCCTCGGATCCCGAGGCGCTGGACGGGGTGATTTTCAACCCGCTCTTTGACTACGCCCCGACCTTTGTGGCCGCCTCCACCAGCCCGCTGGCGCAAAAGGCCTTTGTGGTGCCGGAAGATTTCCGCGACCAGACGCTGATCACCTATCCGGTGGACCGCTCACGGCTGGACATCTTCTCCGAATTGCTGACGCCCGCGAAGGTCGAGCCGAAAGGTCACCGGCAGGTTGAACTGACCGCGGTGATCCTGATGCTGGTCGCCTCGGGGCGCGGGGTGGCGGTGCTGCCCGATTGGGTGCTGCGCGAGGTGAAATACCAGCCCGATTACATCACCCGTCCGGTCACCGAGCGTGGCCTGACCAAACGCCTCTACGCTGCCACGCGCGAGGAAGACGCCACACAACCCTATATGGCGCATTTCCTGCGCCTTGCGCGCACCGAGCCGGTCAAGCTGCAACGCGCCTGATCTTGCTTCGGTGAAAATATCCTCGGGGGGAGCGTCCCAGCCCCCCATCGAGGGGGGCGGGGACGCCGGGGGGCAGACGGCCCCCCGTGCCGAACATCCGCCCCCGCGCGCGCCCGCGTCTCTCGTCGCGTTTGCCTTGTCGCGCCAAAGCCCTTGGATTCCTGTTCGGCCCCGTGTATGGGCAGCGCTTGATGTAAGGAGCCCAGCGATGCAAGGCAGTGCGAACCTCAACCTGATGATCAAGGCCGCCCGTAAGGCAGGCCGCGCCCTCGTGAAAGACTTCCGCGAGGTCGAGAACCTTCAGGTCTCCTCGAAAGGGCCGGGCGACTTCGTGACCCGCGCCGACCGCGAGGCGGAGCGTTCGATCAAGGAAGAGCTGCGCGCCGCGCGTCCCTCCTATGGCTGGGTCGGCGAAGAAACCGGCGAAGAGGCGGGCGAAGACCCGACCCGTCGCTGGCTGGTCGATCCGCTGGATGGCACCACCAACTTCCTGCACGGCCTGCCGCATTGGGCGGTGTCGATCGCGCTGGAGCACAAGGGCGAGATCGTTTCGGCGGTCGTCTTCGATGCGGCCAAGGACGAGATGTTCTGGGCGGAAAAAGGCGGCGGCGCTTTCATGAATGACACCCGCCTGCGGGTCTCCGGGCGGCGTAGCCTGAACGATGCGATTCTGGGCACCGGCGTGCCGCATATGGGCAAGGCGACGCTGCCTGCCACCTTGCAGGATCTGGCCCGCGTGATGCCGGTCTGTTCGGGCGTGCGCAGCCATGGTGCCGCGGCGCTGGATCTGGCCTATGTCGCGGCGGGCCGTTTTGACGGCTATTGGGAACGCGGGCTGAAGCCCTGGGACATGGCGGCGGGTCTGTTGCTCGTCAAGGAAGCCGGTGGTTTCGTCGGTCCGGTGCGTGAGGGCCGTGACATGCTGGAATCGGGTTCGGTCATCGCGGCGAATGGCGAGCTGTTCGCGCCTTTGTGCAAGATCTTGCGCGAAGCGGCATAGGGCAGGCAGGGGGCGCTGCCCCCACGGCCTCTGGCCGTTCCCCCGGGATATTTTGGATCAGGCAAAGGGGTGGGGTTTCCGCCCCTTTTTCATGTCCGGTCGCTGGGGTGATTGACGCCGTCGGCCCAGGGCACGGGATCGAGATCGCGCGGGTTCACACCCTCGAGGCAGGCGGCATTGACGCCCAGTTGATTGGGGTTCGACCGGCGCTGATGATGTGTGTAGATGCCGCAGGTCTTGCAAAACCAATGTTTGGCGGTCCGGGTGCCGAATTGGTAGAGCGTCAGGTTCTCCGCCCCTTTGGTGATGCGGAACCCGTCCAAGGGGGCGCTGACCGCCACGGCGCCGCGGCGGCGGCAAAAGCTGCAATCGCATCGGCGGGCGGTGGCGAGGGCGTTGCTGAGGGTGACCTCTGCCTCCACGGCGCCACAATGGCAGCGAAAGGGATGCGGAGTGCGGATCTCGGGCAGCATCAGCGGCGTCTCCGGGGGACAATCGGGATGGACGAGGCGGCATAGACCGTGCCCGGATGCGCCGGATGGCCTTGGGTGCGGCGCCAGAAGGCGGGGCCGCCGCGGGCCTGCCAGACCGGCCAGACCAGCGCCAGACCGGCGAGGAAACCGCCCGCATGCGCCCAATAGGCGACGCCACCTGCCGCCCCCGGGGTGCTGACGCCGGAGTAGATCTGCACGCCGAACCAAAAGCCGAGCACGATCCAGGCACGGATCGAGAAGATCTTGAAGAAGATCACGAAAATGAACAGCACATCGACCCGCGCCTTGGGAAACAAGAGCAGATAGCCGCCCATGACCGCGGCAATCGCGCCGGAGGCGCCCACCATCGGCACGCCGCTCTCCGGGCCTGCCGCGATCTGCGCCGCCGCCGCCGCCAAGCCGCCTGCGAGGTAGAAGAGCGCAAAGCGGCGATGGCCGAGGATGTCCTCAAGGTTATCGCCAAAGACCCAGAGAAAGAGCATGTTTCCTGCCAGATGCATCAGCCCCGCATGCAGGAACATATGCGTGATCAGGCCATGCAGCCAGACGCCCTGCGTCACCGCCACCGGATAGAGCGCGCCCCATTCCCACAGCCCCTGCATGTTCCCCGCCCAAGAAGCGGTCAGCAGATACATCAGGATATTCAATGCGATAAGGCCCCGTGTCACCGGGGCAGGGCTGTTCGAGGGGTTGTGATCACGAATGGGAAACATGCGGGCAGCTTTTCCGATCCGCCGGGGGAGGTCAAGCATCCCCGCGGGTCAAACCTCGGGGAGGGAACAGCAATCCCGAAAGCAAACGCCGCGCGGCGGAAAACCATCGCGCGGCGTCTGATATTTGCGCTCTGGCGCCTCTCAGGCCTCGCCTGCCGTGGCCAGAAGATCGGCATTGCCGCCCGAGGCGGTGGTGTCGATGCAGATGTGCCGCTCGTGCCACAGATGGCCGTGATCGGGCTGGTCGATCAGCGGCAGGATCGGGCCCGGCCGGGCGGCCAGCGCCTGTGCATAGCTCCGTCCGGTCTCGGCATTGCCCCACCAGATCGCCCCGGAGAAACCGCTGAGCGTGGTCAGGCTCGCAGCGGGCAGGGCGCCGGGCACCTCAACCGCCGCACCGCCAAGCGCGCGGACCTGTGCCGCCTGCTGCGCGGCGGCGGCGGCGGCCGGCCCGAGGCAGAGCACCGGGGCGCGGCCGTGCGCGGTCAGCCGGTTCGACTCGCCCGTGGGCCCGGGCAGCACGCGCGGTGCAGGGGGCGTGCCGGGCTGCGCCACGTTCAGCGCCGCCTGCACGGTGGCCGCATCGGTGGGGCTGACCGCAGTGGCGGTGATCTGCGGCGCGGCACTGACGGTGAAGCGCGTCAGATAGTCCGGCCCGCCCGCCTTCGGTCCGGTGCCCGAAAGCCCCTCGCCGCCAAAGGGTTGGCTGCCCACCACCGCGCCGATCTGGTTGCGGTTCACATAGATATTGCCGATCGAGAGCGCCTCGGTCACTTCCTGCACCCGGTTGTCGATGCGGGTGTGCAGGCCGAAGGTCAGGCCATAGCCGGTGGCATTGATCGCCGCCACCACCTTGGGCAGATCCTTGGCGCGGAAGCGGGCCACATGCAGGACGGGGCCGAAAATCTCGCGTTCAAGATCCTCGATGCCGCCGACCTGAATGACCGTCGGGGCGATGAAATGACCCTGCGCCGGGGCATGCATTTCCTTCAGCACCCGGCCTTCGGCGCGGGCCGCGTCGATATGCGCGCGAATCCCCGCCTGTGCCGTGGCATCAATCACCGGGCCGACATCGGTGGTCAGCCGCCAGGGATCGCCCAGGGTCAGCTGATCCATCGCGCCATAGAGCATCTCGGTCAGGTGCGGCGCGATGTCGTCCTGCACATAGAGGCAACGGAGCGCCGAGCAGCGCTGACCCGCCGATTGGAACGAGGCGGCGAGGATGTCGCGCACCGCCTGTTCGGCGAGTGCCGTGCTGTCGACGATCATCGCGTTCAGCCCGCCGGTTTCCGCGATCAGCGGCGCGGTCGGGGCCATTGTCTCGGCCATCGCGCGGCGGATCGCCTGCGCGGTGGCGGTGGAGCCGGTGAAGGCCACGCCGGAGACGCGCGGGTCCGAGGTCAGTGCCGCACCCACTTCGCCCGCACCCGGCAGCAGTTGCAGCGCGGAGAGCGGCACGCCCGCCTCATGCAAGAGCCGCACGCCAAGGGCGGCGATCAGCGGGGTTTGCGGCGCGGGTTTCGCCAGCACGCCGTTGCCCGCGGCCAGCGCCGCCGCGATCTGGCCGGTGAAGATCGCCAGCGGGAAGTTCCACGGGCTGATGCAGGTGAAAACCCCGCGCGCCGGAGCCGTCAGCCCCGCCGCACCCGCCGCGTAATAGCGCAGGAAATCCACCGCCTCGCGCAATTCCCCCAAGGCATCTGCCAGCGTCTTGCCTGCCTCAAGCGCCAGCAGCGCATAAACCTCGCCCTCGGCGGCTTCATAAAGATCGGCGGCGCGGCTCAGCACACGGGCGCGCTCGGCCACAGGTGCCTCCCAGCGCGCGGCATGGGTCAGCGCGGTCTCGATATCGGCGGGCGAGGCGGCGGCGACATGGCCAACCACCGCGCCCGTAGCCGGGCTGATCACCGCAGCAGGTGGCAGTGGGGCCACGGGTCCCGCCAGCACCGGGCGCGCCTCGGGAAGGGTGGTCGCATGGGCGCCCCGCGCGGCGTCAATCGCCGCCAGCGTCGCGGCATCGGTCAGGTCACGGCCGGTGCTGTTCACCCGCTCGGGCGCAAAGAGGGCCGCGGGGCGGGTCAGCACCGGGTTCACCGGATCGGCCAGTGCCTCCACCGTGGTCAGCGGGCAGGCCGCCACCTGTTCGGGCGCCACATCCTCATCGACGATCTGGTTCACAAAGCTGGAGTTCGCGCCGTTTTCCAAGAGACGCCGCACCAGATAGGCCAAGAGGTCGCGGTGCGCGCCCACCGGCGCATAGATCCGGCAGCGGGTGCCGCGGTCTTTCAGCACGATGTCATGCAGCCGCTCGCCCATGCCATGCAGACGCTGGAACTCGAACTTCTGCGCCTCGATCAGCGCGGGTCCGGCCATTTCCAGCACGGCGGCCACGGTATGTGCGTTATGCGTCGCGAATTGCGGATAGATGCGGTCGGTCATGCCCAGAAGCTTGCGGGCATTGGCGATATAGCTGACATCGGTCGAGACTTTGCGGGTGAAAACCGGAAAATCCGCGAGGCCCAGCACCTGCGCGCGCTTCACCTCGGCGTCCCAATAGGCGCCCTTGACCAGCCGCACCATGATCCTGCGGTTCAGCCGTTCGGCGGTGGCATGAAGCCAGTCGAGCACCGCGCCCGCGCGGCGGCCATAGGCCTGCACCACGACGCCAAAACCATCCCAACCAGCCAGCGCGCTGTCTGCCAGCACCGCCTCGATCACCTTCAGCGAGAGGGTCAGCCGGTCGGCCTCCTCCGCGTCGATGTTGAAGCCCATGCCTGCTTTTGCTGCGGCGCGGGCGAGATCGGTCACCACCGGCACCAGTTCCGCCATCACCCGGGCCTCTTGCGCCACCTCATAGCGGGGGTGCAGCGCCGAGAGTTTGATCGAAATGCCGGGGTTGGCGCGCACGTCGCGGGTTTTGCAGCCCTTGGAAATCGCCACAATCGCATCGCCATAGGCCTTGGCATAGCGGACCGCATCGGCGCCGGTGCGCGCGGCCTCGCCCAGCATGTCATAGCTGTAGCCATAGCCCTCGGCCTCGCGCTTCTCGGCGCGTTTCATCGCGCCCTGAATCGTCTCGCCCAGCACGAACTGGCGGCCCATTTCCTTCATCGCCCGGCCCACGGCGACACGGATCACCGGCTCGCCCAGACGTTTCACCGCATTGCGCAGATGGCCGACCACGCCCGGCTCGGCCTCATCCAGCACCTTGCCGGTGAGCATCAAAGCCCAGGTCGAGGCATTGACGAGGCTGGAGGCGGATTTGCCCAGATGCTTGCCCCAGTCAGAGGGGGCGATCTTGTCTTCGATCAGCGCATCCATCGTCTCGGCATCCGGCACCCGCAACAGCGCCTCGGCCAGACACATCAGCGCGATGCCCTCATCGGTCGAGAGGCCATATTCGGCCAGAAAGACCTCCATCAGCCCGGGGCGGACATCGGCGCGGATCTTGCGCACCAGATCGGCCCCGGCGGCGGTGATGCGCGCACGGGTGGCGGCATCAAGCGCGGCCTGATCGATCAGGCGGGCCAGAAGCGGGGCTTCGGGCTGAAGGGTTCCGGTTTCGATGGCCTGCCAGATCGGGTTCATGTCGCACTCCTTGCGTTTCACCCATCATACCGCCGAAGGCATAGTTCTTTTGCCTGTAGTTTTCACTCTCATGGTCTCTTTGCCCGAATGTGGCCGATACTGCGCGCCATTTGAACTGCCATACCGGCCAAGACCTGCTGATTCCGGTTGGGCCTGCCGTCTAGAAACTCGGCGGCGTGTTCACCCAGATCAGCACGCATTCCCCATCGGCGGCATTCGCCCAGGAATGCGGGCGGGCGCTCTTGAAATAAAGGGAATCTCCGGGGCCCAGCTCATGGGTTTCGGTGCCATCCAGCACCAGCCGAAAGCGCCCGGCCAGAACATGGATAAACTCCTCGCCCTCATGACCGTAAACCCCCTCCGAACCTGCGCCGGGCGAGAGGATAAAGCGGTGGCAATCCATCTGCAGCCGCCCCTCGGCCAGTACCTCGACCCGTACCCCCTCGACGGGCATTGGCCAGACCCGCGCTGCCCCCGCCCGCACCACCGGCCCGCCCGGCCGGTCCTGCCCGGAGAGCAAGGACACCGTGGTTCCATAATAGCGCGCGACGCCTGCGAGGGTGGTGAAGGAAACCCCGGCTCCCGTGCGCTCAAGCGTGGACAGGCTTGAGGGCGACAGGCCGAGGTCCTGTGCCACCTGATCCATCCGCAACCCCCGGGCCTGCCGCAGGGCGCGCAGCCGGGGTCCGAGGCCGTCGCCAGGCAGGCTTTCGGGCAGCTCATGCCGGCCCCCTTGCGCCGTCTGCGCCTCGGCGTCGAGGGCGGCGCGGATGGCGGCGGGGTTGAGGCCCGCCTCGCGCCGCAAGAAGGCGATCCGCTGGACACGCTCGACATCGGCGGTCGAATAGAGCCGCTGGCCAGAGTTGCGGCGCTCCGGGGTGATCAACCCCTGTGCTTCCCACAGCCGCAGGGTTGAGGGGGCAATGCCCGCCGCGCGGGCCGCATCCGCGACGCGGTAACGGATCTCTTGCTCAGCCACCGCCATCTCTGCCCCGCCCTTGGTCATGCTTCCTTTTTGTCGCGGAACGGCCGCTGCTTTCAACCGATTTATCGGCCAGCCCCGGTCACACCGCGCCCCCGGGCAACGCCGCCGTTTGACGCGGCGCGGGATATGGCGGAAAACAGCATTTTGGCGAACGGGGCGCGGACGTGGCGGATGACATCGACAACCGGCTGATTGCGGCGCTGCGGCGCGACGGGCGGGCCTCACTTTCGGATCTGGCGGCACAGCTCACGCTCAGCCGCGCCACCGTGCGCGCGCGGATCGAGCGGCTGGTGAACCGGGGCGAGATTTCCGGCTTTACCGTGCTGACGCGGGCGGATGTGACGGCGGCCCCGGTGCGCGGGCTGATGATGATCGGCATCGAGGGGCGCGGCACCGACCGGATCATTGCCCGGCTGATGGGGCTGGCGGCGGTGCAGGCGGTGCATGCGACCAATGGCAAATGGGATCTGATCATCGAACTGGGCACGCAGACTCTGGCCGAACTCGATGACATCCTCGCGCAGATCCGCCGCTTTGACGGGGTGGCGACCTCGGAGACCAATCTGTTGCTCAGCACAAGGCGACCGGGCACGAAACTCTGACGCCAGCAGTGAGGGAGACATGGAAAAGGTGCCGGGGAGTCCGGCGTCTTTTTGGTTTCTGGCGGCGATTACTGCGCGCGCATCAGCATCCCGAACAGATCGCGCGGATCATCGGGGTCGGCAACCATGTCCAGATCCTGATAAAAGCCCGAGCCCTTGAGCTGCCCCAGCACATAGCGCAAAGCCGAGAAATCCTCGATCGCAAAGCCGACGCCGTCGAACAGCGTCAGCTGCGCGGCACTCTTGCGGCCCGCCTTGCTGCCGGTGATCACCTCCCAAAGCTCGGTCACCGGATGGTCGGGGGCGAGCTGCTGAATTTCGCCCTCGATCCGGGTCTGATCGGGGTATTCCACAAAGATTTCCGCGCGGTGCAGGATGGCGGGCGCGAGTTCGGTCTTGCCCGGGCAATCGCCGCCAATCGCGTTCAGATGCACCCCGGCCCCAACCATATTGTCCGTCAGGATCGTCGCATTGCGTTTGTCGGCGGTGCAGGTGGTGATGATCTGCGCCCCCTCCATCGCCGCCTCGGCGCTGTTGCAGGCGGTGACTGTCAGCCCGCTGCCCGCCAGATTGGCCGCGCATTTCGCGGTGGCGGCGGGGTCAATGTCATACAGCCGCACTTCTGTGATGCCGCAGACGGCCTTGAAGGCCAGCGCCTGAAACTCCGACTGCGCGCCATTGCCGATCAGCGCCATGACACGGGCGCCCTTCGGCGCCAGATGCCTGGCCGCCATCGCCGAGGAGGCGGCGGTGCGCAGCGCGGTCAACAGCGTCATCTCAGACAACAGCAGCGGATAGCCTGTCGCCACATCGGCCAGAAGGCCAAAGGCGGTGACCGTCTGCAGCCCTTCATGCGCGTTTTTCGGATGGCCATTCACATATTTAAAGCCATAGGTCTCACCGTCCGAGGTCGGCATCAGCTCGATCACCCCCACCTCGGAATGGCTCGCCACCCGCGGGGTTTTGTCGAATTCCGGCCAGCGGTGGAAATCGGCCTCGATCTCATCGGCCAGCGCTACGAGCATCTGTTCAAGCCCGATGTGATGCACCAGACGCATCATATCGGCCACCGAAACAAAGGGCACCATCGCCAGCCGGGAAGGTTGCAACGTCATCATCCGAAACTCCGGGTCGGTCGGTCAAAGACCTTTCGGCCCATCAACGAGCCGACAAGATCCACCATCAGGCGCGCGGTGCGGCCCCGTTCATCTAGGAAAGGGTTCAGCTCGACCAGATCGAGTGAGGTGACAAGACCGCTTTCATGCAGCATTTCCATCACCAGATGCGCCTCGCGGAAGGTGGCACCGCCGGGCACCGTGGTGCCGACCGCGGGCGCAATCGCCGGATCGAGGAAATCGACATCCAGCGAGACATGCAGGAGCCCGTTCACCGCGCGCACCTTATCGAGGAACTCGCGCAGGGGGGCGACGATACCGCGCTCATCCAGCACCCGCATGTCGTTGATGGCGATGTCATGCATCAAGAGGCCCGCATGTTCTGCCGGATCGACCGAGCGGATGCCGAACATGCAAATATTCTCTGCCGGCACCGGGGCGGGGAAGGGCGGGAAGACGTCAAACCCCGCGCGCCCGACGATATAGGCCACTGGCGTGCCATGCAGATTGCCGGAGGTGGTGGTCTCGATCGTGTGGAAATCGGAATGCGCATCAAGCCAGAGCACGAACAGCGGCCGCCCCGTCCCGGCCGCGTGCCGCGCGACCCCGGCGACAGTCCCAAGCGCCAGCGAATGATCCCCGCCCATGAACATCGGCAGCCCCGCCGCCATCGCGTCCTCGGCGGCATCTGACAGCGCCGCCGTCCAGCCCAAAGTCTCCGCCAGATGATGCACGGCGGGATTGGCGCAAACCGGAGCCTCCAGCGCGCGCGGCGCGACATCGCCCCGGTCTTCGACGCTGTGACCCAGATCCTGAAGTGTCTGCGCCAGCCCCGCGACGCGATAGGCGGCAGGGCCCATCAGACAGCCGGGACGGCGTTGGCCGGAATCGACCGGGGCACCGATCAGAATGCAATGCTTATGCGTGTTCATGGGAACTCCTTTGCGCCGATCTTTCCGGGGCCGACTGGCAGTTGGAAGCGAAAATTGCAGCAAAATGCGCGGTGCTTCGCTCATTTTGGATATCAATTCGGCCAGTATGCGCAGGTCGGGCGGAATTTCCAAATCCATCTTGCGCTTTGAACACCGCGCCCCCATATCTTTCGCGCGACGTTACCTCTATCGACCCGCTGTTCCGTGATCGGCCAGACCTTCGATTTTGCACTGACCGAGCCGGGCCGCCACATACCGTGGGCGGCATTGATAGGAGTATATCACGATGGCTACTGGCTCCGTGAAATGGTTCAACACCACCAAGGGTTTCGGCTTCATCGCTCCCGATGGCGGCAAAAAAGACGTTTTCGTGCACATTTCGGCGGTTGAACGCGCTGGCATCCGTGCGCTGGACGACGGTCAGAAGGTGTCGTTCGACATCGAGACCAGCCGCGACGGCCGTGAATCGGCGACCAACCTCGCGCTGCTCTGATTTCTTCAGAGAGATGAATTCTGAACGGGGTGGACGCAAGTCTGCCCCGTTTTCATATCGCGCGCGGGGCGGGGAACGTGCAGGGGGCCGTCTGCCCCCTCGGGGCTGCGCCCCTCACCCCCGAGGATATTTTGAACGAAGCAAATCGTGCGGTCTTGCTTCGTTCAAAATATCCCGGGGGGAGCCGCAGGCGGGGGGCAGCGCCCCCCTTCGCGATCAGAGCTTAGCTGCGGATGCCCGCAAAGCGTTTTTGCCAGTCTTCGCGCTCTTCATCGGCAATCTTGCGGAACAGCACTTCGGGCGTGGTGAAGGCATGGCCCACCGGCAGGAATTCCAGCGCCGCCGCGACATCGTCGGGCCAGCTGCGGTCGCTGCATTGCATTGATTCCAGCATGTTTGCCGCGGCATCCGGAATGAAGGGCTCGGACAGGATCGCGTAAAGGCGGATCAGGTTCAACGCGAGGCGCGCCTGCGCTGCCGCCTGCGCCGGATCGGTCTTGAACACCGTCCAGGGCGCTGCCGATTGCAGGTATTCGTTGCCCGCCACCCAGATCGCGCGGAGTTCCGCGGCGGCCTTGCGGACCTCTTTTTCGTCCATGAAACCTTCATAGGCGCGGACGCGGGTGGTCAGCTCTTCGGTCAGCGCGGCCTCACGTTCGCCCCAGGCGCCGCCTTCGGGCAGGGCCTCGCCGAATTTCGAGCGGGTGAATTTGGTGATCCGGCTGACAAAATTCCCCAGCACATCGGCCAGATCCTTGTTCACCGAGGTCTGGAAATTCTCCCAAGTGAATTCGCTGTCCGCCGATTCCGGGGCGTGGCTGAGGAGCCACCAGCGCCAGTAATCCGAGGGCAGGATCTCCAGCGCCTGATCCATGAACACACCGCGCCCGCGCGAGGTCGAGAACTGGCCGCCGTCATAGTTCAGGTAGTTGAAGGACTTGATGTAATCGACCAGCTTCCACGGCTCTTCGGAACCCAGAATGGTCGCCGGGAAGCTGAGCGTGTGGAACGGCACGTTATCCTTGCCCATGAACTGGGTATAGGTCACGTCCGCCGCGCCTTTGTCGGTGCGCCACCAGCGCTGCCAATCGGCCTCGCCCTTGCCGTTTGCATCGGCCCATTCCTGCGTGCAGGCGATATATTCGATGGGGGCGTCGAACCAGACGTAGAAAACCTTACCCTCCATCCCCGCCCAAGGCGCACCGTCGAATTGCGCGGGCACGCCCCAGTGTAGGTCGCGGGTGATGCCGCGGTCTTGTAGCCCGTCACCATCGTTCAGCCATTTCTTGGCGATCGAGGTGGTCAGGATCGGCCAATCGCTCTTGCTGTCGATCCAGTCCTGCAATTTGCCGCGCATTTCCGACTGGCGCAGGAACAGGTGTTTCGTCTCGCGCAGCTCCAGATCGGTCGAGCCCGAGATCACCGAACGCGGATTGATCAGATCCACCGGATCGAGCTGTTTCGTGCAATTGTCGCATTGATCGCCGCGCGCAGAGTCAAAACCGCAGTTGGGGCAGGTGCCCTCGATATAGCGGTCGGGCAGGAACCGGCCATCGGCGTTGGAATACATCTGCTTTTCGGTCACTTCGCGGATCAGCCCGGCCTCGGCCAGACGTTTCGCGAAGGCCTGGGTCAGCACGCGGTTCTGCGGGCTGGAGGAGCGGCCGAAATGGTCAAAGGACAGGCGGAAGCCGCGCGCGATTTCCGCCTGAACGGCGTGCATCTCGGCGCAATATTCCTCGACCGGTTTGCCCACCTTGGCGGCGGCGAGTTCCGCCGGGGTGCCATGCTCATCGGTCGCACAGATGAACATCACCTCATGCCCGCGGTCGCGCTGATAGCGCGCGAAAAGATCGGCGGGAAGCTGTGAGCCGACGAGGTTGCCCAGATGCTTGATGCCGTTGATATAGGGAATCGCCGAGGTGATGAGATGCCGTGCCATATGCGCCCTTCCGACCGGTTTTGCGGGGGTTTACCGCGCATCCGGGGTCAATGCCAGAGGGAAGGGCGGCAAAGCGACGCGGGGATTACTCCTCGCGGTCGCGCCGCAACAGCCGCCCGATCTGGAACGAGGTGCGCGGCACCCAGGTGTAGCGGGTGCGCCCCTCGGGGGTGGGGCGGGCCGACATGCGGATCAGGCCAAAGGCCACCAGTGCCAGATGCACCGTCGACAGGAACAGGAACATCGCCGAGGGGCCAAAGGCCTCGATCAGCACCGAGGCGAGGATGGGCGAGGCAATGGCCCCCAGCGCATAGAGGAACATCAGCGCCGCCGACAGCTCAACCCGCTCGGAGTTGTTCGCGAAATCATGGGCATGCGCGGCGGCGACCGAGTAGATGGGCAAGGTGGCAAAGCCAAAGAAAGCGGCGGCGATATAGACCGCCTGATGCCCCGCGCCCGACAGAAAGATGGTCAGCGCCGAAGCCGCCAGCGCCGCGACCGAGAGACCGATCAGCACCGAGCGGCGGTCATAGCGGTCGGCGAGCCAGCCCACGGGCAGCTGCGCAATCCAACCGCCCAGCACATAGAGCGCCAGAAAGGCGGCGATCTGGTCCAGCGTCAGACCGACACCATCGGCATAGACCGGGCCCACGAAGCGGAACGCCGCCCCGGTCACCCCCGACACCACCACCGCCAGCGCCGCCAGCGGCGAGCGGTCCCAGGCGAGGCGGGGCCGCAGGCGGGGGGCGGGGGGCGTTTCCGGCTCGGTGTTGCGGGTCAGCGCCAGCGGCAGCAGCGCGGCGCAGCACAGAATGGCCAGCAGGTTGTAGCTGGCATAGCTTGACGGGGTCAGCACGCCGATCATCAGCTGCGCCCCGAGGCTGGCGCCAATGTCGACGATGCGGTAGCTGGCCATGGCGCGGCCCCGCGTCTCATTGGTGACGCTCGATTGCAGCCAGGCCTCGATCACCGTGTAGCAGCCGGCGACGGCCAGCCCGGTCAGCATCCGCATCACCGCCCAGGCCAGCGGATTGACCAGCATCATATGCGCCGCAATGCCGATGGTGCCCAAGGCTGAAAACGCGGCAAAGCTGCGCACATGGCCCACCGAGCCCATCAGGCGCGGCGCGGCCCAGCATCCGGCGAAAAACCCCAGAAAATGCGCCGATCCCAGCATGCCGACTTCGGTCTTGGCAAAGCCGAGTTTAAGCCCCGAGATCGCATCAAGCGGCGCAACCCCGCCCGAGCCGAGTTGCACGAAAATGACGGCCAGAAAGAGAGCGGTGAAAGAAATGATCAGGCGCATGCGCGGCACGCTAGCCGGGCGTTGCGGCCGGGGATAGATGGTTTCTTCACGGTGCAATGTTTTTGAGCGCTCGCGGCAGGTTGCGCGGTGTATTCGGGGTGAATTGCGGGGGCGGGCCCGCGCGGCGGCGACCCCGTTGCAAGGGCGCGGGGCCCGCAAGAAGCGCTGAAGGTTGCGGCGGCTGTGGTGCATTGGCGGGGCGGCAGATGCAGGGCTTTCTGCCGGGGCCCCGGTAGCCGGGTGCGGCAGGAAAGGGGTGTCTTTCGGGGCAATCTGCGCCACGCTTGTGCCTGCCGGACGCAAATACCGGCTTGAGGGGCGCGCAGGGCAGGCTTATGAAACCTGCGGGGGCCGCTTGCTGAAATGGTAGACAGACCCGACTTAAAATCGGTTGCCTTCGGGCGTGCGGGTTCGAGTCCCGCAGCGGCTACCACCTCACCCTGAAACCCTTTTAAGTCAGCCGCTTGCGGCAAGGCATGGGAAATTGCCTGGAGCCGCTTTTGTGCTCTCGATATGCTTTGGCGGCGCGCGCGGGAGAGGCATCGCCGCCAGCGCTGACGCGCGCGCTGTGGTGTTCATCTCTGCCTGCTCCGGTCACACGCGCCCCTAACCGTCCGAAATGAGCCCATACCGCCGCATTTTATCGTTCAGCGTCCGGCGCGGCAGGCCGAGCGCATCCGCCACCCGCAGCGTGTTGCCGCGATGGCGGTCCAGCGCGGCGGCGATTTCGCGCTTTTCAAACCCGGCAAGCTTTTCGGCCAGAGTCTCCTCCGCAAGCATCGGCACATCATCGCCGCGCCCGTCATAAAGCCCCAGGGCATGGGCCTCTGCTGCGGCCCTGAGTTCGCGGACATTGCCATGCCAGACCCGGTCCTTCAGGTGCTGCATCAGCATGAAGTTCAGCGGTGGATCGGCGCGCCCATAGCGGCGCGCGGCAAGCTGGCTGTAATGCGAAAAGATCAGCGGAATATCCGTGGCCGCCACCCGCAGGTTGGGCGTCTGCAACACCGCACCCGCCAGCCGATAGTAGAGGTCGGGCCGAAAAGTCTGTGCCGCCACAGCCGCCTGCAGATCGATCTTTGAGGTGGCGATCACCCGGATGTTCACCGGCCGCAACCCGTTCTCTCCCAGCCGCTCCACCGCACGTTCTTGCAGGACCCGGAGCAGCTTCGCCTGCAGCGCCAACGGCATCGCCTCTATCTCGTCGAGCAGCAGGGTGCCGCCCTCTGCCGCCTCGAGCTTGCCGGGCCGTGCGGCCCCCGCCCCGGCAAAGGCACCCTCGGCATGGCCGAACATCAGGGTTTCAAACATCGCCTCGGGCAGGGCGGCACAGTTGACGGCGACGAAAGGGGCGGCGGCGCGCGGGCTGCCCGCATGCAGCGCACGTGCCGCCAGTTCCTTGCCGGTGCCCGTCTCGCCGGTGATCACCACGTCCAGATCCAGCGGGGCCAGCGCCGCAATGCCCGCCCGGAAAGCCTGCATGGCGCGGCTTGCGCCCAGAATGGTGGCCGCGGCCCCTTCCGCAATGATCTGTTGCAGCCGGGCGACTTCGGTGCGGGTGGCGCGCGCCGCCAAGGCCCGCGCCACCACAGCCACGAGATGCGACGCATCATAGGGCTTTTCCAGAAAGTCCTCGGCCCCGGCACGGATCGCCTGTACCGCATGGCCGACATCCCCATGCCCGGTCAGCACGATCACCGGCAGATCGCCCGCCCCGGCCTTGATCGCGGTCAGAAGCGCCTGGCCGTCCATATCCGGCATCCGCAAATCGGTGATCAGCAGGTCCGGCGGCGTCTCCATCGCCGCCAAAGCCGCCGCCCCGCCGGAGAAGCCCCGCGCCACATGCCCCGCCGCCTGCATCAGATCGCAGAGCGCTGCGAGGTGATCGGTATCGTCATCCACCACGAACAGAACCGCCATCAGCCTGCCTCCTCCTCTGCGCGGGGCAGGGTCACCCAGGCCTCGGTGCCGACACCTTGCGTTGAGGTGACGGTCAGATCGCCGCCGAATTCGGTCAGGATCGCGGTGGAAATCGCCAGTCCGAGACCCAGCCCCTCACTGTTTGCCTTGGTTGAAAAGAAAGGCTCTGTCACCCGGGACAGCACATCTGCGGCCATGCCCTGACCGGTGTCGCGTACACAAAGCCGCACCTTGTCATCGGCAAATGTCAGCGCGACGCTGATCTGCGCGCCCTCCCGCCCCTCAACCGCGTCCAGCGCATTGAGGAGGAGGTTGACGATCACCTGTTCGACCCGCACCGCGCCTGCCATCACCCGCACCGGCACCGCGGGACCGGTCACCTCCGGCGTGACGCCCACCACCCGTGCCCGCAGCGCTACCAGCTCCAGCGCCGAGGTCAGGACCGGCCTGAGGTCGATCAGCGACAGGCTGCCGGTCTCCTTGCGCCCGAAACTCTTGAGATGTTTGGTCGTGCGCTGCATCCGCCGGATCAGGCCCTTGGCGGTGCTCAGCCGCGTGGCGGTGAGGTCCTGACCCTCCGGCAGCGACAGTTCGGCCGCCGTCAGCGTGGCCTCCATCGCGGCCAAGGGCTGGCTGATTTCATGCACGATCGCGGTGGACATCCGCCCCAGCGCCGCCATCTTCTCGGCATGGATCAGATGTTCTTGCGTGGCGCGCAGATCGGCCTCGGCCTGACGCCGGGCTTCGACCTCACGCGCGAGATCGGCGGTGCGCGCCTCGACCATCGCCTCGAAACGGTCCGATTGTGCCAGCCGCAGGCCGATGATCTGGCGGCGCTGGTCCCAGGCGGTGAACAGGCCCGTCACCAGCAAGGACAGCATGGCGGCCCCCAGCGCCCAGCTGACTGCGCCGCCGGTGATGATTGTCGAGGGTTGCGAGGCCATCAGCTGCCATGTCGTCCCCGACACCGGCGTCAGCCGGGCGACCCAGCCTTTGCCGGCGACATCCGGTCCCGGCACGGCGCGCGGCATCAACGGGTCGGCCTCGGCCAGAACCACGCCGTCATAGGTGCGCGTTGCGGCCAGCTCGGCCAGGGTTTCGGCGGTCAGCGGCGCGAGCGGGTGATAGGTCCAGTCCGGCCGCCCGGACAGGAAGATCACACCAAAGGCATCAATCAGCGCTACGGCGGCGCCCGCACTGCGCCAGGTGTTTTGCAACGGGCGCAGGTCGATCTTGACCACCAGCACGCCCTGCATCGCTCCCGCCGTCACCCGGGTCGACAGGAAGAAACCCGGCACCCCGGTGGTGACGCCGATGGCGTAGAACTGCCCGCGGCCCGTCGCCATCGCCTGCCGGAAATAAGGGCGAAACCCGTAGTCATGCCCCACAAAACTGCCGTCGCGGTTCCAGTTCGAGGCGGCGATCGTGCGCCCCTCGGCATTGATCAAAAACAGCTCCATCGCCCCGGCATGGCCCGCCACCGCCTCAAGATAGCGGTTCGCCTCGCCAAGCGCGCGGGGGTCGAGCAGCGCGGCCTTGATCCGCGCATCCTCGCCCGCGACATCGGGCAGGGCGCGAAAGCGGTCAATCTCGGCCTGTACCGCGCGCGCGGTGAGCAGGAGCGACTGGTCCAGCTCGGCCTGCACCCGCGCGGTGATCCAGCGCTCGGCCAGCATCCAGACCAGCGTTGCCGCCACCACGGCGGTGATGAAGGGCAAAAGCACCGACATCAGCGGCCCGATCCCTGTCCTGCGTGCCAAATCCACCTGTCCCGGTTTGTGCTGTGGGGGCAGTGTGGCCAAAGCGGTCCGGGATGAAAAGCGCAAAGCCGTTCACCCCGGGCAGGGGGCGAGGCGGATGGGCGCGCCCGCGCTCTGCCCGATCTCGGTGCAGGTGGCACCATCGCAGATCTGCCAGCCACCGCCGGTCGCCCCGGAGGCGGCCAGCTCCAGCGCGGGCAGGCGGCGGTCGGTCTGCCAGACCCACCAGCCGTCCTGCAAGACCGCGCTGTCGTCCGGCTCCATCCCCGCGCCGGAGCCTTTGATCCTGGCCCCGGTCAGGTGCAGCCCGTCCGCCGCGATCTGCCAGCTTTCGACCCATTCGACCTTTTCGACCGAATGCGTCCAGTGCAGGGTGAAGGCGGGGTGGCTCAGCTGCATCAGCACCGCCCCGACCATCAGGCAGGCGCTCATGCCACCGACCGTTTCTGCCAGAGCAGCTGCAGGACAAAGGCGCCGACGAGCACGAATCCGATCAGATCGGTGGAGGGCAATGCCGCCACCAGCGCCGCCGCCGCCAGCATCGCCCCCGCCCGCTGCCACAGCTTGAGCGGTACGCCGAGCCAGCCGATCACCGCCACGCCCCAGAGGCCGATGGCCAGCGCCGCCTTGAGCACGATATAGGCCACCGCCGCCGGATAGCCGATTTCGCTGGCCAGCGGGCCGCCGTCTTGCAGCATCAGCGCCGGGGTATAGACCGCCATGAAGGGGATCACGAACCCCGCCGCCGCAATTTTCACCGCATTCAGGCTGATGGTCAGGCCGCGCTCTTTCGCGATGGGCGCGGCGGCAAAGCAGGCCAGCGCCACCGGCGGCGTCAGATCGGCCAGAATGCCGAAGTAGAACACGAACATATGGCTGACGATCAGCGGCACCCCCAGCGCCAGCAGGGCAGGCCCGGCAATCGAGGAGGTGATGATGTAGTTGGGAATGGTCGGGATGCCCATGCCGAGCACGATACAGGTGACCATGGTCAGGATCAGCGACAGGAACAGGCTGGTTTGCCCGACGCCGACGATGAACTGCCCAAAGGTATTGGCCGCGCCCGTCAGGGTCATCGTCCCGATGATGATGCCTACCAGCGCGCAGGCAATACCCACCGGCAGCGCGGTCTTGGCGCCATCGGCCAGCGCGTCGCGGCAGATCACCAGCGTCTCGCGCCCGCCCTTGTTCAGCGCGCAGACGGCCATCAGCGCCGCCACCGCCGCGATCACCACCCAGATGCCCCATTCGAGAAAGGCCGCCGCGATCAGGCCCAGCCCGATCCAGAACAGGATGCGGATCACGCCTGCGGGCAGCCCCAGCGCCACCGAGGCCCCGAGGATCAGCATCACCGTCAGCCCCAGCCCCACCGTGCCCGCGAACAGCGGTGTGTAGCCCGAGAACAAGAGCCAAACCAGAACCCCGAGCGGCAGCAGCAGGTGCCAGCCCTCGCGCAGCGCCGCGCGCGGCGAGGGGAGTTCGGCCTTGCTCAGCCCGCGCAGGCCCATCCGACCCGCTTCCAGATGCACCATCCAGAAGGCGGCGGCGAAATAGAGGATGGCGGGAATAACGGCGGCCCGCACCACTTCGATATATTCGACGCCGAGGGTCTCGGCCATGATGAAGGCCACGGCCCCCATCACCGGCGGCATCAGCTGCCCGCCCATCGAGGCGGTCGCCTCCACCCCGCCGGCAAAGCCCGCGCTGTAGCCAAAGCGTTTCATCAGCGGGATGGTGAATTGCCCGGTGGTCACCACATTGGCCACGCCCGAGCCGGAAATCGTGCCCATCAGCCCCGAGGCCAGCACCGAAACCTTGGCCGCGCCGCCCTGTCTGTGCCCGACCAGTCCCAGGCTGACATCGGTGAACAGCTTGATCATCCCGGCCTTTTCCAGAAACGAGCCGAAGAGGATGAAAAGAAAGATGAAACTGGAGGAAACATAGGTCGGGATGCCGTAAATCCCCTCGGTGCCATAGGCCATGTGGTCGATGACCTGGCTGAAATCATAGCCGCGATGGTTCAGCGGGCTGGGCAGATACTCGCCCCAGAGGCAATAGGCCAGAAACGCGCCCGCGATCACCGGCAGCGCCGGGCCCATCATCGCCCAGGCCGCGGCAAAGACCAGCAAGAGCGCCAGCACGCCAAAGGCGATGTCGATGGGCAGGGGATCGCCCGCCCGCATCAGCAGCGGCACAAACTCCCACCATTGATAGAGGGCCACCAGAACCCCGGCGAGTGCCGCAGCCCAGGCCAATGCGGCCATCGGCGCGCGTGCCCCGCGCATCAGCGCCAGCAGCGGAAAGCCCAGAAGCATCAGAAAGCCAACATGGATCGCCCGGACGATCTGGCTGGGCATGTCCAGCAGATGCGCGGCGGTCAGGATCTGAAAGGTGGAAAAGGCCACCGCAATCCAGAACAGAAGGCGGCCCTGCGCGCTGGGCGGAAACCCGGCGGCCAAAGGGTCGTGCGGATTGGCTTGCGCCACGGTCTCGGTGGTCATGATCATTCCCCATGAAGATGCGAACGGGCCCGAAAGCCCGCTCACTTCACTCTGAAAGCGTTGATTTTACTTAATGAGTCCGACTTCACGGTAGTAGCGTTCTGCACCCGGATGCAGCGGCACCGGCATGCCGGTCAGCGCATTCTCAAGGCTGATCGCCCCGGCGGCCTTATGGGCGGCGACCAGATCGGGAAGATGCTCGAACATCAGTTTTGTCATCTGATAGACGGTCTCTTCATCGACATCGGCGCTGGTGACAAAGAAGTTGCCCACTGCCAGCGTCGGCACGTCTTCGGTCTGCCCCTCATAGGTGCCCGCCGGGATCGTCGCCGCCAGATAGGGCGCGCCGAGTTTCTCGGCCACCTCGGCGGGGATCGAGACGATGGTCGTGGGGACCGAGGTCGCCAGATCCTTCAGCGAGGCGACGCCAAGGCCCGCCGATTGCAGCGTCGCATCCAGCTGGCGGTTCTTCATCAGCTCGACCGATTCCGCAAAGGGAAGGTATTCGGTCTTGGCCAGATCGGCATAGGTGATCCCCAGCGCCTCCAGAATGCTGCGCGCGTTCAGCTCGGTGCCCGATTTTGCCGCGCCAACCGAGATCGCCTTGCCCTTGAAATCGGCAATCGTCACGATGCCGGAGTCTTTCGAGGCGGCCACCTGAATGTAGTTCGGATAGGCGGCCGAGATGCCGCGGATCTTGTCCAGCGGTTTGGCAAAGCCGACATCGGCATTGCCTTCGGCGGCGTATTTCACCGAATCCCCGAGGGCGATGGCAAATTCACCCTTGCCCTGCTGCAAGAGGTTGAGGTTCTCAACCGAGGCTTTGGTGGCCTGCACCTGCGTGCGCGCCCCTTCGATGCCATCGGCAAAGATCTTCGAGAGCCCGACCCCGATCGGGTAATACACCCCGGAGGTGCCGCCGGTCAGGATGTTGATGAATTGCTCGGCATGGCCCGCGACAGGCGCGGTGACCAGCGCCAGGCCAGCGACGATCGCGCGGAAACCGCGCGGCGAAAAATTGGTCATGTAATCCTCCTCTGCGGGCAAGCTAACCCGCCCATTCTCCCCGCTCTCCTCGCCGGGGTGACCTATGGTGGCACAATGGGGCTGAAACGTGTGCGAAAAACCGCCCCGCGCGGTCAAAAGCGTCGCAACCGGCCGCCAGACCGCTGGCGGTTTTTCGCCACAATGCCGGGCGGTGAGGCCCGGGCGGTGCTTCGGGCAGGTCGGGGGCACTGAACGGGGGGCGCACTGAGGGGGCCGCAGCCTGTCCTCCTCTTGCCCCTTGGTGAGAGAGCGGCAGGTCTGGCCAAAATCCCCGCTCCATCGCGCAACGCGGGATCAGGCTCAGGATGGCCGCGCCGATGTCCGGCACCGCGGCATCAAAGGTTGCAAGGCCGTCTTCAGCACCCGGACATTTGCTCGGGACCCCCATGCAGGCAGTGCAATCGGGGCAATTGCAAAAGGGGCGGGGGGGGGGCGGTGCCGCGCTCCGGCATCCGGCCACCGCATTTCGGCGGTGCAAGCTTGACAGCGTCACCGAATCAGAACTATTGATGTTACATGAAACGTGACAGCCGCCTCTCTTCGGTCCTGCATGCGCTCCTGCATATGGCAGAGCAGGACGGCCCGATGACATCCGATGCGCTGGCAGAATGCCTGTCCACCAACCCTGTCGTCGTCCGGCGCACCATGGGGTTCCTGCGCACGGCCGGGATCGTCGCCTCGGACCGGGGGCATGCGGGGGGCTGGCGCATCACTGCCGACCTTGCCGCCGTCACGCTGCGCCAGCTGCATGACGCCTTGGGCGAACCCGCGCTTTTTGCGGTGGGCAACCGCCATGAGATGCCCGGCTGTCTGATCGAGCAGACGGTCAATGCCGCGCTGGACCAGAGCTTTGCCGAAGCCGAAGCGCTTTTGCTGGCGCGGTTCGCAGAGATCACGCTTGCCGATCTTGCGGCGGATTTTGCCAAACGCCACGCCGCGCGGCGCAACCCGAAAGAGCCTTGAATGACCTATGATGTGATTGTTGTCGGGGGAAGCTATGCCGGAATGGCGGCCTCCCTCCAGCTTCTGCGTGCGCGCAGATCCGTGCTTGTCATTGACGCGGGCCAGCGGCGCAACCGCTTTGCCAGCCGGTCGCATGGGTTTCTGGGGCAGGACGGTGCCGATCCCGCAGCCATTGCCCAGAGCGCACGCCGCCAGCTGGAGGCCTATCCGACGCTGACATGGATTGACGGCGCGGCCGTCTCGGCCACCGGCGCGCGGGATGCATTCGCGGTGGGGTCGGCCGGGGGGCAGCTTCACCAGGGGCGCCGCCTGCTGTTCGCGACCGGTGTCACCGATCTGCTGCCGCAGGTTCCGGGGCTGGCAGAGCGTTGGGGCGTTTCGGTTTTTCACTGTCCCTATTGCCACGGCTATGAGCTGGATCAGGGCCCGATCGGCGTGATCGCGACGGGGCCGATGTCCGCGCATCAGGCAGAGCTTCTGACGGAATGGGGAGACGTTACCTTGTTGACCAACGGGGCTGCGCTGTCGCCCGATCCCGCCGCGCGGCAGGCGCTGGTCGCACGAGGTGTGAGGGTTGAGGAGACCCCGATCACGCAGATTGCGGCCGACGCGGATGTGCGGCTGGCCGATGGCCGGGTGCTGTCCTTCGCCGGGCTCTTCACCGCGAGCCGCGTCACGCCTGCCTGCACGCTGCCTGCGCTGCTGGGCTGTGCGCTCGAAGAGGGGCCGATGGGCCACACCATTGCGGTGGATGCGTCAAAGCAGACCAATGTGCCCGGCGTCTTTGCCTGTGGCGACGTGGCACAGATGCCGCATTCCGTGTCGCTCGCGGTTGGAGACGGTGCGAAGGCGGGCCTGCACCTGCACCGCTCGCTCGTCTGGCCCGGCGCAAGCGGTTGAGGGGCAGGCACCCGATCCCGGTGCCGCGCGCGATGGACTGACCGACGCGGGGTGAGCGGGCCAGGCGCGTGACGTTTCATCGGCGCTCTGCCGGCACTGCGCCGCGCAGACCCGGGGCGCGACCTGTCGCTTGGTCCGGCCGTTTCTGCCGCAGATCGGCGCTGCGCAGCGCGTGAGGGCCCTTCGGCGGCGCTTGAAGCCGGGGCGCTTTTGCTTGCGGGTGCGCCACGATGTTCCGGGCGGAGCGGCGCCTCTGGCTACAGTGCCATTCGGCCCGGAGGCGGTGGCGGTCGGATCAGTGGGGGCTGCGGGAACGGACCGCCACCTGAGGCGCGGAGCCCGGATCAGGGATCAGATGTTGCCCCGCGCGCCCCGGTGGGTGCGGTGCCGAATACGGCGCGATAGGCCCGGGCAAAATGCGTGCGTGACGCATAGCCGACCGCTTCGGCCGCAAGGCCGCTGGCCATGCCCCGCGCCAGCATCTGCTGCGCGGCCAGCATCCGCTCTGCCCGCAGAAGTGCGCTGAAGCTGGTGTCTTCCGCCCGCAGGCGGCGGCGCAGGCTGGCCTCTGACATTCCGAGCGAGGCCGCCACCTCTGCGCAGCGCCAGGCCCGGTCCGGGCTGGCGCGGAACGCCCGGCGCAGGCGGTCGACGGGCGGCAGATCAAAAAGCGGCCGTGCGGCCGGTTCCGGTGCCAGCAACGCCAGCAATTCCCGGATGCGGGCGGCGCGCACATGCGGCGCAGCCGTGCCCGAGGCGATCTCGGCCGTGGCATGCACCAAGGCCTCCATCAGCGCCCGGCAGAGCGGGATCTGATGCGCGCCGACGGGCGGCGGCAGGTCCTCGGGCACATGGCTGACCAGCGCGGGCGGCACCTCAAGGATCAGCGATTGATAGAGGCCGCTGCGCGGATCGGGGTCGTTGACGATCTCCAGATCGACGCCGCCGGGCAACACGAACACGGCACCTGCGGTCAGCCGTTCCTGTGTCAGCCCCTGCCAGACCTCCTTGGTGCCGCTCAAAAGCACTGCCACCACCGGATGTGGCAGCCGGACCGCGATCAGCCGCTCCCGCGCCACAGCGCAATAGGAAAACAACCCTGCCCCATGCGGGGCCATCCCCTGTGCGCCGGGCTGCCGGAAGGCGGCGAGGGCGGAGAGAAGGTCACGGGTCAGCGAGGGGGGCGCAAAGTTTCTCATGCCCGCAGGATAGCAGCGGATTTGGCTGCGCCTAGTCCGCGGGTGACCGAAACGGGTTCACTTTTGACCGGGGGCGGCGCAGCAGGCCGCCGCGGTGATGCGAAGGTGGCGCGGCACTGAACAGGAGATACCAGATGAGCCCGCGCGCCCTTTTCGCCCTTTGCCTCACCCTGACCGCGTCGGCGGCCCATGCCGATCCGACCATCCTCACCGGTTTTTCGCACCCCGAAAGCGTGCTGCTGACGCCCTCCGGGGTCTATGTCTCCAACATCGGGGCGGATCTCGCGCCGCTGACCCATGATGGCGACGGTTTCATCAGCCTGCTCGACCCGCAGGGGCGGCTGCGGGAGCGGCAGGCCTTTGTCGGCCTCGATGCGCCGAAGGGCATGGCCCTGCTGGACGGGGTTCTCTATGTCGCCGACATCGACCGGGTGGTGGGCTTTGACATCACAACCCGCGAAAGGGTGTTTTCCGCGACTCTGCCTGAGGGCGCGCCGAGCCTGCTGAACGACATTGCGGTCATGCGGGGCCAGCTTCTGGTCTCGGACACTTTGCGCGGGCAGATCCATCAGCTGGACCCGGGCACGGGCGGTTTTCAGGTCGTGGCGGAAGGGATCCCCGGTGCCAACGGGCTGATCTGGGACGCGGCGCGGGCGGCGGCGGTCATTGTCGCGCTCGGGGCTGATTTCGGTGGCGGGGATGTGTTTGTCTGGTCACCGGAGCGCGGGGTGGCCCGCGTCGACGGCGCGCCATTCGGGATTTTGGACGGGATTGCCGCGCTGCCGGATGGCAAGGTCGTCATGTCGGACTGGAGGAGCCTGTCGCCGGTGCCGGGCGCGCTGATGCTGGTGGACCCGCTGTCGGGTGCGCATGCGGGGGTGCCGCTGGCGGTGGACATCCACGGCCCGGCGGATTTCGCGCGCGACGGCACCACCGGCAAGTTTTGGATCCCCGGCACGCTGGACGGCACGGTGACTGTGCTGGACGGCCCAATGCCCGGCGCCTGACCCGGGGCCTGACCCGGGCTCGCCACGCAGGGCCATGCTGCGCAGCACCGCGCGGCACCAGTGTCACGGGGGGCCAGTGGTGATATTGCGCCCCCCGCTGACACAGAGCCGTCATCTTGGCGGCCTAAGAGGTCGGAGGGTTCCCCGGAAAACGCGGCGGCATCCCCCCAAGGCAGCTTTTGAATGATACCACCGCAGACAACAGGGCGGGGCCAGCCGCTCACGCTTCTTCCCTTCCTGCTGGTGTTGTTCACCGGCACTGTCTGCAGCGCGATGATCGTGCCGTTCATGGGCTATTATATCGTCGAGGGGCTGGGTCAGGCGCCCTGGGCCATTGGCGTCTATGCGCTGGAAGTCACCGGTATCGGTATCATTTGCAACCGCGCCTTCGGCCGTTGGCTGGACAATGGCACCGCCCCCTTCCCGCTGATCGGCGTGGCGCTCGCCGGTTATCTTGCGGCGAGCCTCGTGCTGTCGGTCCGGCCCGCGCTGTGGAGCGTCCTCAGCTTTGGCGCGCTGGGCTTTGGCCTCAGCGGCAGCGCGGTCTCGACCATGTTCAGCATGGGGCTGGTGGTGGCCGAAGGGCAAAAGATGCCGCGCGGCCGGTCCAATGCCTATATGCGCGCCACCACCTCCACCGGCTGGATGATCGGGCCCGCCGCCAGTTTCCTCTGCGCCGGATGGTTCGGCGATGCGGTGGTGTTCCGGTTTGCCTTCGGGCTGGCGCTGATCTGGGCGGTGATGTGGTGGGCGATCATCCCCCGCGCCATGGTGCTGCGCCCGAAAAGCGGCGCGGCAGGCGGCCCGGTGCCGCGGGACAAGAGGCTCTGGCTGGCGGCGGCCTTTGTGTTTTGCATGTCCTTGGCGCATTCGCTGACCTTCAGCGCCCTGCCACTCTTTTATGTGCGCGAGGTGGGGCTGCCCGATTACGCGCCCGGCACCGCGTTCAGCATGAAGACCTTTGTGGAGATCCTGGCGATTTTCGCCACGCCGCTCATGACCGCCCGTTTTGGCCTGAAACGGCCGCTGGCGCTGGTGGCCGCACTGGCTGCTGTGACGATTTCCCTGATGTCACAGGTGCAGACCTATCCGCAGATGTTGGCCGGGGCGGCACTCGAAGGGCTGTATTACGGCCTCTATGCAAGCCTCGGGATCAGCTTCATTCAATCTTATGCCGAGGATCGCCCCGCGCAGGCCACGGCCCTGTACTGGAACGTGCTCAAGGTCAGTGGCGTTCTGGCAGGCCCGGCGGCGGGGCTGATCGCGCAGGCCGCCTCCTTTCAGGCGGTGCTGTGGGTGGCGGCGGCGGTTGCGGCCTGCGCGACGCTTATGATGCTTGCTGTTCTGCTGATCCGGCGCGCGCCCGGCGCCCGTTCCTGACCCCAGCCCGGATCGTATTGCGGCAAGCGTTCCCGTCGCCGCAGCCGTTGCGCCGCCGCAGCCACGCGCGGGAGGCGGGCGGGCCCTGCGACGATGCGCGCGGCCAGATCGCTTGCCCCTGCGGGCCGAAATGCCTAAATCCCGAGGGGACCGGAACAGGAGACCCCATGGCACGCGCTCCCAAAGCCTCGCTCGAAGACCGCCCGACGACGAAACGCATCGGCGCGCTCAGGGGGCTTGCCCCGTTCATCAAACCCTATCGGGTGATCGCCATCTCGGCGCTGGTGGCACTTGCGGCGACCGCCTCGATCAGCCTGATCCTGCCGCTGGCGGTGCGCCGGGTGGTGGACGGCTTTAATCAGGGCGCGCAGCTGCTGGATGCCTATTTCGCCGCCGCATTGCTGATTGCGGGGCTTTTGGCGCTGGGCACGGGGGCGCGCTATTATCTGGTGACGCGGCTCGGCGAGCGGGTGGTGGCCGATATCCGCCGCGCGGTTTTCGACCGGGTGCTGGGCCTCAGCCCGTCGTTCTTCGAGAAAATCCTGACCGGCGAGATCATCAGCCGGATCACCACGGACACCACGCTGATCCTCTCGGTCATCGGCTCCTCGGTCTCGATCGCGCTGCGCAACGCGCTGATCCTGATCGGCGGTGTGGCAATGCTGATGCTGACTTCGGCCAAGCTGACCGGGCTGGTGCTGCTGCTGGTGCCCGCCGTGGTGGTGCCGATCATCGTGCTGGGCCGCCGGTTGCGCAACCTCAGCCGCCAGAACCAGGATCTGATCGCGCTCTCCTCGGCCAATGCCTCCGAGGCGCTGATGGCGGCGCAGACCGTGCAGGCCTTTACCCATGAAGCCCCGACGCGCGGCCGTTTCGCCGATGTCACCGAGCAAAGCTATCGCTCGGCCAAAACCCGGATCGGCACCCGTGCGGTGATGACCGTCATCGTGATCTTCCTCGTCTTTGCCGGGGTGGTGGGCGTCCTGTGGATCGGCGCGCGCGATGTGCGGGCGGGCGCGATGAGCGTGGGCCAGCTGGTGCAGTTTGTCATCTATGCGGTGATGGTCGCGGGCTCGGTCGGCGCCCTCTCGGAGATCTGGGGCGAGCTGCAACGCGCGGCGGGGGCGACCGAGCGGCTGGTGGAGCTCCTCTCGGCCGAAGATCCGGTGCTTGACCCGGCGCATCCCCTGCCGCTGCCGATGCCCGCGAAAGGCGCCATCGCCTTTCACGATGTGACCTTCCATTATCCCTCGCGCCCCAATGCTTCGGCGCTCGATCAGGTGACGCTGAAGATTGCGCCGGGCGAAACCGTGGCGCTGGTCGGACCCTCCGGCGCGGGCAAGACCACGGTCATCCAGTTGATCCAGCGGTTCTGGGACCCGGAATCCGGCTCGGTCAGCATCGACGGCCATGATTTGCGCACGCTGGCGCGCGCCGATTTCCGCCGCGCCATCAGCCTCGTGCCTCAGGACCCGGTGATCTTTGCGGCCTCGGCGCGCGAGAACATCCGCTTTGGCCGCCCCGAAGCCACCGATGCCGAGGTGGAAAATGCCGCCCGCGCCGCCCATGCGCATGACTTCCTGTCGGCGCTGCCGGAGGGCTATGAGACCTATGTCGGCGAGCGGGGCGTGATGCTCTCGGGCGGGCAGAAACAGCGCATCGCCATCGCCCGCGCCATTTTGCGCGACGCGCCGATCCTGCTTCTGGACGAGGCGACAAGCGCGCTCGATGCCGAAAGCGAGCGCGCGGTGCAGGCGGCGGTGGAGCGTCTGGCCGAGACCCGCACCACGCTGATCGTGGCGCACCGGTTGGCGACGGTGAAAAAGGCCGACCGGATCGTGGTGTTTGATCAGGGCCGCATCGTGGCGCAGGGGACGCATGATGAGCTGGTGGCGCAAAACGGGCTCTATGCCCGGCTGGCGCGGCTGCAATTCACCGAAGGCACGGTGTGACGCGGCACTTCTTTCCGTGACGTGACGTTGCAACCGGGGGTGCTGGCTTGCCCGCGCCCCCGGTTTTCGGGCAACCTTGCACAAGGCACGCTTCGGGGAGGAAATTCGGAACGCGCCGCAGGGAGGATGACATGGGAAAATTTGCCAGCGTGGCAGACCGGGATGCGGTCGAAGCCGAGATGCCTTGGGCGGATCGCGCGCGCCCGCACACGATGTATCAGTTCTTGGCGGATGTGACCGCCCGCCACGGCGATCGTCCGGCGATCACTTTTCAGATTTTCTCGGGCCCCAAGGACCCGGCCGAAACCCTGAGCTGGCGCGATCTGATGGCGCGCTCAACGCAGGCGGCCAATCTGTTCCGCAGTCTTGGCGTGGGCGAGGGGGATACCGTCGCCTATATGCTGCCCAATTGCCTTGAGACGGCGGCGGTTCTCTTGGGCGGCAGCATTGCGGGGATCGTCAATCCGATCAATCCCTTGCTGGAGCCCGAGCAGATCGGCGCCATCCTGCGTGAAACCAATGCCAAGGTGCTGGTGACGCTGAAGGCCTTTCCGAAAAGCGATTGTGCGCAAAAGGCCGCAGCAGCTGTCGCCATGGCCCCGAATGTGCAAACCGTGCTTGAGGTCGACCTCAACCGCTATCTTCGCTTTCCCAAAAACCTGATCGTGCCGCTGATCCGCCCGAAAATGACGGTGACGCACCGGGCCCGCATGCTGGATTTCAACCGTGCCTGCGCCGGGCAACCGGCGGAGCGTCTGAGCTTTGCCGATGCCACCACCGACCGGGTCGCCGCCTATTTCCACACCGGCGGCACCACCGGCATGCCGAAAGTGGCGCAGCACCGCTATTCGGGGATGATCTACAACGGCTGGCTGGGCGGCAAACTGCTGTTTGATGAGACGGATGTGCTGATCTGCCCGCTGCCGCTGTTCCATGTTTTCGCGGCCTATCCGATCCTGATGTCCTGTATCGCGTCCGGTGCGCATATGGTGATGCCCACCCCCGCGGGCTATCGCGGCGAGGGGGTGTTCGACAATTTCTGGAAGCTGATCGAACGCTGGCAGGTCACCTTCCTGATCACCGTGCCCACAGCGATTTCCGCGCTGATGCAACGTCCGGTCAATGCCGACGTCTCCAGCCTGAAAACCGCGATTTCCGGCTCGGCCCCGCTGCCGATCGAGCTTTACAACCGCTTCAAGGCGGCGACCGGTGTGGAGATTGCCGAGGGCTACGGCCTGACCGAGGCGACCTGTCTCGTCTCCTGCAACCCGGTGAACGGGATGAAGAAAGTCGGCTCGGTCGGGGTGCCCTTGCCCTACAGCCATGTGCGGATTCTGATGAAACGGGGCGGGGATTTCCACGATTGCGGCATTGATGAGGTGGGCGAGATCTGCGTTGCCAGCCCCGGCGTTTTTGACGGTTCGACCTATACCGAAGCCGACAAGAACCGCGAGCTCTTCGCCGAAGGGCGGTTCCTGCGCACCGGCGATCTGGGGCGGCTTGATGCCGATGGCTATCTGTGGATCACCGGGCGCGCCAAGGATCTGATCATCCGCGGCGGCCACAATATTGACCCCGCCGAGATCGAATCGGCGCTCTTGTCCCATCCCGCCGTGGCCTTTGCCGGGGCCATCGGTCAGCCGGACAGTTTCGCGGGCGAATTGCCCTGCGCCTATGTCGAGCTGGTCGCCGGGGCCGAAGTGACGCCCGAGGCGCTGCTCGAGCATGCCCGCACGCATATCCAGGAACGCGCGGCGGTGCCAAAACATATCGACATCCTGCCGGAGCTGCCCAAAACCGCAGTGGGCAAGATCTTCAAGCCCGATCTGCGGCGTCTGGCGATCATTCGCGTGCTGAATGCGACCCTGGACCAAGCGGGCGCGATGGCGCAGGTGGTCGAGGTGGTCGAGGATAAAAAGCGCGGTCTGGTGGCGCGGCTGCGGGCGGGCGAGGGCTGTGACCGCCGCGCGGTTGCGGCGCGCATGGGGGAATTCACCGTCGCTTGGGACTGGATCGACGGCTGACGCGCGGCTTCGCCGCAGGGCCGGGCGGGCCGGCAGGCTTGCCCGGCGCCGGTGCAGTCGCTAGGCAGGGGCAAATCCCAGCGGCCCGGAGGCCCCATGTCCCTGATTGATGATCTGATGACCCGCGCCGGTGGCGTTTGCGAATTCTGTGGCGATGCTACGGATCTGGCCCCGGTGGATGTGCCGCCGGGCGAGGATGAGGCCGTGCTCCTCTGCGCCGCTTGCCGCGATGAGGAGGGCAGCACCGCCGAGGGTCATTGGCGCTGTCTGGAGGGTGCCGCCTGGTCGGGCGTGCCCGCCGTGCAGGTGGCGGTCTGGCGCAAACTGGGTCAGATCGAGGCCCCCTGGGCCGCCGAGGCGCGTGAGAACATCGCGCTGGACGCCGCAACGCAGGCTTGGGCCGAGGCCGGGCAGCCGCTGCCGGGCGTCGTGCACAAGGACAGCAATGGTGTCGTGCTGGCGCAGGGCGATACCGTGGTGCTGATCAAGGATTTGCCGGTGAAGGGCGCGGGCTTTACCGCCAAACGCGGCACCGCGGTGCGCGGCATCAGCCTCGTGGCCGAAAACGCGGGCCATATCGAGGGCCGGGTGGAGGGGCAACGGATCGTCATCCTCACCGAATTCGTGAAAAAGAAGTAGGTTTTGGGGAAGCATGGCGTCAACGCGCGCGCCCGGTGGGTGCTGCCGTGGGGATGCCCGCAGCAACCGCCTCACCTGCAGCAGCCGCTTCCGGGGGCCCGGTCGCGGGGCAGTCGCCACAGCCGACCTCACGTCGCGCCGGGGCCGTCGGTTCCCGGGCCTTGCCGGGTTCGGGGGCGCGCCGTCACGCCGGGGGTGTGAAGGCGTTGTTCAGGCACATAAACGGGGCAGGTCGCGGGCGGCCTGCCCCCACTCGTACGTGTACCGACTGGTCAGAACACGCCCGCGAAATACAGGATGATGATGATCGGGATCGGAATCCCGATGGCCCAAGCCAAGATACCTTTCATGGTGATCGCTCCCTCTATGCTGTTGAGAGGCCAACGCCGCGACATCGGGCCGGGTTCCGCGGGGATGCGCGAATTCGTCGCATGAAAAAGGGGCAGGCTGCGGCGACCTGCCCTCTCACTCATACGCCCAAAATGGATAACTGCCGCGTACAGCAGGCGCGATGACACGCTGTGCACCGGCCTTGTCACCATATGCCATGACATGTTTTCGGTCTGATTAATGCAGGCCGGAGGCGGGGCGGCCAAAGTGTCGCAGGGGCGGTCAGCGCGGGTCCTGGCGCGTCCGGTGGGCCAGCCACAGAACGGTTGCAATGGCCGCACCATAGGCCAATCCCACGACCGGATCGTGAAGCGGGAAAATCACCGCCGCCATCAACCCCATCATCGGGCCCATGGGGCCCAGAATCAGGCCGCCGACCAGCCCGGCGAAGACGAGGATGCCCATCACAATGCCAATGTCCCGCAGCACCGCGAAGCGGCGCACCGGGAACAGCATCAACGGAAATCCGAACAAGGTGCCTATGGCGGCCCCCAGCATCCCGGACAGGGCCACCAGGCCATGCATCCCCGGGGTGTATTCCGGGTTGGCGGTGCCATCATAGCGATAGCCCGTCAGCGCCCCGACCGCCGCGGCGATGAAAATCGCAAGCAGCAGCGGACGGAGCGCTATTTGCATTCAGATTACCTGCTGAATTTCTTGTGTTTGACGCGCTTCGGCTGGACCGAATCCGCCCCGAGGCGGCGGATCTTGTCCTCTTCATAGGCACCGAAGTTGCCTTCGAACCATTCCACATGCGCATCGCCCTCAAAGGCGAGGATATGCGTGCACAGACGGTCGAGGAAGAAGCGGTCGTGGCTGATGATCACCGCGCAACCGGCGAAATCTTCGATGGCCGCTTCCAGTGCCTGCAGCGTTTCCACGTCAAGGTCGTTGGTCGGTTCGTCGAGGAGCAGCACGTTGCCATTGGCGCGCAGCAGGCGGGCCAGGTGAACGCGGTTGCGCTCCCCGCCCGAGAGCAGGCCGACTTTCTTCTGCTGGTCGGTGCCCTTGAAGTTGAAGGCCCCGGCGTAGGCGCGGCTGTTCATCTCGACATCGCCCAGATGCACGACCTCAAGACTGTCCGAGATTTCTTCCCAGGCGGTCTTGTTCGGGTCGAGCGTGTCGCGCGACTGATCGACATAGGAGAGTTTCACCGTGTCGCCGACGATGATCGAGCCCTCATCCGGGGTTTCCTGCCCGGTGATCATCTTGAACAGCGTCGATTTACCGGCACCGTTCGGCCCGATGACGCCGACAATGGCACCCGGCGGGATCGAGAAGGTCAGGTTTTCGATCAGCAGCTTGTCGCCCATGGCTTTCTTCAGCCCTTCGACCTCAATCACCTTGCCGCCCAGACGCGGGCCGTTCGGGATGATGATCTGCGCGCTGCCGACCCGTTCTTTCTCCGAGACATCCGCCATTTTCTCATAGGCCGAGATCCGGGCTTTTTGCTTGGCCTGACGGGCCTTGACGCCCGCGCGGATCCACTCAAGCTCTTTGGCCATGACTTTTTGCTTGGCCTTGTCCTCACGCGCTTCCTGCAGCAGGCGCTTGGCCTTCTGCTCCAGCCATGCGGAATAGTTCCCCTCGTAGGGGATGCCACGGCCCCGGTCCAGCTCGAGGATCCAGCCGGTGATGTCATCCAGGAAGTACCGGTCGTGGGTGACGCAGAGGATGGTGCCGGTGTATTCGATCAGGTGCTTTTGCAGCCAGGCGATGGTCTCGGCGTCCAGGTGGTTGGTCGGTTCGTCGAGGAGCAGCATGTCCGGCGCTTCGAGCAGCAGTTTGCACAAAGCCACGCGGCGGCGCTCACCGCCCGAAAGGGTCGAGACATCTGCGTCATCGGGCGGGCAGCGCAGGGCCTCCAGCGCGATGTCGACCTGGCTGTCCAGATCCCAGAGGTTCTGCGCGTCGATCTTGTCCTGCAGCTCGGCCATCTCATCGGCGGTCTCGTCCGAGTAGTTCATCGCCAATTCGTTGTAGCGCGCGAGAATGCCGGTTTTCTCCGCCAGACCCAGCATCACATTGCCGCGCACGTCCAGCGACTCGTCCAGACGCGGTTCCTGCGGCAGATAGCCGATCTTGGCGCCTTTGGCGGCCCATGCTTCGCCCTGGAAATCCTTGTCCATGCCGGCCATGATCTTCAGCAGGGTCGATTTACCCGCACCGTTGACGCCGACGACACCGATCTTCACACCGGGCAGAAAGTTCAGGTGGATATTTTCAAAGCATTTCTTGCCGCCGGGATAGGTCTTGGAGACACCTTCCATGTGGTAGACATACTGATAGGACGCCATGGGACTACTCCTGCCGGTGGGTTTCAAAGGCGCTGTCTAGTCGAGAAGCGGCAAAAGGGAAAGGGGGCGGCGCGCGCCAGCCCCTGTCTTTATGGTGAAATCTGGCCCGGTTGACGCCGCGATGCCTGCCCGTTGCGGGTGGGGGGCGACGCGTTCAGCAGGGGCGGGCAAAGACCTGCACCCACCAGGGCCCCGCGCCATTGATCCTGGGCAGATAGCCAAAGCCCGCCCGCTGCACCCGGGGACGCTCGATGTTGGTGCGGTGACCGGGCGAGGCCAGAAGGCTCTGCATCGCCTGGGCGACATCGGCCTGTCCGAGGGCAATGTTCTCGGCAACGATGCAGTTCTTGTAGCCCTGATCTTTCACCCGCCGCATCGGGCTGGTGCCAGCGCTGCCGGTATGGCCGAAAAACCCGTGGGTGGCCATGTCGCAGGCATGCAGCTGTGCCGCGCGGATCAGCGCAGGCTCCAGCGCAAGCGGTGCGCGCCCTTTGGCCGCCCGCTGGGCATTCACCGCGGCGAGCATGTTGTTCTGGATCTCGGCCGTGGGCATCGGGCAGGTGCCCGAAGACGATGCGGTTAATGTCAGCTGGGCCGCGCTCGTTGTCTCTGCACGGGTGCCGCCCGGCAGGGCGAGGGTGAGTGCGAGACCGAACGCGGCCATGCACGCAGCTCCGCGCCAGCGCGGCTGCGCGGCCGTGTCGAGATGGGTCATGCGGCATGGGGCGCAGTCGCCATGCAGGGGCAGTGGGAGGTGGACAGGCATCGGGCGCTCCGCTGAGGACGCCCCATCAATCGCCAGAAGCGCGCGATTTGCAAGCGCGCGCGTCAGCGGCGGCGGCGGCTTGCCGGTGCCCTCAGCAGGGGTCGGCGAAAACCTGCACCCACCAGGGGCCCTGGCCATTGGTCGGCGGCACATAGCCGATGCCGATCGCCTTGACCGAGCGGCGCAGGATGTTCTCGCGGTGATGCGGCGAGTTCATCAGGTCTTTCATCACCTGATCCACCGTGCGCCAGCCAAAGCCGAGGTTTTCCGCGGCGACACAACTGCGATAGCCCTCGGCGCGCACGCGTTTCATCACATTGCGGCCCTGCAGATCCTGATGCGCGAAATAGCCGTTCTTGGCCATATCGCAGGCATGTTCCTGTGCCGCGCGCGCCAGTTTCCGGTCTTCCTTCAGCGCGGGCAGTCCGGCGGTCTTGCGGGCAGCGTTGACGCTGTTGAACATGCTTTCGCTCACCAGCTTCGGGGCGCCACCGCAGACTTGCGCGGCGCGGGCATGGCCAATCGTCAACAGGCCGACGGCCAGCAGCGTGGGCGCCATCAGGCGCCAGGATATGGTCTCGAACATCTGCCCTCCATCCACTTGCGAATGAAGGCAGATAACCGCGCCGCTGCGGCAGGTCCGGGCCGGTATCGGGGCGAAAATGCGGCAAATGCCGAAAATTCAGCCGAAAACCTTAATTGATTCGGCCCCAGAGGTCGTATTCGCCCGCCTCTTCCACGGTAACCTCGACCAGATCACCGGGTTTCAGCGCCTCGAATCCCTCGTCGATGAAGAGGTTGCCGTCGATCTCGGGCGCATCGGCCTTGGTGCGGCAGGTGGCGCCTTCGGCATCGACACTGTCCACCAGCACCTGCATCTGCAACCCCACCTTGGCCGCCAGTTTCGCCTCGGAGATCGCCTGTGCCTTTTCCATGAAGCGGTCCCAGCGTTCCTGCTTCACCTCATCGGGCACATGATCGGGCAGCGCGTTCGAGCGGGCCCCGGCGACGTTTTCATATTGGAAGCAACCAACCCGGTCGAGCTGCGCCTCGTCCATCCAGTCCAGCAGATACTGGAATTCGGCTTCAGTTTCACCGGGATAGCCCACGATGAAGGTTGAGCGGAGGGTGATATCGGGGCAGGTGGCGCGCCAGGCGGCGATTTCGTCCAGCACCTTGGCCGAGGCCGCGGGCCGCGCCATGCGCTTGAGCACATCCGGGTGGCCGTGCTGGAACGGAATGTCGAGATAGGGCAGCACCAGCCCCTCGGCCATCAGCGGGATCAGCTCGCGCACATGCGGATAGGGATAGACGTAATGCAGCCGCACCCAGGCGCCGAACTGGCCGAGTTCACGCGCGAGATCGGTGATGTGGCTGCGCACCTCGCGCCCCTTCCAGGGATGCGTGTCATAGCGGCGGTCGAGACCATAGGCCGAAGTGTCCTGCGAGATGACGAGGAGTTCCTTGACCCCCGCCTCCACCAGCTTTTCCGCCTCGCGCAGCACGGCATGGACGGGGCGGCTGACCAGCTTGCCGCGCATGTCGGGGATGATGCAGAATTTGCAGGCGTGGTTGCAGCCCTCGGAAATCTTCAGATAGCTGTAATGCCGCGGCGTCAGGCTGACACCGGTGGCGGGCAGAAGGTCGATGAACGGATCCGGCGAGGGCGGTACCGCGCCATGTACGGCGTCGAGCACCTGCTCATATTGATGCGGGCCGGTGACCGCCAGAACGCTCGGATGCACGCCGGTGATATACTCGGGCTCTGCGCCCAAGCAGCCGGTGACGATGACCTTGCCATTCTCGGCCAGAGCTTCGCCAATCGCCTCCAGGCTTTCGGCCTTGGCGCTGTCGAGAAAGCCGCAGGTGTTGACGATGACCGCATCCGCGCCCTGATAATCGGGCGAGATCGCATAGCCTTCGGCGCGCAGCCGCGTCAGGATCCGCTCGCTGTCGACCAGCGCTTTCGGACAGCCCAGGCTGACCATGCCGATGGTCGGCTGCCCCGCGCGGCGGGTCGCGTCAAACACCGGTGCAGGTGCCAGATCGGGGCGGAGGTTCGGCGGGTTCTGGCTCATCTGTGGCTACTTTCGCAAAGGCGAAGGCGGGCCCGGAGGCCCGCCCTGTCTCGAAATGGATCTCGTCCCGTGGGCCGCCTCAGCGGCGACGGTCGCGGCGCGCGCTCATCGGCTGGAAGGCCACGCCGACATGCGCTTCGCAATAGGGTTTGCCCTGCTGGCTCGGCAGACCGCAGAACCAGAAATGGTCGGTGGCCGGATCGCCGATCGGCCATTTGCAGGTCCGCTCGGTCAGCTCCATCAGGTTCAGCTTCTTCGCGCGCTTTTCGACTTCGCGCACCGAAGCGAGAGCCTCGGGGCTGATCTCATTGGCGGAGGGCTGCGGCGGCAGCGGCTGGCCTGCGGGCACGATCTGTTTGCGCAGCGGCACCACGGCGGGCGCGGCTTCCACCCGCGGTGCGGCGCTCACCCGCGGCTCGGCGGCGGGCTCGGCACGCGGTGCGCGCGGGGCTTCTTCCGGCTCGGGCCGCGCGGCGGCGGCACGCGGAGCTTCGCGCGGTTCAATCCGCGGCTCGGCGCGCGGGGTTTCCACCTCGGGCGCCTCCATCGTGGCGTCAGGCACACGCGGCTTGGCGCTGCCGGGAGCCACGGCCACCGGTTCGGGTGCGCCGCCCACACGGTTCGACAGGCCCAGACGGTGCACTTTGCCGATCACGGCATTGCGCGTCACGCCGCCCAGCTCCTTGGCAATCTGGCTGGCCGACTGACCTTCGGCCCACATCTTCTTCAGCGTTTCGACGCGCTCATCGGTCCAGGACATGGCTGCCTTTCCGCTTTCCCCCCGCGAACGGGGTGTTGTATGCGCGGGGGACTTGCCCCGGGCACTGGTAATTCTCGTTCCGCACCTATTTTATGCGGGACGGGTTGAGATACAAGCGCAGCGGCGCGAAATCAAGGAGAAGCCAGCAATGAGCGGACCAGAATTCGGCGCAAAGCGTCAGGGCGCAGAGCCGGTGGCGGCGGAAGCGGCGAAAACCAGCCGAAGCGGGACATCCCGGCAGATGGGGGTGCGGCGGTTTGGCCGGGTGAACTGGCTGGGCACCGCCACGCTGGCGCGGCGCGAAATCGCCCGGTTTCTGGCGGTTTGGCAGCAGACGCTGCTGGCGCCGCTGATGACCGCTGCCCTGTTCCTCACGGTCTTCGCGCTGGCCTTTGGCGGCGCGGACCGCGCGGCGGTGATGGGCGTACCGTACCTCAACTTTATCGGTCCCGGCATTTTGATGATGACGGTGATCCAGAACGCCTTTGCCAACACCTCGTCCTCCATCGTGATCGCCAAGGTGCAGGGCAATATCGTCGACACGCTGATGCCGCCGCTCTCGGCGAGCGAGATCCTGCTGGGCTATCTGGCGGGGGCGCTGGCGCGCAGCCTGATGGTGGCGATGGTGATCGGCCTCGTGATGGGCGTGGCGCTGGGGCAGGGGATTGCGCATCCGCTCTGGGCGCTGTGCTTTGTGGCTTTGGGTGCGATCCTTTTGGGGGGTCTGGGGATTTTGGCGGCGATCTGGGCCAATAAATTTGACCAGATGGCGGCGATCACCAACTTCATCGTCACGCCTTTGTCGTTCCTGTCGGGTACCTTTTACTCGGCAGACGTGCTGCCGCCGTTCTTTCACACGCTGACGCATTGGAATCCGGTGTTTTACCTGATCGATGGCGCGCGGTACGGCATTCTGGGCGTCTCGGATGCCGATCCGGTCCGGGGGCTTTTTGTGTGCAGCGGCGTGACCTTCGCCGTACTGGCGCTGGCCTGGAGCTGGCTGAAATCCGGCTTTCGCATGAAACCCTGAGGCCGTGGCGGGGCGCGGGACGGATCGGGGCCGCAGGGCCGGGTCGCGTCGGCCAAGCTGTCGCTTTTGGGTGACGGCCGAGGCTCACCTGCGGCGCGTGTCAAAACAGACTTTACAACGGGGGGGCAGCCCGCTACGCAATCGCCATGATCACCCGGACCGCCCTTATTGCCCGTCCCCGACGTCGTGCGCCCCGCGCCTGACGCCTGATCTCTTGCGGCCATGCCCCACCGGCAGCCGCGCCCATCCAAAATACCCCCCTTCCGCGCCTAAATCACGCTGCCGCCTTGCGAAAGCGTTGACTCGACCCCCGGCGCGGTGCACCCATTTGGCCTTCCTCTCGGAGACTTGCGATGATTGCTTCCGTTCTGCCCACCTATAACCGCGCGCCCCTGGCCTTTGTGTCCGGCGAGGGAAGCTGGCTGACCACCGATGACGGCCGCCGCTTCCTGGATCTGGGCGCGGGCATCGCGGTCAACGCGCTCGGCCATGCCAACCCCGAACTGGTGGCCACGCTGACCGAGCAGGCGGGGCAGCTCTGGCATGTCTCCAACCTCTATGAAATTCCGGGGCAAAAGAAACTGGCGGATGCGCTGGTCGGGCTGACCTTTGCCGATACGGTGTTTTTCACCAATTCCGGCACCGAGGCTGCCGAACTCGCCATCAAGATGGCGCGCAAATACCATTACGAGAAGGGCGATGCGGAACGCAGCCATATCCTGACCTTCCAGGGCTCGTTCCATGGCCGCTCGACCGGGGCGATTGCCGCTTCGGGCGGGGATAAGATGATCAAGGGTTTTGGCCCGCTGATGCCGGGCTTTACGCAGCTGCCCTGGGGCGATCTGGCCGCGCTGAAAGATGCCATTGGTCCCGACACGGCCGCGGTGATGCTGGAGCCGATTCTGGGCGAGGGCGGGATCAAGGTCTGGCCGGATGCCGATCTGAAAGAGATCCGTGCGCTTTGCGATGCCAATGGCGCGCTGCTGATCTTTGACGAGGTGCAATGTGGCATGGGCCGCTCGGGCCGGCTGTTCGCGCATGAATGGGCCGGGGTGAACCCGGATATCATGATGGTGGCCAAGGGCATCGGCGGTGGTTTCCCGCTGGGCGCGGTGCTGGCGACCGAGAATGCCGCCTCCGGCATGGTGGCGGGCACGCATGGCTCGACCTATGGCGGCAATCCTTTGGCCTGTGCCGTGGGGCTGAAAGTGACCGAGATCGTCTCGGATCCTGCCTTCCTTGCGGAAGTCGGGCGCAAGGCGGGCCTGTTCCGGCAAAAGCTGGAAGGGCTGGTCGCGGCGCATCCGACGGTGTTTGAAGGGGTGCAGGGCCAGGGCCTGATGCTGGGGCTGAAATGCAAGATCGCCCCGGTGGATGTGGTCAAGGCGGGCTATGCGGCAGAGGTGCTGACGGTGCCCGCGGCGGAAAACGTCCTGCGGCTCTTGCCCGCGCTGAACATCGAAGATGCCGATCTGGCCGAGGCGGTGGCGCGGCTCGACCGGGCGGCGACGGCGCTTGAAGCGCATGCGGGCTGAGGCAGATCATCCGGCGCCGCAGGGCGTCCTGTCGGGGCGGGGGCAAAATGCCCCGCGCCCCGATGGCGCCCGCGCCGAGCGGGCCTGGCGACGATTTGGCTGATGTCCCGACCCGCGCCGTTCCGGCGTGACGCTCGATTTGACCCGTCGGCAATCTTGATGCCGCGTTCTCCCCGGGGGGGAATGGCCAAAGGCCCGGGGGCAACCCCAACCCCGCCCGTTTCGAAAGACCGACCGATGACCCATTTTCTCGACATTCACACCACCTCGCCCGAAGCCCTGCGCAGCATGATCGATCAGGCGCGCGCCATGAAAGACGCCCGTGGCGGCCGCCCGAAAGGCACGCCGGATGATGAGCAGCCGCTGGCAGGCCGCATGGTGGCCCTGATTTTTGAGAAACCCTCGACCCGGACCCGCGTTTCCTTTGACGTTGGCGTGCGGCAGATGGGCGGGCAGACCATGGTGCTCTCGGGCAAGGAAATGCAGCTGGGTCATGGCGAGACGATTGCCGATACCGCGCGGGTGCTGTCGCGCTATGTCGATCTGATCATGATCCGCACCTTTGAAGAGGCGACGCTGCAGGAAATGGCCGAGCATGCGACGGTGCCGGTGATCAACGGGCTGACCAACCGCACGCATCCCTGCCAGATCATGGCCGATATCATGACCTATGAAGAGCATCACGGCCCGATCCGTGGCAAGAAAGTGGTCTGGTCGGGCGATGGCAACAACGTCTGCGCGAGCTTCCTGCATGCAGCGGGGCAATTCGGCTTTGATTTCACCTTCACCGGCCCGCCGACGCTGGATCCCGAGCAGGAATGGGTGGATTTTGCCCGCTCCAAAGGCGTGGATGTGCAGATCGAGCGCGACCCGGCCAAGGCGGTGCAGGGGGCGGATCTGGTGGTCACCGATACCTGGGTCAGCATGCATGATCCGGAATCGGCCAAGGAGCGGCGCCACAACCAGCTGCGCGGCTATCAGGTGAACGAGGCGCTGATGGCTCAGGCGAACAAGGATGCGTTGTTCATGCATTGCCTGCCCGCGCATCGGAATGATGAGGTGACGAGCGCGGTGATGGACGGGCCGAATTCGGTGATCTTCGACGAGGCCGAGAACCGTCTGCATGCACAAAAGGCGGTGATGCGCTGGTGTCTTGGGGTCTGAAAAGACCGCAACTGGCAAGCGTAAATCGCCAGGATCGGGCGCGCAGCATGCGCGCCCTTTTTCGTTCCGGGCGGCCTATCCGTCGCGCATTTTGCCGCCCATGCCCTTTGTCGTGCGGGTATCGCGGGGGTAATCCCCCTCGCTTCCAACGCGCGGACGCCACCGGAGGCGCGCGTGTCCAAAGGTTTTCTTAGGTAATATTGGCGATGATTAAGCCTCCTGAGTTTGGAGGTTCGGGGCTTGAAAGAGATCTGCGCAGAAGACAGGCGGTCGGCGATGGATACCGCCTTGCCGCAGGCAGATCCGCATCGGCGCTTTCCGGCGGCGCTTCGGGTGGGGCGCGGGCAGGTCAACCTGACCGATCTTGCGGACCGTTACGGCTCTGACAAGGGCTCGGCCAAGCATCGCTATGCCGAGCTTTATCAGCTGTTGTTCCTGCCCTACCGCGACCGCGCCTTCAATTTTCTGGAGATGGGGTTGCAGATTGGCGGGCCAGAGCTGGGCCACAGCGCCGACCGCACCACAACCGACTGCCCCTCGGTCCGGATGTGGCTGGAGTTTTTTCCCAAGGCCAAGGTACACGGCCTCGACGTGTCGGATTTCAGCTGGTTTGAGGACCCGCGCTTTGTCTTTACCCGCTGCGACATGGATCGGCGCGACGCGATCCGCGCGGCCACGGCCGCCCTGCCGCCGATGGAAGTGATCATCGACGATGCCTCCCATGCCTCGCATCATCAGCAATTTGCCTTTCTTGAACTGTTCCCGCGGCTGGCCTCCGGCGGGCTCTACATTATCGAGGATCTGCGCTGGCAGCCCGCCACTTATGAGCGTGAAGGCATCACCAAGACGGCAGCCCTCTTTCGCAGCTATTCCGAAACGGGTGCTTTCGTGCATCAGGACCCCGCGATGCAGGCCGAGTTCAGCGCCCTTCGTGCCGATATCTCGGGCTGTTTCCTGTTTCAGGTGGGCTATAACAAGACCCGCCGCGATCAGGTGGCGGTGATCCACAAACGCTGAGCTTTCGCATCATTGCACAGGGGGCGGGCGGGGCTGTGCGGCAGGCCCCACTTGCCGTGCAAACGGTCCCGGCGCAGGGTGCGCCGGTTCGGGTTGCTGCGCGCCATGCGGTGCGGCACCGGATGTTCCGCCGGGCCGCCGGCATCAACGGGGTAACTCTCCAGAGGCGATGATGTACGACCAATCCGTTCCTGTTTTCCTGCACGGCCTGACCGCCCTCTCCGGCGTGTTGCGCAAGGCCGAGGCGCATGCTGCCGATAAAAAGATCGATCCCGCTGTCCTCTTGGGCTGCCGGCTGTTTCCCGACATGTTCCCGCTGATCCGTCAGGTTCAGCTGAGTTGCGATTTCGCGGCACGTGGCGTGGCGCGTCTGGCGGGCGCAGAGCCAAAGAGCTTTCCCGATACCGAGACCGATTTCGCAGGCCTGCAGGCGCGGATTTCGGCGGCAAAAGACTATGTCGGCAGTTTTTCGGCAGAGGCATTGCAGGGGGCCGAGAGCCGCGAGATCACGCTGAAAGTGGCCGGGGCAGAGCGCAAGTTTTCCGGCGCGGCATATCTTTCCTATTTCGTGCTGCCGAACGTCTATTTCCACATGAGCACCGCCTACAACATCCTGCGCCATAACGGCGTGGTGCTGGGCAAGGCCGATTTCATGGGGGGCTGAGCCCGAGCCCGGAGCGTTGTTTCTGACCTTTGGGGGCCTGACCCGCACGGGCCGGGCCGTCAGGTGCCGCGGGGTTTCGCGCGCAGTGTCGGCTCGGCCTCGGTCGGGTCTTCCGGCCAGGGGTGGCGTGGATAGCGCCCGCGCATGTCCTTGCGCACATCCGCATAGGAGTTCTTCCAAAATCCCGGCAGATCCATCGTCACCTGCACCGGCTTGCCGCCCGGCGAGACAAGGGTGATGCGCAGGGGCAGCCGGTTCGGCCCCACCGCCGGATGGGTGGTGACGCCAAACAGCTCTTGCAGCCGGGTCTCGATCCCCGGCGCTTCGCCCTCATAGTCGATGGGCACTTTGCGCCCCAGAGGCGTGGTGAAATGGGCGGGGGCCAAACGATCAAGCAGCTGTTGCTGCTCCCAATCAAGGGCGTTTTTCAGCGCTTCGGTCACATCCATGCTGCGCAGATCGGCCTCGGTCCGGCGTTTGCCGAGATAGGGCAGCAGCCAATCTTCGGCGCGCTCCATCAGCCCCTGATCGGTGAAATCCGGCAGATCGCTGCCGCCCGCCCGACAAAGCTCGACCCGGGCGCGGAAGCGCCGCGCGCTTTCGGTCAGGGTGAGGCCGATCTGGCGGATGCCGTCCAGCGCCGCGCGGGCGGTGGCCTCGCCTGGCGCGTCGGACCAGATGCGGTCATCGAGGACCAGCGCGCCAAAACGCTCCTGTTTGCGCGTCAGCACCCGGCCTTCGCGTTTTGACCATTCGCAAACATCCTGCCAGCCGATCTGATCGCCATAAAGGCGGCGCAGGGAGGCCTCGGGCAGGGCAATCGCCTGCCGCAGCCGTGCCTCGCGCGCGTCGCCGTCAAGATCGGTGGCCACGAGCAGCCGGGCACCCGCCAAAGGATCGCCCTCGGCCGCCACCGCACCCTTGCCCCCCGAGAGGATGAAGCGCGGCGCCTCGCCTTTGCGGCGCAGGCCGATGCGGTCTGGATAGGCGAGGGCGGCCATTTCGGCGGGGGAATAGCTCTCGCGCGGGGCGGTGACCATGCGGGCGAGGCGGCGGGCCTCCTCACGGATGCGCTCCAGCGTGCCGCGGTGCAGGGGCCAGGGGTGATCGCTCTCATAGCGTTTGGGGTCGCGCAGCGCAGAGAGACGCAGCGAGAGGTCGATGGGCGCGCCCTTCAGCGGGTCGCGCTCGGCCAGAAGGGCAGCGAGCGGGGCGGCCTCGGGGCCCGCCACCACCAGCATATGCGCCAGCCGGGGATGGGTGGGCAGGGCGGCCAAAGCGCGGCCATGCGGGGTGATTTGATGCTGCGCATTGAGCGCGCCGAGACCGCGAAGCAGCGCCCGGGCCTCGGCCAATGCCGGGCCGGGCGGTGGCGTGAGAAAGGCGAGATCGGCGCCGTCCGAGCCCCAGACGGCCAGCTCCAGCGCCAGTCCGGCAAGGTCAGAAACCGCGATTTCGGGCGGCGCAAAGGCGGCGAGCGCGCCCTCTTCACCCTTGGTCCACATCCGGTAGCAGAGGCCCTCGGCCACCCGCCCCGCGCGGCCCCGGCGCTGTTCCGCCTCGGCGCGGCTGACCTTTTCGGTCACCAGACGCGCCATGCCGGAGGCCGGGTCAAACCGGGCGCGGCGGGCGCGGCCTGCATCCACCACCACCCGCACATCCTCGATCGTCAGCGAGGTCTCGGCAATGGAGGTGGCCAGCACCACTTTGCGCTGTCCGGCGGGGGCGGGGCCGATTGCCGCGCGCTGGGCGGTAAATTCCATCGCGCCAAAGAGGGGGCGCACCACCACATGCGCGGGCAGGCGGCCCTTCAACAGGCCCTCCACCCGGCGGATCTCGCCCTCGCCCGGCAAGAAGACGAGGATGCCGCCAAGGGTGCCCTCGGTATCTGCCACGGCTTCGGTGATCTGCGCCGCCACCGCTGCCTCCAGCCGCAGGCCGGGGGCCAGAGGGCGGCCAAGCCAGCGGGTTTCCACCGGAAAGGCGCGCCCCTCCGAGGTGACGATGGGGGCATCGTCCAAAAGTGCGGCCACCGGTCCCGCATCCAGCGTCGCTGACATCACCACCAGCGCCAGATCGGGGCGCAGCGCGCCGCGCGCCTCCCAGACCAGCGCCAGCCCGAGATCGGCATTCAGCGAGCGTTCGTGGAATTCGTCAAAGATCACGCAGCCAACGCCCGCCAGCTCGGGGTCCGATTGCAGCATCCGGGTCAGAATCCCCTCGGTCACCACTTCGATGCGGGTGGCTTTCGAGACCTTGGCCTCGCCCCGGATCCGGTAGCCGACGGTCTGGCCCAAAGGCTCGCCCAGGGTCTCGGCCATGCGTTCGGCGGCGGCGCGGGCGGCCAGACGGCGCGGCTCCAGCATCAGGATGCGGCCGGTGACATGTGGCAGAAGCGCCAGCGGCACCCGCGTGGTTTTCCCTGCCCCCGGCGGCGCCATGAGGACGGCCCGCCCCGTGTCGGTCACGGCGCGGATCAGCGCGGGCAGCGCATCATCTATGGGCAGGCTTTTATCGGTCACGCCGCCTTATCGCCGTTTCAGTGCGCCTTTGCCATAGAGCGTGTCCATCGACACCTCATCCACCCGCATCATGCCGTTCTCGGCGGGCCTCAGCGCCAGCTGGAAGGGAAAGCGCGATTTTTCGGCCATTTCATCCGCCGAGAACCCCTCAAGCCGCCGGTATTCTCCGGCGCAGGCCAGCCCGTCACCCGCCACGACAGGCGCGCCCAGCACCACCTGCGAGCGGCGCTTGCCGTCAAACAGGGTCAGGCTGCGGTTGCAGGCCTGATCGGCGGGCATATCGCGGAGCGTGATGAAGAGGGCGCTCAGCGGATCCACGGTGCCGCCCTGCTTGGCGGGGTCGACATCGCCCTTTTGCGGGGCGCGCGGCGGATTGTAGACCTTTACCTGCGGCACGCCCGCCTTATAGGCCATCACCGATTCGGATTGCCGTTTGCCGGTATCGGCCTTTTCGGAATAGCTGACCGGTGTGAAGCGCGCCGAACTGCCGCTGCCCGAGACCCGGCCCGAGACCGAAGCGTCGTAGCGGATTTTCTTGACCCAGGCGAGAATGCCGGTGCTTTGCAGCGTGCCGACGGCGGCATAGCCATTGCCCTCGGTCTTGCCGTCGATGGTCAGCCGACCGGCGGTCAGCCCTTTGAGTACGAGGTCAAAGCTCATCTGATCTGTCTGGTCGGCGGCCCGGGCGGGCAGGGTGGGGCCGAGCGCCAGCAGACCGGCCAGAAGGGCGGCGGTCAGCGGGGCGCGGGGGCGGCGGGTTTGAACCGGTTGCATGGGGGCTCCTTGCGGCAGCGATGGAAAATACCCGGGGTTCCGGGTCTTGGCTCTGGACATATAGGGCGGCGGGCGGGCAAGTAAGCCGGAAACCACTCACGAATTCTGACGGTTCTGTCACAGACCGAGGCTGATCATGGATATTCCCGCGCAGGCATCCCTGCTTTTGAATGGCGACCGCCGCGCGCTGGCGCGGGCGATCACTTTGGTCGAAAGCGGGCGCGTCGATCACCGCGCGCAGGCAACCGCGCTGCTGGCCGCCCTCGCCCCCGCCGGGCGGCAGGCGCTGCGCATCGGCCTCTCGGGCACGCCCGGCGTGGGCAAGTCCACCTTTATCGAGGCTTTTGGTCTGCATCTGACCGGGCAGGGGCTGCGGGTGGCAGTGCTGGCGGTCGACCCGTCCTCGGCGCGCTCGGGTGGCTCGATCCTCGGCGACAAGACGCGGATGGAGCATCTGAGCCGCGATCCGCGCGCCTTCATCCGCCCTTCGCCCAGCCAGACGCATCTGGGCGGTGTGGCGCGGCGCACGCGCGAGGCGGTGAGCCTGTGTGAAGCGGCGGGTTTTGACGTGGTCTTGATCGAGACGGTGGGGGTGGGCCAGTCCGAGACGCTGGTGGCGGAAATGGCCGACCTTTTCATCCTGCTGCTCGCTCCGGCGGGGGGGGATGAGTTGCAGGGCGTCAAGCGCGGCATCATGGAGATGGCGGATCTGATCCTCGTCAACAAAGCCGATGGCGATCTGAAATCCGCCGCCCTGCGCACGGTGGCCGATTATGCGGGCGCGCTGCGGCTCTTGCGCAAGCGGCCGCAGGACCCGGCGGGCTTTCCCAAGGCGCTGCCAGTCTCGGCGCTGGAGGATCAGGGGCTGACCGAGGCCTGGGCGCAGATGCAGGAATTGGCCGAATGGCGCCGGGCCGAAGGGCATTTCGCCCGGATGCGCGCCGAACAGGCCCGCCATTGGTTTGAGGCCGAGGTGCGGGACGGCATGCTGGCACGGCTGCGCACCGATCCCGCCTTGCGGGCGCAGATGGCGGCGCTGGGGGCAGCGGTTGAGGCCGGGCAACAGGCCCCGGGCGCCGCGGCGGCCGAGGTGCTGGCGGGATTGGCGCGCGGCTGATCTGCCGCGCGGCAGTGGTTTCAGGCCACGCGCTCTCGCGCCAAGCGCTTTCAGGCGCTATGGCGGGCGCGGCTGTCCCCGGGCGCCTGATCGCGGTCGCGCAGTCCGTAATCGCGCTGCACTTCGGCCACCCGCAGGCGGTAATCCTCAAAGATCGCGCTGCTTTCCGCCGTACCACGTCCGGCGGATTGCGCGGCGCGGTGGGCTGTCCGTTGCCGCCAATCGGCCACGGCCGCCTCATCGGTGAAGAAGGACAGCGACAGGATCTTGCCCGGCTCCGACAGGCTTTCGAACCGCTCGACCGAGATGAAACCCGGCACGGTGGCCAGTTCCGCCCGGAGGCTGGCGGCGCGGGCGAGATATTCACTGTGCATCTCGGGCTTGGTCCAGACCTCAAAGATTACCGCGATCATCGGGCCACCAGCGGCGCATGCGGGGCAGAGACCAGCGTATGAAAGGTGCGGTCTTCGCGCTGAATAAAGCGCTGCGCCTTGGCATAGGCGTAATTCTCGCGCCCCAGCGGGTCTTCGCGCAACCGGGCGCGGTAGTCCTCATAGGCCGCCAGCGAGGGCAGAGTGTAGATGCCATAGGCAAGAGTGGCCGAGCCCTCTGCCGGGGCGTAATAGCCGATGAGATCGGCACCACAGCGCGGGATCGCCTGCCCCCAGTTGCGGGCATAGTCGGCGAAGGCCTCGGTCTGATAGGGGTCGATCTGATAGCGGATGATGCAGGTCAGCATGGTCTTTCCTTTCGGCGCTTGGGTCGTGCCGGGGCTTTATCGCCGCTTGTGGCGCGGACATGCTTCGGTCAGCATCGAAGCATTGCGGAAGGGGCCGTTGCAGGATGGGCGGATGACAGATGGACCTGATATCGCGCGCCTTGGCGCATTGATTGGCGACCCGGCGCGGGCGCTGATGCTGGGCGCGCTGATGCGCGGGCAGGCGCTGAGCGTGGGCGAGCTGGCCGCGGTGGCGGGGCTGGGCCTGCCCACCGCCTCCTCCCATCTGGCGCAGCTGGAGGCGGGCGGGCTGATCGCGGCGCGTAAACAGGGGCGGCACAAATATCTCAGCCTCGCCTCGGATCAGGTGGCGGATCTGTTGGAAGCGATGATGGGGCTGGCCGCCGCGCCGCAGGGCGGGGCGGGCCGTCCGCCGCGCCCCGGCCCACGAGACCCGGCATTGCGTGAGGCGCGCAGCTGCTACCGGCACCTGGCAGGCGCGCAGGGGGTGGCGCTTTATGACAGTCTGATGGCGCGGGGCTATCTGGCGCTGGCGCCGCAGGGGCTGATGCTGACCGCGCCGGGGCGCGAATTCGCCACCGGCTTCGGGGTGGATCTGGCGGCGCTGGAGGGCGGACGCGGGCCGCTGTGCCGTGAATGCCTTGACTGGAGCATGCGGCGCAGCCATCTCGGCGGGCGGCTGGGCCGGGCCTTTCTGTCGGTGATTCTGGCGCGCCACTGGGCGGCGCAAAAACCCGACAGCCGGGCGCTGATATTTACCCCCGAAGGGCGGCGCGGATTCGCGCAGGCCTTTCCCATCGGGGCGAAACCACGGTAAAACAACCGCGCAAGCGTCATAAGGGCGTAATGAATCGCTTGACGCGGGCGGTCATTCCCCGTATCTCGCCCCAACGGAATTCGGGCCCTGCCATTGCGGTGCCCATTGATGGTATGGATGTCGGGCATTTCGACCCGAGGAAACGAAGGATTGAGCCATGTCGCGCGTCTGCGAACTTACCGGCAAAGGCCCGATGTCGGGCAACAATGTAAGCCACGCGAACAACAAGACGCGTCGCCGCTTTCTGCCCAACCTGAACGAGGTCACCCTGATCTCGGACGCTCTGGGCCAGTCGTACAAGCTGCGCATCTCGGCCGCAGCTCTGCGTTCGGTGGATCACCGCGGTGGTCTGGACGCCTTCCTCGCGAAAGCCAAAGACGTTGAACTGTCGGGCAACGCGCTGAAAATCAAAAAAGCCCTCGCGAAAGCGCAGGACGCTGCAAAAGACCAAGACGCCGCGTAATCGCGCGTCCGGGCTTTCGCTCAGATCGTAAAAGCCCCGCTTCGGCGGGGTTTTTCCATGTGTGATGCCCAGGCTTGAGGCCCGGTTTTGGAGGGCCCGTGTTGGAGGCCCGGGTTTGGGGCCGAATATTGCCGGGCCAGCCCGTTTGGCCCGTGGTCGGCCCGATCTGCCGCGCCTCCGGTTGCCGGGGCCGCTGCGGGGAGCCGGAGCGCGGGCGCCCTCCTTCCGACGCTTGGCGGGTGCGGCGTTGCGCGATGGCGGGCCATGGTTTGCCGCCTTCCGCGGACAAGTGCCCCTCTCTCAGGAAGGCTGCGGCCAGATTGCGCGTTTGCAGGCGGAGTTTTCTGCGCTAGGACAGGCGGATGAATGTCCGGTTTGCCCCCTTTGCGCGGTCTGTCCTGGCCCTGGCCATGGCGCTGCTTCTGGCACTGACCAGCGAGTCTGCGGCCGTCGCGCGGGGCCAGACGATGCTGGCCGGGCAAATCATCCTGTGTTCCGGCGCGGCGATCACTCCCGTGTCGGGCGGGCCGGAGGGGCAGCCGCGGGGAACGGCGCATCTGTGCCCCGATATGGCGCTGACGCTTCTCGCGGCGCTTGATCTGCATCCCCCGCACTGGCAGCGCCCCACCACGCAGCTGCGCCGTGACGTGGCGCCGTCGCGGCGCCGGGGACAGGGCCGCAGCCTGCCTGTTGCCCGCGCCCGCGCGCCCCCTTTGGTGGCCTGACCCTCGCGCAGACCAAACCACCAACCAAAGGAACAGACATGACTTTTCGTTTTTCTCTGACGGCCGTCGCGACGGTCGCGCTCTCACTTGCTTGCGCCGGTATGGCGATGGCCGAGGCTGCGGTGCAGATCAGCGCGCCGATGATCCGCATTTCAACTCCGGGGGCCAAAACCGCGGCCGGGTTCCTGACGATCGCCAATGCAGCGGACCAGTCCGATCGCCTGCTCTCGGCCAAGACCGACCTGGCAGAACGCGCCGAGCTGCACACCAACAAGGTGGATGTGAACGGAATGATGCGCATGCTGCCGATGCCCGATGGCATTGTCATTGACCCGCAGGCCGAGCATGCGCTGGAAAGCGGCGGCGATCACATCATGTTCCTGGGCCTGAAAGCGCCGCTGAACAGCGGTGATGCGGTCGATGTGACCCTGACCTTTGAACATGCCGGGGCGATCACCGTTTCCATGCCCGTCGTGCTGACCGCCGATCTGGCCAGGATGCAAAAGGGGATGCCGGACGCGATGGCGCCGGGGCATATGGATCACAGCGCGATGCCGGGCATGACCGGAAATTGACCTGGACGAGAGGGCAGGGGGCGGAACCATGCCGCTTCGCCGTGGCCGCAGGGCAAAGTTACGCCATTGTGTCCGCCCCATGCCTTCCCCGCAGGTAAAGGTACTTTTCTCCGGCCCTCCGGAACGCTACATGAAACTGTCGGAATGATCCGGCGCCGGTCGCAGCCTACCCGGCATCTCAAAACAAGGACAACGGATATGAAAACACTGGTCGTCTGCTCCGGCGGACTCGATTCGGTGTCGCTGGCCCATATGATTGCGGCGGAATACAGCCTGATGGGGCTGGTTTCCTTCGATTATGGCCAGCGTCACGCCAAGGAGCTGACCTTTGCCCGCGCCTGCGCCGAGCGGCTGTCGGTGCCGTTCATCTGCATCGACATGCGCGCGATCGGGGCTGAGCTGACCGGCTCGGTGCTGACCGGGGCGGGCGAAGTGCCCGATGGGCATTATGCCGAAGAGACAATGCGCAGCACGGTGGTGCCGAACCGCAATGCGATCATGCTGTCGATTGCCTTTGGTGTTGCGGCGGCGCGCGGGGCGGATGCGGTGGCGACGGCCGTGCATGGTGGCGACCATTTCATCTATCCCGATTGCCGCCCGGCTTTTGCCAAGGCGTTCAATGATATGCAGGCGGCGGCGCTGGATGGCTATGCCTCGGTCCGTCTCTATACCCCGTTCGTTGAGCTGCCGAAGGCGGCGATTGTCGCGGCGGGTGCCCTGCATGACACGCCCTTTGCCGAGACCTGGTCCTGCTACAAGGGGGGCGCGCTGCATTGCGGCCGCTGTGGCACCTGTGTCGAGCGGCGCGAAGCCTTCCACCTCGCGGGCGTGCCGGACCCGACGGTCTACGAGGATCCCGACTTCTGGCGCGATGCGGTGGCGCGCGCGGCGCGGGAGGCACGGGGCTGATGTACCGGATTACCAAGCAATTCGCCTTTTCCGCCTCGCATCAGCTGTGCCATTTGCCGGATGATCACCCCTGCGCGCGTCTGCATGGGCACAACTATATCGTCGAGGTCGAACTGGCCGCCGAAACGCTCGATGAGAATGGGTTTGTGTTGGATTATCGGGCGCTTGCCCCGTTCAAGGCCTATATTGACGACCGGCTTGACCACCGGCATCTGAATGAGGTGTTCGGCCATGACGGCGTCACCTCTGAAGTGCTGGCGCGGGCACTGTTTGAATGGGCGCGGGCGCGTTGGCCTCAGGTGTCGGCGATGCGGGTGTCGGAGACGCCGAAGACCTGGGCCGAGTACCGGCCATGAGCGGGGTCAGCTTGCGGATCGCCGAGATTTTCGGCCCGACGATTCAGGGCGAGGGTGCGCTGATCGGGCAACCCACGGTTTTTGTGCGGGCGGGGGGCTGTGACTACCGCTGTCATTGGTGCGACAGCCTGCACGCCGTTGACAGCGCCTGGCGGCACGAATGGGCGGTGATGCAAACCGAGGAGATCTGGCAGCAGATCGCGGCGCTGTCGGGCGGGGTGCCCCTGGTGGTGACGATCTCCGGTGGCAATCCGGCGATTCAGGATTTCGGCCCGCTGATCGCCAGGGGCCGGGCCGAGGGCTATGGTTTTGCGCTCGAAACCCAGGGGTCGGTGGCGCAGGACTGGTTTGCCGACCTGGCCATGCTGGTGCTGAGCCCAAAGCCTCCCTCATCGGGCGAGACCCCCGATTGGGGCCGGTTCGAGGCCTGCCTGCGGGCCGCGGGCACCGCGGCGCGGGTGTTGAAGATCGTGGTTTTTGACGAGGCGGATTACCTCTGGGCCCGGGATGTGTCGCTGCGCTACCCGGATTTGCCGCTGGTGCTGCAGCCGGGCAACCATACGCCGCCGCCGCCCGAAGCGGAGGATGCCCGGATCGACATGGACGGGATCATCGGGCGGATGGATTGGCTGGTCAGCCGCGCGCTGGCGGATCAGTGGTTCACGGCGCGCATCCTGCCGCAGCTGCATGTGCTGCTCTGGGGGAACAAGCGCGGGGTCTGAGGGGCGGCATTGTGCTCTGCTGTATAGAGGGGGCGCTGCCCCCGTCGCCTTGCGGCGCCTCCCCCGAGGTATTTGGACCAAGAAGAAAACGAGACCGGCTGGCGGTCCCGCTGTTGCGGGGGATCAGCCTGCGCAATAGGCCTCGGCCAGGTCGCCGAATTGCTTGTAGCGCAGCCAGAAGGCTTCATCGCTGGCGCGGTCCGACTGGCGAACCTCTTGCGACATGTGAGGGTCTTTGAAGAATTTTGCGGCGCGACGTTGATCGGAACGGCTCAGCGCCTGATCGGCAACCTGCTGGATGCAGCCACAAAGGGCACGATTTGCCCCGGCGCGGCCCGCGCTCATGCAGGCGTTGTCGATGGCACCCGCAAAGGCCGGTGCTGCAAGGGGCGATGCGAGCAGCAACACTGCTGCGAACAGGGATTTCTTCATGGCTCTGCCTCTCAACCGGCACGGCTTGTTGCCGCGCGCTCATTTGCACGTGATTATGACGATTCTCGCAACAATTTTCAATTGATTGCGATGGGAACGCGCCATTTGTCGCGCATTGCGGCGGGTGCTACCACATTTCGCGGGTCATCGGGGCGCCTGAACCCCAGATGCAGGGTCAGCCGATCACCGTGGCCGGGTACCCTGCGCCTTTGAGCGCGGCGAGCACGGTGGATTCCGGCAGGCCGGACACTTCGACCAGCTTTTCTTCAAGGTCCACCTTGGCGCGCGACCCGACTGCCGCGATGGCAGATTCGATGGCCGCTTTGCAATGGCCGCAGCTCATGTCGGGAACGGAAAGGATCATTCGGGCACTCCTTATTTCCCGGATGATTGCGCGCTGCGGTGAAAAACGTCAACCGGTGACGGCGGGAAACAAACGGGCTCAGCGGTCCCGGCCGCGCCTGCTCTGGGGTCCGGGTTGCGGCCCGGCCGGAGATGCGTGATCTGGTGCAGGCCGGGGCCCGAAAGCGGCCCCGCAAGGCCCGGTGCAAGAGGCATTTCAGTTCGCGCGGATACCCCCTTCCCCGGTCAACGGGGAAAGGCTATACGGCGCCTCATGACCCAGCTTGATCTCATCCGCAACTTCTCGATCGTGGCCCATATCGACCACGGAAAATCCACCCTCGCCGACCGGCTGATTCAGCTCACCGGGACGGTGGCTGCGCGCGACATGAAGGCGCAGATGCTCGACAGCATGGACATCGAGCGGGAGCGCGGGATCACCATCAAGGCCAACACCGTGCGGATCGAATATCCGGCGAAGGATGGCAAGACCTATATCCTGAACCTGATCGACACCCCCGGCCACGTCGACTTTGCCTACGAGGTCAGCCGCTCGATGCGGGCGGTTGAGGGCTCGTTGCTGGTGGTGGATGCGTCGCAGGGGGTCGAGGCGCAGACGCTGGCCAACGTGTATCACGCGGTGGATGCCGGGCATGAGATCGTGCCGGTCTTGAACAAGATCGACCTGCCCGCCGCCGAGCCCGACCGGGTCAAGCAGCAGATCGAGGATGTGATCGGCATTGACGCCAGCGATGCGATTCCGATCTCGGCCAAGTCGGGTCTGGGGATTCCGGATGTGCTGGAAGCCATCGTCACCCGTCTGCCCGCGCCGAAGGGCGACCGCGATGCACCGCTGAAGGCGATGCTGGTCGACAGCTGGTATGACAGCTATCTGGGCGTTGTCGTCATGGTGCGCATCATGGATGGCGTGATGCGCAAGGGCGACCGGATCAAGATGATGCAGACCGATGCGGTTTACGGCATCGACAAGCTGGCTGTGTTGAAGCCGCAGATGGTGGATATTGCGGAGCTCGGGCCCGGCGAGATCGGCGTGTTCACCGCCTCGATCAAACAGGTGCGTGACACCCGTGTGGGCGACACGATCACCCATGAGCGCAAGGGCTGCACCACGCCGCTGCCGGGCTTCAAACCGGCGCAGCCGGTGGTGTTCTGTGGTCTCTTCCCCGTGGATGCCGCCGATTTTGAGGCTTTGCGGGAAGCGATTGAGAAACTCTCGCTGAACGATGCCTCGTTCTCCTCGGAGATGGAGACCTCGGCGGCTTTGGGCTTTGGTTTCCGCTGCGGCTTCCTCGGTCTTCTGCACCTTGAGGTGATCCGCGACCGGCTGGAGCGGGAATATGACCTCGATCTGATCACCACCGCGCCCTCGGTGGTGTTCAAGCTGCATATGCGTGACGGCGAGGTGCGCGATCTGCACAACCCCGCCGATATGCCCGATCTGACCTATGTCGACCATATCGAAGAGCCGCGGATCAAGGCGACGATCATGGTGCCTGATGAGTATCTGGGCGATGTGCTCAAGCTTTGTCAGGACCGCCGCGGCATCCAGATGGATCTGACCTATGCGGGCAGCCGCGCGATGGTGGTCTATGACCTGCCGCTGGCCGAAGTGGTGTTTGACTTCTACGACCGGCTGAAATCGGTGACCAAGGGCTACGCCAGCTTTGACTATACGATGATGGGCTACCGCGAGGATTTCCTTGTGAAAATGTCGATCCTGGTGAACGATGAGCCGGTGGATGCGCTGTCGATCATGGTGCACCGCGACCGGGCCGAGGCGCGCGGCCGGGCAATGGTGGAAAAGCTGAAAGAGCTGATCCCGCGGCATATGTTCAAGATTCCGATCCAGGCGGCGATTGGCGCGCGGGTGATCGCCCGCGAAACCCTGAGCGCGATGCGCAAGGACGTGACCGCGAAATGCTATGGCGGCGACGTGACGCGGAAGAAAAAGCTGCTGGAGAAGCAGAAGGCCGGGAAAAAGAAGATGCGGCAGTTCGGCAAGGTCGAGATCCCGCAGACCGCCTTTATCTCTGCCCTCAAGATGGACAGCTAAGACATTCGGGGCGCCTCAGGGCGCCCCGTTTCACATCTGGCGCCGTCAGAACACCACGCCGCTTTTCAGCACGATATTGGCATAGGGAGTGAATTCCCCGGTGCGCACCACCGCGCGCGCCTGCGCGGACAGTTCCTTCAGCGCGTCATGGCTGATCGCCTCGCAGGGGATCTGCGCGTGGAAGGCGGCGGCGAGGGCGGGGCTGGCCTCTTCGGCGATGACCGCCTCCTCCACTTGCAATTCGCTCAGCACGGCGGCCAGCACCGGCATGATGCCGGGCAGGCCGGGGCTGACGGCCAGATCAATGCAGGGCACGCCGGGCGGCACCGGCAGTCCGGCATCGCCGATCACCAGCATGTCGCCATGTCCCATCCGGGCGATCAGCGCCGAGAGTTGCGCATTCAGCAAGGGGCCTTTTTTCATTCTGTTCTCCTGCGGTTTGCGCGACCTTGCCATAAAGAAACAGCCCCCGCCACGCTCTGTGGCTGGGGCTGTTAAAACGGGGCGGCGGCGTTGGGGATGTCCGCCTGTCACCCGTTATGGCCGGATGCACGCGCAGGGAGAACGCGTGGGGATTGATCCGACGCTTACATGTCGTTTTGGGTTTTCGCGGCCTCGGTGGTGATCGTGCTGCCAGCCGACTGCATGTCACGGCCGGCGCCTTTGACCGTCTCACAGGCGGTCAGCGCAAACATGGCGAGGATCAGGGCAGAGGCGGTAATGGTGCGGGTCATGATAAGCTCCTGTGGCGTTCATTTCGTCAACGCGGGGCCGGGGGAGTGGTTCCCTGACACAGGCACTTTTTTCAAAGGCCGATCCGCGGCGTGACCAGTGAGGTTAACGATTCGTTAATATTGCCGCCGCAAGCTGCCGGGATGCGCCCTTTCATCCGCCTCATTCTGGGTCTGATCACCGGCCTTGTGGCCGCCTGTGCCTCGCCTGCGCCACAGTATTTTGGCGCGGCCCGGCAGGAGGTGGTGCTGGAGGGGATCTCCTTCACCGTCTTCACCCGGGAGACCAGCGCCGAGGTGATCCGCCACGGCTATCTGACGCGGGCAGAGCGCGCGCCGGTGCCCGCCCTGATGGCCCGCGCGGCAGAGCAGGCCTCGGGCTGTCGGGTGATTCCGGGCGCAATTGTCACAGGGCTGCCCGGCGATACGGGCGAGGCCCGCTTTCAGCTGCGCTGCTGACATAGATCAAGGAAACCGTGGCCGCGCCGTGGTCAGGGTGAGTTGTCACCCATCCTGGTCAACGGGGAGTTCACCATGGTTCGCTTGTTCTCAATCATCTATTCGCTCGCCGGCAGTGCCCTGGCCGGGTCCGGTGTCGTGATGGCCCTCAGCACCGGCCACTACGGGGCAGAGCCGATCCTGATCGGCGCGGCGGCGGGGGCTCTCCTCGCCGTGCCGCTCAGCTGGCTGGTCGCCCGGCGGCTCCTCGCCTAGGACGAAAGCGCCACACGCAGGGCGGCTTCGAACTCGCGCGGGCGGTCGGCATGCAGCCAGTGGCCCGCGCCTTCGATGGCGGTAAAGCGGGCCTTGGGGAACTGGGCGAGGATCCCGTCATGCGCTTCGGGGCGCACATAATGCGATTGCGCCCCATAGATCATGTCGCAGGGGCCGGTGTATTGGCCCGGCGTCTGCGGCCAGCCGGTGATCTGATCCATGTAGGCGCGCAGCACCGGCAGGTTCAGCTTCCACCGGGGCGGCGTCTGGGTCAGATCCAGCGATTGCAGCAAAAAGGCGCGCACCCCCGGCTCGTCAATCGTTTCGGCCATGCGCTTATCGGCCTCCGAGCGCAGTTTCAGCCCGGTCAGATCCAAGGCTTCCATCGCGTCGATCATCGGGTTCTGGCTGTGGCGATAGGCCACCGGGGCGATATCGGCCACGATCAGCTGCGCCACCAGATCGCCCTCGGTCAGCGCCAGCTGCATCGCGGCCTTGCCCCCCATCGAATGGCCGAGCACGGCGGCGCGGCCGCCATGCGCCTCGATCACCTCGGCCAGATCGCCCGCCAGATCGGCATAGCTGTGGCCGGGATACCAGGGGCTGTCGCCGTGGTTGCGCATGTCCACCGCGATGACCTGCCGGTCGTCGGACAGGCGGCGCGCGATCACCCCCCAATTGCGGGCAGAGCCGAAGAGGCCGGGGACGATCAACAGGGGCGGGGCGTCGGTGGGTTCACCGTGAATCACAATATTCAGCATGGCTTCAGCGTAACTTAGCCCCGGCAGGACCGCCAGTGGCGAAAACCCCGCAACGCGCATCCGCCGCCGGTGCGGCCCGCCCAAAACCGTTGCCTGCGCCGGTGCCGCAGGCTAGGTTGCCGCCACAAAGGAGCCCGCATGAATCCCACAACCTTGCATCAGATGACGGAACGCGTGGCGGGATTGATGGAGCAGCGTCTGGGCGCGCGGGGGCGGGGCCTGCAGGCCAAGCTCGCCGCCAGGGGCCGGGCTCTGCCGCGCAAGGTGCGGCAAGCGGCGACCCTTCTGGCCGAGGCGGAGCAGCTGGCGGCCAATCCCCGGCTGGCGATGCGGATGGATGCCGAGCAGGTCTCGGCGGCCTATGATCTTTGCGTGACCTATCTCAAGCCGCTGGGGCAGGGCGCACGGCTGCGCGGCCATCTTCTCGGCATCACCGCCTCCATCGCCTTCGGGCTGGTGGTGATCGGGGCGGCGCTGCTCGGCGTGCTGGTCTGGCGCGGGCTGCTTTAACCCGCGCGCTCGTCTGAGGTTTCGGCGAGATCAGCGCGGGTCAGCGGATGGCGGTGCGTGACCTGCCGCAGCACCAGCGTCACGGTGACAAAGCTGACATAGAGCAAGAGGTACCAGCTGCCCATCTTGGCAAAGCTGACCCGCTCCCACACCGCCTGCCCGGCATAGGCCCAGGTGCCGGTCAGCGTGCCGATATTCTCGGCAATCCACAGCGCGACGGAGGAGAAAAACGCCGCCAGCGGCAGCGGCATCCAGTACCAATGCGCCAGCCGGAACCAGATCCGGGTGCGGGCAAACATCACGATGGTTGCCGCGAACAGCGCCAGCCGGATGTCGGGCAGAAAGTGATGGCTGAAAAAGTTCACATAGATCGCCAGCGCCAGCACCAGCGTCGCGGCAAAGGGCGGATAGGGGGCAAAGCGCATCTCAAAGAGGCGGATCACCCGCGCCATATAGCTGCCCACGGCGGCATACATGAAGCCCGAGAACATCGGCACCTGCAGGATCTTGAACATCCCCGCTTCCGGATAGGCCCACGAGCCCGCGTCGACCTTGAAGATCTCCATGGCGGTGCCGGTCAGGTGAAAGAGCAGGATCACCCGCGCCTCGGCCAGAGTCTCCAGCCGGAAGAGGAGGAATATGGCCTGTGTGGCCACGGCAAAAATGAACAGCGCATCATACCGCGCCAGCGCCCAATCGGGCTGCCAGATCAGCTTGCTGAGGATGATCGCGCCCAGCATCAACCCGCCAAAGAGGCAGGCCCAGCCCTGTTTCAGCACGAACATCACCAGCTCGCCCAGCCAGTGCGGCAGGCGTGCGCGGACCCGGTCGCCCAGCCGCCGCTCCAGCGCGCGGGTGGCGTTGGGGCGGTTCAGGCGGCTTTCGGGGGCCGGATCGGGAATTGTGGCTGGAAATGCGGGCGCCCGGTCCTTGTCAGACCGGGCGCCTTTGGGGTCACCCTGCAATGATCACAACCCGGGGATCAGAGCGCGGGGTAAAGCGGGAAGCGGGCGCAGAGGGCCGCCACTTCGGCGCGCACTTCGGCCTCGGCGGCCTCGTTGTCATCCTCGCCATGCGCGGCCAGACCGTCGACGACCTTGACGATCATCCGGGCGATCTGGCGGAACTCTTCCTCGCCAAAGCCGCGGGTGGTGCCGGCCGGGGTGCCCAGACGGATGCCCGAGGTCACGGTCGGCTTTTCCGGGTCAAACGGGATGCCGTTCTTGTTGCAGGTGATATGCGCGCGGCCGAGCGCCTTGTCGGTCGCATTGCCCTTCACGCCTTTCGGGCGCAGGTCGACCAGCATGACATGGGTGTCGGTGCCGCCGGTGACGATGTCGAGGCCACCTTTCATCAGCTCATCCGCCAGCGCCTGCGCGTTGGCGATGACCTGTTTGGCATAGGTCTTGAACTCGGGGCGCAACGCCTCGCCAAAGGCCACGGCTTTCGCGGCGATGACATGCATCAGGGGGCCGCCCTGAATGCCCGGGAAGATCGCCGAGTTCACCTTTTTGGCGATCTCTTCGTTGTTGGTCAGGATCATGCCGCCGCGCGGACCGCGCAGGGTCTTGTGGGTCGTGGTGGTCGCCACATCGGCATAGGGGAAGGGGGACGGATGCGCGCCGCCCGCCACCAGACCGGCGAAATGGGCCATGTCCACCATCAGATAGGCACCGACCTTGTCGGCAATCGCGCGGAATTTCGCGAAATCAATCTGCCGCGGGATGGCCGAGCCGCCAGCGATGATCATTTTCGGCTGATGCTCGATCGCCAGCGCCTCAACCTCATCATAATCGATGCGGCTGTCTTGCTTGCGCACGCCATATTGCACGGCGTTGAACCATTTGCCCGACTGGTTGGGGGCCGCGCCATGGGTCAGGTGACCGCCCGAGGCGAGGTTCATGCCCAGAATGGTGTCACCCGGTTTGATCAGCGCCTGAAACACGCCTTGGTTCGCCTGCGACCCCGAGTTCGGCTGCACATTGGCAAATTCACAGCCAAAGAGCTGTTTCGCGCGGTCGATGGCCAGCTGCTCGGCCACGTCGACGAACTGGCAGCCGCCGTAGTAGCGCTTGCCCGGATAGCCTTCGGCATATTTGTTGGTCATCACCGACCCCTGCGCTTCCATCACGGCGGCAGAAACGATGTTTTCCGAGGCGATCAGCTCGATCTCGTCGCGCTGGCGACCCAGCTCGTTGCGGATCGCGCCGAAAAGTTCGGGGTCACGGGTATCGAGGCCTTCGGTAAAGAAACCGGCGTCGCGTTGCGGGGCGTTCATGGGCGTCTCCTGCAGAAATTTGTGGCTTCTTTATCGCAGAAATTCCGGTGCCGGAAGCGGACAAAACGACATGCGTGCGATTTGCCGCGCCATTTGTGTGGGTTCTGCGCCCGCGCGGTGCCGATCCGGCCCTTGTGTTTCCGATCCGCGCTTGCCACAACTTTTGACCAAAGGATCGGTCACCGGGGGGCCGAAGGGGGATGAGCGGTTGAGAATCCATTTCGTGGCGTCGACGGTCGACTCGGCACAGCACGCCTTGGCGGGTCTGACCACGCGCTATGGCCAGGCCCCGCGCGGCGATGCCGAGGTGATCGTGGCATTGGGCGGGGACGGCTTCATGCTGCAGACCCTGCATGAGGGCACCGATCTGCCGGTCTATGGGATGAACTGCGGCACCATCGGCTTTTTGATGAACGATTACGCCGAAGAGGCGCTGGTCGAGCGGTTGCAGGAGGCGGAACTGGCCGAGCTGAAGCCGCTGGCGATGCGGGCGGGCACCGTGGATGGAGCGGTGCATGAGGCTTTGGCGATCAATGAGGTCGCCCTGCTGCGCGCAGGCCCGCAAGCGGCCAAGCTGAAAATCAGCGTCAACGGGCGGGTGCGGCTGCCCGAGCTGGTCTGCGACGGCGCGCTGATCTCCACCCCGGCGGGCTCCACCGCCTATAATTATTCGGCACATGGCCCGATCCTGCCGATTGGCGCCGATGTGCTGGCGCTGACGGCGATGGCGGCCTTTCGCCCCCGGCGCTGGCGCGGCGCAATCCTGCCGACCACCGCCGTGGTGCGCTTTGATGTGCTCGAGGCCGAGAAACGTCCGGTGATGGCCGATGCCGACAGCCGCCATTCGGTCAAGCCGGTGACCTGGGTCGAAATCAGCTCCGCGCCCACCACCACCTATGGCATCTTGTTTGATCCGGGCCATGGTCTGGAAGAGCGGCTGATGCGCGAGCAGTTCGCCTGACAGCGCGGCGCAGCGGCCGGGTTTCCTGTCTGAGGGATCGCTGACCCGCGCTGAGCCGCCCGCGCCAATGCGCCCCCGTTGACCCGCCTGCGCCGATCTGCTGCCCGCGCCGTCACCGGTGCTGCGCCTCGGGCATTATCGCGGGGCCGTCTCCGGATCGGTCCATTGCGCCATCTTGCGGTAGAGTGTCGAGGGGGCCACCGCCAGTTCCCGCGCCGCCCGCGGCACAGAGCCATCGTGACGGCTGAGCGCCGCTTCGATCGCCTGCCGCTCAATTTCGGCCAATGTCATGCCGCGCCAGGCTTCGCGCGGCGCAGAGGGGGGCTGGGGGGTGGTCTTCGGTGCCGCGCTGCCATTGGCATGGCCGTTCGGGGCCGGCATCAAAGAGCCGTTGGCGACGGTCGCGGAGGGCACGCCCATGGGCTGGGCTTGCGCAAGGGGCTGAAGCATCGGCTCGGTCGGCACGCCCGGCGCATACGGCGCCGCCGTCTCCCAGGCGCTGGCCGCGGGCGGGGGGCTGCGGGTCAGCGCGGCGGGCAGGGCATCTGCGCTGATCTCGTCGGATGTGCACATCACCACCGCGGCCCGGATGCAGTTGGACAGCTCGCGGATATTGCCCGGCCAGTCATAATTCACCAGCAAGGTCCGCGCTTCGGCCGCGAGATGGCGCGGCCCCTGGTTCTCGATCCGCGACAGATCAGACAGCATGCGCTGCGCCAGCAGCAAGATGTCATCGCGCCGCTGGCGCAGTGGCGGCATCAAGAGCCCCACCACATTCAGCCGGTAATACAGATCCTCGCGCAGGCGCCCGGCGCGGATCGCGTTGTGCGGATCGTGCCGGCTGGCGCTGATCACCCGCAGATCCACCTTGCGCGGGCCCCCCGGTCCCTCGGCGCGCACCGTGGATGTCTCGAGCAATTTGATCAGATAGGTTTGCAGCGCAGGCGCCAGATCACAGATTTCATCCAGAAAAAGCGTCCCGCCATCGGCGCTCAGCGCCAGCGCGCGCCCGCGGTTCAGCCGCTCAACCTCGGCATCCTGTCCCTGACCGAGCGCCGAGAGCGCGGCACAGTTGACCGTGATGAACGGCGCTTCCTGGCGGGGAGACAGGGCGTGAATGGCATGCGCCGCCGTGTCTTTGCCGCTGCCGCTCTCCCCGGTCAGGAAACAGGGCGCATCGGAAGCGGCAATCGCCCGGATGCGGGCATAGAGGCGTTGCATGATCGGGCTGTTGCCGACAAATCCGGGCACGCTTTGCGCGGCCTCGGCATGGGCGCGGTGGCTGCCGCCCAGAAACGCACCGGGCGTCGGTGCGCCAAAGGCACTTTTCAGCGAGGCCGCCAATTGGCCGACATCATAGGGGGTGACCAGAAAGTCATGCGCACCTGCCCGCATGGCCTCCACGGCGCGGTCGATCTCGCTGGCGGGGCTGGTCACGATGACCGGCACGTCCGGGCGCTCTGCCAGCATCTCGCCCAGCAGCGCCAGCGCATCGCGGTCCGGCAGGCGCAAGGCCATGACAACGATCTGCATTTCGTTGCGCCGGAAGGCCTGCAAGGCGGCATCAGCGGTGTCGACATGCTTCAGACGATAGCCCTCTTCGCGCAGGCTGGCCTCGGTCACGTGCCGCGGGGGCACCAGATCGATCATCAGCACCGACACCGTCTGATTGCCCGATTGCAGGGTCATCGAGGCGCGGCCTGACGTGCGACTTCCCGCGCGGTAAAACGGATCAGCCCGTCGATCTGGCGCATCAGCGGCAAATGTGTGCGCCGCATGGCAATCCGGTCGTTCAGCAGACAGGCCTGATTGAAGGCCTCGGCATGGCGTTGCAAGGCATGGGCCGAGATGGTTTCCGCGATCGCGATCAACACCCGGATGGTGACGGCGCTCACGTCGGGTTCCTCGGCGTCGAAGCGGCCGATGCTGCGTTCGATCCGGGTCAGATCCGTCAGCAAATTGCGGAGCAGGTCAATGCGGTCCGCCGGTTGGGTCATCTCGACCAGCTTGTCAAATCCCGCAGGCGCCTGTGGGGGGAGCGGCGCCGCCCGCCCTTGCGGGCCAATCTGCCCGGCCTTTTCGCGGGCCCGGACCATCGCATGCGCCAGCAACTCCGCATCACTGCTGGGCCAGGCCAGAACCTGATCTGCCCCGGCGGCCCGCAGCCCGTCCTGAAACACCCGCAGCAGGCATCCGCTCAGCGCCATCAGAGCGGGGCTGCTGCCGGTGTCGCGCGCCTGTCGCAGGCGGCGCAGCAATTCCTGTCCGGCCAGATGATCGGGCCCGCTCACCCCGATCAGCACCAGATCGCAATCCTTGCCCGCGGCCTGCACCGAGCGGGTGATATGCGCCAGGATGACATGGCAGTTCAGCCGCTCAAGCATCTGGCGCAGGTCGCCTTGCCGCGGCGTGAGCCCATCGACCAGCATGACCCGCATGCCTCGCAGATTCGGCAGGGTGCTGCCCGGTGCTTCCGGGGCAAAGGGCACCAGCAGACGCACTTCTGCGCCGCCTTCGGGCAGGTTGGTCACCGCAATCCGGCCGCCGAGTTGCGCCAACATGCATTGCGCGACATAGAGCCCCATGCCATGCCCGGGCTGGCCCATCTCGGCGGGTGTCGGTGCCACGCCGCTGAACAGCCGCTTGAGCGCGAATTCATGAAAACCGGGACCGGTGTCGGTCACCCGGAACTCCAGCAGGCCGTCTTCACTGATGCAGGTGCACAGGCGCACCGACCCCGTCGCGGTGTATTGAAACGCATTGGTCAGCACCTGCGACAGCATCCGCTCGATCACCAGCCGGTTCAGGCGCAGGCGCGCGGGCACATCCGCCGCCAGCCACAGGTGAAAGCTGAGGTTGCATTCGTCGGCGCGACCCGACCAGCGCAGTTCAAGATCCTGCAGGAAGGTCTGAAGCACAAGCACGGGGGCGTCGGATTGCGGCCCTGCGCTCAGCTCTTCGAGTTGCAGCAGGCGCGTTGCCGCCTCTCCGGCGACGCGGACCCGCTCGAAATGCAGCCGGGCGGCATCGTCCAGCGCCGAGGCCTCGATCTGGCGCAACTCTCCCATCATGTCCGTGACGGCGGCGGTCAGCTCCCGGTCCAATGTGTGCGGACGTCCCGCAATCGCAGCTTGGGTTGCGGCGTCGTTCTGGCTGTCCCGGGCGCGCCGGGGAGGAGGTAAGAAGCTGCTGTTCATATTCGGCCTTTTGAACATATTGTTCAGCGGTGGCGGGTCATTTGCAAGAAAACTATCGCCGACACGGGCCGACAGGGCCAAAAATTGTCTCAGATATGAGATCAATCAACCCCAATACGCAAAATTGAAGCCCCCGCGCCGGCGGAGCGGGGCGGGGGAGGCAGGGTCATTGTGCCCGTGGGGCTGCGCGCCTTGCGGCTCCGGGCGGTTTCCGGCTCAGGTCACGGGAAGGCCGAGTCGCTTCAGCGCGGCGCCGATTTCGTCCAGAATGGCGGGGTCATCAATCGTCGCGGGCGGGGTGAAGGGCGTGCCATCGGCAATCTTGACCATCGTTGCCCGCAGGATCTTGCCGGAGCGGGTCTTGGGCAGGCGGTCAACCACGCAGGCGAGTTTGAAGGCCGCAACCGGGCCGATCTGGTCGCGCACGCGGGCCACGCATTCTTTGACCACCTCGGCCTCAGGGCGGTTCACCCCCTTGTTCAGGCACAACAGCCCGAGCGGTGCCTGCCCTTTCAGCGCATCCGCAATCCCGATCACCGCGCATTCGGCAACATCGGGATGGCCCGCCAGCACCTCTTCCATCGCGCCCGTCGACAGGCGATGGCCCGCGACGTTGATCACGTCATCGGTGCGCGCCATGATGTAGAGATAGCCGTCCGCGTCGATATAGCCCGCATCGCCCGTCTCGTAATAGCCGGGGAAATGCTCGAGATAGGCTTTGCGGAACCGCGCTTCGGCATTCCAGAGCCCCGGCAGGGTGCCCGGCGGCATCGGCAGTTTCACCGCAATCGCGCCCAAGGTGCCTGGGGCGACGGGTTGGCCGCCCTCATCCAGCACCTGCACGTCATAGCCGGGCATCGGCACCGTCGGGCTGCCGATCTTGGTGGGCAGCTCTTCAATCCCCAGCGGGTTGGCGGCAATTGCCCAGCCGGTTTCCGTCTGCCACCAATGGTCCACCACCGGTACGCCCAGATGCCGCTGCGCCCATTGCACGGTGTCAGGATCCGCCCGCTCGCCCGCGAGGAACAAAGCCTGCAAGCCGCGCAGGTTGTAGTCGCCGATCAGTTTGCCCTCCGGGTCCTCGCGCTTGATGGCGCGCAAAGCGGTGGGGGCGGTGAAAAAGCTCTTCACCTTGTGGTTCTGGATCACCCGCCAGAAGGTGCCCGCATCTGGCGTGCCGACCGGCTTGCCCTCAAACACGATCGTCGTCGCTCCGGCGATCAGCGGTGCATAGCAGATATAGCTGTGCCCGACGACCCAGCCGACATCCGAGGCGGCCCAGAACACATCGCCCGCTTCGATGTTGTAGATGGCCTTCATCGTCCAGTTCAGCGCCACCAGATGCCCGGCGGTCGCCCGCACCACCCCCTTCGGCTGGCCGGTGGTGCCGGAGGTATAGAGGATATAGGCCGGGTGATTGCCCTCAACCGGCACACATTCCGCCGGTTCCACCCCGAACTGAAAGCTGTGCCAGGCGACATCGCGCCCCTCGACCAGTTTCGCCACCTCTTGCTCGCGCTGAAAGATCACGCAGAAGTCGGGCTTGTGCGTCGCGGTGTCGATGGCCTTGTCGAGGAGCGGCTTGTAATGCACCACCCGCCCCGGCTCGAGCCCGCAAGAGGCGGCGATGATCGCCTTCGGGCGGGCATCATCAATCCGCACCGCCAGCTCATGCGCGGCAAAGCCGCCAAAAACCACCGAATGAATGGCCCCCAGCCGGGCGCAGGCCAGCATCGCCTCCAGCGCCTCGGGGATCATCGGCATGTAGAGGATGACGCGGTCGCCCTTTTCCACGCCCTTGGCGCGCAGGGCACCGGCCAGACTGGCGACGCGGGCCTGCAGCTCGCGGTAGGTGATGCCCTTGGTCGAATGGGTGATCGGGCTGTCATGGATGATCGCCAGCTGATCGCCGCGCCCGGCTTCGACATGGCGGTCGACCGCGTTCCAGCAGGTGTTCACCTGCGCATCTGCGAACCATTCATAGAGCGGGGCATTTTCGGCACACAAAGCCTGTGACGGCGGTTTCACCCAATCGATGCCGCCCGCTGCCTGCATCCAGAACCCCTCGGGGTCCGATTGCCATGCTGCATATACATCTTTGTATGCCATTGTATGCCTCCTCCAAGCTTGAATACTTGTACCGAGGCGCCGGGCATTTGGGCAAGAATGTTACCGCCCCCATTTCGGGCGTTGGGCAGAAAATTTGCAAAAATGCGCGGGCCGACGGTGCAAACTTATGCAAAGCCCGCGCGATTATTCAGCATCTGTTGTATATCGCCCCGGCTTTGCAAACTGCGGCGCCGGGGCGGGGGACTCAGCCGTAATGCGCCACCGGCGTGCCGGCGATGGCCGACATGTTCAGCAGGCCGCGGGTGGTGATCGAGGGGGTGACAATATGCGCCTTGTTGCCCATGCCCATCAGGATCGGGCCCACTTCCAGCCCGCCGCCTTTCAGCTTGAGGATGTTGCGCACGCCCGAGGCCGCGTCGATATTGGCAAAGACCAGCACATTCGCCGCGCCCTCAAAACGGCCGCCCGGGAAGATCCGGTCGCGCAGGCCCTGATCCAGCGCCGCGTCGATGTGCATCTCGCCCTCATAGCAGAAATCCGGTTCCCGCAGATCCAGCATCGCCATCGCATCGCGCATCGCCTTGCCCGAGGGCGTGTCGAGGTTGCCGAATTGCGAATGGCTGCACAAAGCCACCTTCGGCTTCAGGCCAAAGCGCCGCACGTGCCGGGCGGCACCGATCACCGCTGTGGTGATCTGCTCGGGCGTGGGCTCCGGGTTCACATGGGTGTCGGCGATGAACAGCGGCCCGTCTTCCAGGATCATCAGGCTGAGCGCGCCCGCCGGATGCAGCCCGTCACGCGCGAGGATCTGGCGCACATAGTTCAGGTGCCACAGATATTGCCCGAAGGTGCCGCAGATCATGCTGTCAGCCTCGCCACGATGCACCATCACCGCGGCAATCGCGGTGGTGTTGGTGCGCATCACCGCGCGGGCGATGTCGGGGGTGACACCCTGACGCGCCATCAGCTCGTGATAGGTGCCCCAGTAATCGCGGTAACGCGGGTCGTTTTCCGGGTTCACGATCTCGAAATCCACGCCCGGGCGGATCGGCAGGCCCGCGCGCTCGCAGCGGGTGGCGATCACATCGGGGCGGCCGATCAGGATCGGCTTGTCGGTGGTTTCCTCGATCATCGCATTGGCGGCACGCAGCACGCGCTCATCCTCGCCCTCGGCAAAGACGATGCGGCGGGTGGCGGTGGCGGCGGCTTCAAACACCGGACGCATCAGCATGGCGGATTTGAAGACCGAACCGTCAAGCTGACGCTTGTAGGCCGCCACATCCGTCAGCGGCCGGGTGGCAACGCCGGTTTCCATCGCCGCTTTCGCCACGGCGGTGGCGACGGTGCCGATCAGCCGCGGGTCAAACGGCTTCGGGATCAGATATTCCGCCCCAAAGCTCAGCTTCTCCCCGCTATAGGCGGCGGCGGCCTCGGCGCTGGTGGTGGCGCGGGCGAGGGCGGCGATGCCTTCGATACAGGCGATCTGCATCGCATCATTGATCTCGGTCGCGCCCACATCCAGCGCGCCGCGGAAGATGAAGGGGAAACACAGGACGTTGTTCACTTGGTTCGGATAATCCGAGCGCCCGGTGGCCATGATCGCATCCGGGCAAACCTCGCGCACCAGTTCCGGGGTGATCTCCGGCGTCGGGTTGGCCAGCGCGAAGATGATCGGCTGCGGCGCCATCCGCGTCACCATCTCCTGCGTCAGCACCCCGGGCCCCGAGAGGCCTAGGAAGAGGTCGGCGCCATCAATCACCTCGGCCAGCGCCCGCTTGTCCGAGGCCTGGGCATAGGCGGCCTTTTGCGGATTCATATCCTGCTCGCGGCCTTCATAGACCAGACCGTGTATGTCGCAGAGCCAGACATTCTCGCGTTTCACGCCCAGTTTCAGCAGCATGTTCAGGCAGGCGATGCCCGCCGCGCCGCCGCCGGTCGAGACGACCTTGATGTCTTCGAATTTCTTGCCCGCGACATGCAGCGCATTGGTGGCCGCAGCTCCCACCACAATGGCGGTGCCGTGCTGGTCATCGTGAAAGACCGGAATGTTCATCCGCTCGCGGCAGAGCTGCTCGACGATGAAGCAATCGGGGGCCTTGATGTCCTCAAGGTTGATCGCGCCAAAGGTCGGCTCCAGCGCGCAGACAATCTCGGCCAGCTTGACCGGATCGCTCTCGTTCACCTCGATGTCAAAGCAATCGATATTGGCGAATTTCTTGAACAGAACCGCCTTGCCCTCCATCACCGGCTTGGAGGCCAGCGCGCCGATATTGCCGAGGCCCAGCACGGCGGTACCGTTCGACACCACCGCCACAAGGTTCCCGCGCGAGGTGTAGCGCGCGGCGGTGGCGGGATCGGCCTTGATCTCGAGGCAGGCCTCGGCGACGCCCGGCGAATAGGCGCGGCTGAGGTCGCGGCCATTGGCGAGGGGTTTTGTCGCGCGGATCTCCAGCTTCCCCGGTTTCGGGAATTCGTGGTAATCCAGTGCGGCCTGGCGGGTCTTGTCGTGGCGAGCGTCTTCCATGGGGCCTCCGAGAAACTGGTTTAGCCCTAAACTAGATATCTCTCAGGGGGAATAGGGCTTTCCCGCCGCACTGCGGCAACGGGCTGACATCTGCCTGACATCTGTAACGCGGCAATGGCGAAATGCGCAGTACTTTCCACAGAACTTTCCGCAGCGGCTGCGCTTGCACCCGGCGCGGCCCCGGCGCAGGATGGCGAAAACAACCATTTCAGGGAGATGCCGGATGTCGCTGCTCGATGCTGCCAGACAGGTGCGTGAAAATGCCTATGCCCCCTATTCGCGCTTTAAGGTGGGCGCCGCCATTCGCGGCAAATCCGGCGTGATCTATGGCGGGGTGAATGTTGAAAACGTCGCCTATCCCGAGGGGACCTGCGCCGAAGCCGGGGCCATCGCGGCGATGGTGGCGGCGGGCGAGACCGAGCTGATCGAAGTGGCGGTGATTGCTGATTGCCCCACGCCGGTTCCGCCCTGCGGCGGCTGTCGGCAAAAACTGGCGGAGTTTGGCAAATCCGACGTGCCGGTGACGCTGGCCACCACCGATGGCGCGCGGATGGATACGACGATTGGCGATCTGCTGCCGGGGCGGTTTGACCTCTCGCATATGGAACGCAGCTGATGGAGGCCCGCAGCGTCATTGCCGCGCTGCGCGACGGGCATGGATTGTCGCCAGAGGCCTCGCGCTGGTTTGCCGCCGGGCTTGCCTCGGGCGCGGTTTCGGATGCGCAGGCCGGGGCCTTTGCGATGGCGGTGTTTCTGAACGGGCTGAATGCGCCCGACCGGGTGGGGCTGACCTGCGCCATGCGCGACAGCGGGCAGGTCTTGCAATGGGACATGCCGGGGCCGGTGGTCGACAAACATTCCACCGGGGGCATCGGTGACAGCGTCAGCCTGCTGCTCGCCCCGGCGCTGGCCGCCTGCGGTGCCTATGTGCCGATGATTTCCGGCCGGGGGCTGGGTCATACCGGTGGCACGCTCGACAAACTGGAGAGCATCCCCGGCTACCGCGCGACGCCCGATCCCGAAAAGCTGCGCCGGGTGGTGCAAGAGGTGGGCTGCGCCATCGTCGGCGCGACCGATGACCTCGCCCCCGCCGACCGCCGCCTCTACGGCATCCGCGACATCTCGGGCACGGTGGAAAGCCTCGATCTGATCACCGCCTCGATCCTGTCGAAAAAGCTGGCGGCGGGGCTGGAGGTGCTGGTGCTTGACGTCAAGGTCGGCTCCGGTGCCTTCATGAAAACCCTGCCGAAAGCGCGGGCTTTGGCGCGGGCTTTGGTCGATACCGCCAATGGCGCGGGCTGCAAGACCAGCGCGCTGATCACCGATATGAGCCAGCCCCTGGGCCATTCGGCGGGCAATGCGCTCGAGGTGCTGGAGGTGATGGAGACGCTGACCATGGGCGCGGTGAATGAGGCGCTTTGGGATGTGACCGCGGCTTTGGGCGGCGAGGTTCTGGCGCTGGCGGGTCTTGCGCCCGATCTCGATGCAGGTGCGGCGATGATTGATGCCGCGCTGGAATCCGGCCGCGCGGCGGAGCGTTTTGGCCAGATGATCGCGGCCCTCGGCGGCCCCGCGGATTTCGTTGAACGCTACCCCGACCGGCTGCCCTCCGCCCCGGTGATCCGCCCGGTTCTGTCGCCGCGCGAAGGGTTTATCGAGGCCATCGACGCCGAGGCATTGGGCCATATCGTTGTGCGTCTCGGCGGCGGGCGGTTGAACGGGGCCGACCGCATCAACCCCTCGGTCGGCCTCTCCGGGCTGGCGGCGATTGGCGAGGAGCTGGAGGAGGGCGAGCCCTTCGCCCTCGTGCATGCCGCAACGCCCGAGGCCGCAGAGGCGGCGGTGGCGGCTGTGCAGGCCGCCTATCGCATCGCCGAGGAACCGCCGGAGGAACCGGCGCTGATCCTCGAAAGGATCGGCGGATGAGCCGGGCGTTCTTGATCGTGATGGACAGCGTCGGCATCGGCGGCGCGCCGGATGCGGGCACGTTTTTCAACGACGGGCGCCCCGATACCGGCGCGAATACGCTCGGCCATATCGCCCGGCTTTGCGCCGAAGGCCGGGCCGACGAGGGCCGCAGCGGCCCGCTGCAGCTGCCGCATCTCGATGCCCTGGGGCTTGGAGCGGCGCTGACCCTCGCCTCTGGGGTGGGGGGGCCGGGGCTCGGGGCGGCGCCGCAGGGCCTTTGGGGGGCGGCGAGCGAAGTGTCGCGCGGCAAGGACACGCCCTCGGGGCATTGGGAACTGGCCGGGGTGCCGGTGCCCTGGGAATGGCAGTATTTCCCCGACAGTCAGCCCAGCTTTCCACCCGAGGTCTCGGCGGCTTTGGCGGCAGCGGCGGGGACGATGGGCATTTTGGGCAATTGTCACGCCTCGGGCACCGAGATCATCGCGCGGCTGGGGCAGGCGCATCAGGAAAGCGGCTGGCCCATCTGTTACACCTCGGCGGATTCCGTGCTGCAAATCGCGGCGCATGAAGAGAGTTTCGGGCTGGAGCGGCTCTTGGATCTGTGCCGCGCGGTGGCGCCGATGCTGCATGCGATGAAGATTGGCCGGGTCATTGCCCGCCCCTTCATCGGCGCGCCAGGGGCCTATACCCGCACGCCGAACCGCCGCGATTTTGCGATTGCACCGCCCGCGCCCACGCTGCTCGATTGGGCAGAAGCGGCGGGGCGGCCCACCCATGCGGTGGGCAAAATCGGCGATATCTTCTCGCATCGCGGCATTGGCACCCTGCATAAGGGCAAGGATGATGCTGCACTTTTCGAACATCTGATGGCGCTTGCAGACCATGCCGAGCCCGGTTCCTTGACTTTTGCCAACTTTGTTGAGTTTGACAGCCTTTATGGCCATCGCCGCGATGTCGCGGGCTATGCAAGGGCGCTGGAATGGTTTGACGCAGGCGTCGGACGTTTCCTCGCGCCGTTGCAACCCGGCGATCTGGCGCTGTTCACCGCCGATCATGGCAATGACCCCAGCTGGTCGGGCACCGATCACACGCGCGAGCGGGTGCCGGTGCTGGGCTGGGGTGTCGGCGCCAAAGCGGTGGGGCAGGTGGCTTTCGTCGATGTAGCGGCCTCGGTCGCTGCGCATCTGGGGCTGGAGACGCGTGGCCCGGGAAGGAGCTTTTTGTGATCGAGTTGAAAAAGGTTGAGCTGCATCTGCATCTGGAGGGGGCCGCCCCGCCGGCGTTCATTCGCCAGCTGGCGCATGAAAAACGCATGGATATCAGCGGCATATTCGATGAGAACGGCAATTATGCCTATCGCGATTTCTGGCATTTCCTGCAGGTCTATGAGGCGGCAACCTCCACCCTGACCCGGCCCGAGGATTACGCGCGGCTGACCCGCGCGGTCCTGTCTGAAGCGGCAGAAGCGGGGGTGATCTATGCTGAAACCTTCCTGTCGCCGGATTTTTGCGGCGGTCGCGATGTCTCGGCCTGGCGCGAGTATCTGCAGGCGATGCAGGAGGCGGCAATGGAGGCCGAGCGAGATTTCGGCATCACCCTGCGCGGTATCGTGACGGCGATCCGGCATTTTGGCCCGGAGAAGGCGCGGGAAACCGCGCTCTGCGCCGCTGAGACGGCGGGCGACTGGATCACCGGCTTTGGCCTTGCCGGAGATGAGCAATCCGGGCAACCCGTTGACTTCAAATGGTCCTTTGATTGCGCGCGCGAGGCGGGGCTGCGGCTGACCGCCCATGCGGGCGAATGGGGCGGGCCAGAGAGCGTGCGCGCCGCCTGGCGCGACCTTGGGGTTGAGCGCATCGGCCATGGTGTCCGTGCCATCGAGGATCTGCGGCTGGTCGATGAGCTGGCCGAGGCGGGGGTGGTGCTCGAGGTCTGTCCCGGCTCGAACGTCGCGCTGGGCCTTTATCCCTCCTGGGCGCAGCATCCGATTGCCAGATTGCGCGACCGGGGCGTCAAGGTGACGGTCTCGACCGATGATCCGCCCTTCTTCCATACCACCATGGTTCGCGAGTATGAGATGCTGAACCGCAGCTTCGGCTGGGAGACGGAAGAGCTGAATCAGCTGGCGCGAACGGCGGCCGAGGCGGCTTTCTGCGATGCGGCGACCAAGGACAAGATTTTGAAAAAGCTGGAGAACAAGGATGTCTGAACATCTGACAATCGTCGATCACCCCCTCGTGCAGCACAAGCTGACCCTGATGCGGGACAAGGACACCTCGACCGCGAGTTTCCGGCGGCTTTTGCGGGAAATCAGCCTGCTTCTGGCCTATGAGGTGACGCGCGGTCTGGAAATGACCACCCGTTGGATCGAAACGCCGATTCAGCCGATGGAAGCGCCGATCCTGGACGGCAAGAAGCTGGCGCTGATCTCGATCCTGCGGGCCGGGAACGGGCTGATGGATGGCATTCTGGAACTGATCCCGGCGGCGAGGGTGGGCTTTGTCGGTCTTTACCGAGACCCCGAGACGCTGCAACCGGTGCAATATTACTGCAAGGTTCCGGCCGAGTTGGAGGACCGGATGGTCATCGTGGTCGACCCGATGCTGGCCACCGGCAATTCCTCGGTTGCAGCGGTGGATCTGCTGAAGGAAAAGGGCGCCAAGAACATCCGGTTCCTCTGCCTGCTGGCCGCGCCCGAGGGCGTGAAGCGGATGCAGGAAGCGCATCCCGATGTGCCGATTGTCACAGCATCTGTGGATGAAAAGCTGAATGACCATGGATATATTGTTCCAGGCCTAGGGGATGCGGGCGACCGCATGTTTGGTACTAAATAGGGCAATAATCCTTTACTTGCTGCCACAATTGCGCCATTTTCGGCTAAGCGAATGCGGGGGCGGTGATGCGGTTTGTCGGGGTTGTGACGGCGGGAATGTTGGCAGCGGTGCTGGGGGCGGGGCTTGCCCATGCCCGGTCGCTGGATGTGAATGCACCCGCCGAGCTGCCCTCGGCAAATTTCAAGGAACGTCAATATGTTGACAGTTCCGGTTGCGTCTTTATCCGGGCGGGCTATGGCGGCAATGTGACCTGGGTCCCCCGTGTTGGCCGCAGTGGCGAGCATGTTTGCGGCTACAAGCCCAGTCTGGCGGCAGGCGCGCCGGTGATCGCGATGACGGCGGGTGCCGCGCCGGCACGGCCCGCGGCAGCGGCGCCGGTTGCCCCGTCCTCGCCGGTCGCCCCGCCGCCGCAGGTGGCCGCCGCGCCGGTTGCGGCGCCGACGCCGACGCCGAAAGTGGCCGCCCGGCCATTGTTTGGCGCCGCACGTCCCGGCGCCCCGATGCCGACCATCGCGCTCACGACCACGCCGCCGAAGATTGGTCTGGCCGCTGCCGCCGCCCGCGCAGAGGCTCCGGCCTCCGACATCGTTATTTCCGGCACTGGCAGCGCGGTGACCCTGTCCGTGGGGGGGGGCGCTGGCGCGCCGCTCGCGGGGCCCGAAGTGCCAATGGTGGCGACAGCCGCAGGGGCGGGTGGCTATGTCTCGCCCTATGTCTCCGCCGAGGTGGCCGCCGCCGAAGCCGAACGTCGCGCCAATCCCTATGTGGCTTTGGTGCCCGCCCGCTCGGGCAATCCGCGCACGCAGGCCACCAGTTCCGGCGCGTCGACCGCCGCGCGGGCCCGCACCATGGCCAGCCCGCAGCCGGGCGCACCGGTGGCGATCATTTCGCAAGATCCGCTGCCGGGGGGCTATTCCGCCTGTCCGAACCTCTCGCCCATCGCGCAGCGCTATATGATGAGCAACGGCCGTGCCGTGGTCCGTTGTGGCCCGCAGGCCGAGGATCCGGTCAGCTACCTCAACACCATTCAGGTGCCGGGATTGCCGATGGTGGCCGGGGTTGCGCCTGCACTTCCGGCAATTCCGGCAGGATACAGCGCCGTTTGGCAGGATGACCGCCTGAACCCGGCGCGGGCGATGGGCACGCCCGAGGGCAATGCCCAGATGGCGCTGCTGTGGGATGACCATGTGCCGGCCCGGCTGCGCAGCCGTCAGGTGCAGGTGGTTGCCCCCGCCGCGCCCCGGGTGACGATGAGCTCATCGAACCTGCCCGCACAGCGCCGCGCGGCCAAGCCGGTGGCCCCGGTGGGATATGCAACCGCGATGGCCGCCACGCAGCAGCCCAGCGACGCGCCGACGCAGCGCCTTATGCAGGCCGCCCGCTATGTGCAGGTGGGCACCTTTGCCGAGCCGGGCAATGCCGAGGCCAGCCGCGCGCGTCTGCGCGCATTGGGCCTGCCGGTGGCCACCTCGCAGCTGACGCAAAAGGGGCGTGCGTTGCAGGTCGTGTTGGCTGGACCCTTTGCAGATGCACCGACTTTGGTGATGGCGCTGTCGAATGCCCGTGCTGCGGGATTTCACGACGCTTTCGCCCGCTGAGACCTGAGGGACGGCATAAGAATAATCGAGCAGTGAGCAGAAAGGTCGCCCTTCGGGGCGGCCTTTCATCATGGTGATCCCGGCATCCATCCGCCGTTTGGGCGGATCCTGCAGAACGCCCGCAGCGCTGACCTCAGCCGTCGCAGATGGCCTGCAGCGTGACCCATTCTCCGTCGCTCAGCAACGGGTCGGGCGCGGCCGCGCCGCGCAGAGGGTCGGCTTCGATCAATCCCAAAACGCTTTCGCCGGTCGGATCCTGCGCATAGGCGTAGGGCGCGCTCGAAAACCCCTTCTCGGCGAAGGCGGCCAGCAGCGGCTCTTCGGCGACGGGAAGGGGCGGCTGCGTCAATAGCCATTCCCCATAGCCCCGCAGCGAGGCCGCGGGCAGATCGCCGGTGGTGAGCAGCTGAAACGCCGCCCCGACGCCCGCGTGATGCAGGACCGACAGCAGTGGGTCTTGGGTTTGCGCGACAACGCCGGTCGCCAGAATGGCACCGCCAAGCACTTCCGGTGTGTCCTGATCTTCCACCATATCCCGCCCGAGGGCGATGATGCGCCCCGGCAACCGCACGGCCCCCTTGAGCGCCTGCGGCACCACCACGATATCGCCAGTGCCCAGCAGCCGGTCGCTCAGCTTGCGCAGCGCGCGGTCGCCTTCCGGTGTGTGGCAGGCAGCGCCCGTCACCGTGGTCAGATCCGCCAGCGCCGCTTCGCCGATTTCGACGCGTTTGGCAAAGGGCGACACCGAGGCCGCCTGACCGATCAGCGCCCCGGGCATCCAGAAAACACCCAAACCCAGCACCAATGCCAGGCTGCCGCCCATCAACACCGAGCGCAACCGGCCGGGATGCGGCCGCCGCGCCTCCAGGATCGCATGCACCTTTTCAATGGCCGCGATCATCGTGTCATCTTCGATTTCCAGCTCTTCACCCGGTTCGGTGCCCGGCATGTAGAGCGCGGGCCGCTTGCCCGGATTGGCGCGGGTCACCGCAGGCAGCGACCAATGCGCAAGGGCGCGGGTCGAGCGGTCATCCGAGATCACCAAAGTGGCGTCTCCGAAAGAGACGATCACCGCACGGCGCTGGCCCTCGGGCGCGTCACGCCAAAGGCCGGAGCATTCGAGACGTTGGTATTCCGACAGCGCGGTCATGCGCGGGGTGCTGCTCTCTCTTAGGTCTGGCACAGGATAGACGATGGGGGCGGGGGGTCAATCGCGCGAGAGGGCGGTAAGCGCATTCCTTGGGCATAAACAGCGGTTTGCGGGCATTTTCCGACAGTGTATCGCGCAGATGCACTGCGTCCGGCCTGCGGCGTGCGAAAATCAGCGCGACCAGCGTGCGTGACCGACATGCGGCACGCGGGAATGTCGCTTCCGGGCGGGACGCGGGCGGCGCCTTGGCGTTTGTGAGCGGCGGGGCCAAAGAGCCCGGCGGATCGAAACGCCAGCGACCAGCCCGGGGCTTTGCCGAGGCGAAAGGCGCGGGGGCAGGGGCACGGACAGTATGACGGTACAGGCGGCGGGCAATCGGACACTGGCGGCGGCGGCGGCCATCTCTGGCTATGCGCTGATCATCGGCTTTACAGATAATTACGTGCGCGTCATCGCCGCCGAAATGGGGCTGTGGCAGTTTCACGCGATGCGCAGCGTGATGGTGGCGCTGATCCTGATGGTGGCGGTGCCGCTGTTGCGGCTGGATGTGACGCCGCGCGCCTGGAAACGGGTGGCGGCGCGGAGCCTCGTGCATGGCACGGGGATGCTCATCTACTTCGGGGCGTTGGCGTTTTTGCCGGTCGCGCAGGTGGCGGCGGGGCTGTATACCGCGCCGATTTTCGTGCTGCTGATCTCGCGCCTCGTCTATGGTCATGCGATCGGGCCGGTGCGGATCATCGCGGTGGCCCTAGGGTTTGCCGGCATCTTGCTGGTGCTGAAGCCGGGGACCGGGGCACCGATCGGATTGGCGAGTCTGGTGCCGGTGGCGGCGGGGTTCTTTTACGCTTTGGGCAATATTGCCACGCGGGAATGGTGTGCGGGCGAAAGTGCTGTCACCTTGACGGCCGCGTTTTTCGCGGCGCTTGGCGTCTTTGGGCTGATCGGCATGGCGATCCTGACGCTGTTTCCGGTGGCGGTGCCGGAGGGGGCGGCGGGATTCGTGATGCGCGGTCCGGTCTGGCCCGGCGCCACCGCCAGCTTCTGGGTCTTTGTGCAGGCGCTGGGATCGCTGATCGGCGTTGGCTTGATGGTGCGCGCCTATCAGATGGCCGAAGCCAGCCGGGTGGCGGTCTTTGAATATGTGGTGATGCCGGCCGCCGCCTTCTGGGGGTGGATGATCTGGTCCGAAGTGCCGGGGCCCTATCAGGCGATGGGGATGGGGCTCATCGTGCTCGCGGGCTTGCTGATCGCGCTCAGACGGCGCTAATCTGCGGCATGATCCTGTCGCGCGGCCGCCGCTATCTCTTTGTGCATATTCCCAAAACCGGCGGCACCGCCCTGGCGTTGGCGCTGGAGGCGCGGGCGCGGGCCGATGACATCATGGTGGGCGACACCCCCAAGGCGCGGGCACGGCGGGGCCGGTTGAAGGGCGTCGAGACGGCGGGGCGGCTGTGGAAACACTCTGGCCTGCGCGAGGCAGCGGGGCTGGTGACGCCCGAGGATCTGCGCGATCTGTTCATCTTCACGCTGGTGCGCAACCCTTGGGACCGGGCGGTCAGCCTCTATCACTGGCTGCGCGAACAGCGCTTTGAGCATCCGCAGGTGACACTGGCCAAGACCTTGAACTTCTCCGATTTCATCCACCATCCCCGCTTGGTGACCGCGCTGGCCGGGCACCCCTATGGCAGCTATCTGCGCAGCGCCGATGGCCGCGAACACTGCAGCCTTTTCATCCGGCTGGAGCATTTTGAGGCGGATGTGGCCCCGCTCGAAGCGCATCTGGGTTTTGCCCTCGCCCCCTTGCCCCGCGCGAATACGAGCCGACGGCCCCGCGATTACCGCCACTTTTACACCGATGCCGATGCTGCACATCTGGCCGGGCTGTGCGCCGAGGACATCGGGCGCTTCGCCTATATTTTTGGATAGGTCGCCACTCGCCCGTTAACCAGGCTGCACGAATCCCGCACAGTTTTGGGGCGAGATTCGGGGGGGCTTGGGGGCTTTGAGGCCAAACTCTGTCATATTGTTTCTGCTTTGGCCGCAATGCCACGTTTTCGCCACATTCTCGCCGCGGAATGACCTCTTGATGCGCGGAAATTGGCCGAACCAACACGGAATCGGGAAAATCTCGATCGGCAAAGGAGTTGAAAATGCTCGGTTTTTCGACGGCAAAACTTTGGGCGCAGTCCCTGCAGATTGAAGGCGACTGGCGCAGCCGCGCGGGTCTTCTGGCAGAACCCGCGCCCAAATCGGGCGAAAGCGAAGGCATTCTGGCCGGGACTTTGGTCGCCGTCGGCGAGGAGTGGCATGCGGTCGAGACGCTGAAACTGGGCGATCTGGTCACCACCTTTGACCATGGCCCGCAGCCGCTGAAGGGCATCCGCCGTCTGCCGCTCTGGACCGGGTCGGGCAGCTGCCCGCTGGGTGCGATGCCGCTGGCGGTGCCGCAGGGGGCCTTGGGCAATTCGCAAACGCTGCTCTTGCTGCCCGATCAGGGCGTGCTGGTCGAAAGCGATCTGGCCGATGCGATCTTTGACGATCCGTTCGCGCTGATCCCTGCCGCGGCGCTGGAAGGCTTCCGCGGGATCGAGCGCGTGACACCGCATCAGCGTCTGGACGTCTACCGCCTTGAATTTGAAGGTGAAGAGCTGGTCTATGCCAATGGGACCGGCATGATCCACTGCCCGGTTGCGGGCGCGGATGATGTCACGCGCCTGCTGATGATCGGCGTGGAAGAACCGCTCTACCGCATGATGCCACTGGATATTGCGCGGCGTCTGGTCGAGGGGCTTGAGGAAGAATGGGGCGCCGCCTGAGGCAGCACCCCTGAGATTTTCGCGAAACCGGGGGCCTATGCGGCCCCCTTTTTCATGCCGCTTTCGCCGCCGGGGTGCCAAAGCGCCCGTAAAAGCTCTCGCCCGTTGCCGCCAGATCGCGCAGCAGGGTGGGCGTGGTGAAGCGGGGGCCGAATTCCGCCGTCAGCGCCTCACAGATCGCCACGGCGCGCGGCGCGCCGATGATGTCGAGCCAGGAGAACGGGCCGCCCGACCAGGGCGCAAAGCCCCAGCCGAGGATCGCACCGACATCGCCTTCGCGGATGTCGGTCAGCACGCCCTCTTCCAGCGCCCGCACCGCCTCCAGCACCTGCGCCATGAGGAGGCGGTGCTGCACGGTGGTCAGCTCGGGCTGTGCTTCGGCTTCGGGGTAGTGCGCGGCAAGCCCCTCCCAAAGGCCCTGACGTTTGCCCGCGTCGTCATAGGCATAGAAACCAGCATTGGCCTTTTTACCCATCCGGCCCTGATCCGCCATCCAGAACAGCACCTCATCCACCGCGCCATCGGGATAGGCATCGCCCATCGCGGCCTTGGTCGCCTTGGCGATCTTCACCCCAAGGTCGATGGAGGTTTCATCGACCAGTTGCAGCGGCCCGAGCGGCATGCCCACCAGTTTTGCGGCATTTTCCACCAGCGTGGGGTTCACCCCCTCGGCAACCATGCGGATGCCTTCGTTGATATAGGGGATGATGCAGCGGTTGGCGTAGAAGAAGCGCGCATCATTCACCACAATCGGCGTCTTGCGGATCTGGCGCACGAAATCCAGCGCCTTGGCCACCGCCACATCGCCCGTCTCGCGGCCGCGGATAATCTCGACCAGGCTCATCTTGTCGACCGGCGAGAAGAAATGGATGCCGATATATTGCGCGGGCCGGGCCGAGGCCTTGGCCAGATCCGAGATCGGCAGGGTCGAGGTATTGGTGGCGAAAATCGCTGTGTCGGGGATAACGGCTTCGGCTTTGGCGGTGACGCCCGCCTTGACGCCCGGATCCTCAAACACTGCCTCAACGATCAGATCGCAACCCGCCAGTGCCGCGTAATCGGTGGTGGCGGTGATCCGGGCCAGCACTTCGGCCTTTTTCTCGGCCGTCACTTTGCGCCGGGCGATGCCCTTGTCGAGAATGCTTTCGGAATGTGCCTTGCCGCGGTCGGCGGCCTCTTGCGCGGCGTCGATCAGCACCACCTCGATGCCTGCATTGGCCGAGACATAGGCAATGCCCGCGCCCATCATGCCTGCGCCGAGAATCCCCACCTTTTTCACCGATTGATCCGGCACGGCGGGGCGGTTCGCGCCTTTCTCCAGCGCCTCTTTGTTGATGAAAAGGCTGCGGATCATCGCCGAGGAGGAGGGGTTCATCAGCACATTGGTGAACCAGCGCGCCTCGATCTTCAGCGCCTGATCAAAGGGCACCAAAGCGCCTTCGTATACCGCACTGAGCAGCGCCTTGGCCGCCGGATAGACCCCCATCGTCTTGCCATGCACCATGGCACTCGCGCCGACAAAGGTCATGAAGCCTGCCGGGTGATAGGGGGCACCACCGGGCATTTTATAGCCCTTGGCATCCCAAGGCTTCACCAGATCGGCGTCTTTCGCCGCCAGCACCCAAGCCTTGGCGGCGGACAACAGATCCTCCGACGCCACCACCTCGTCAATGATGCCCATCGCTTTTGCGGCTTTTGGGTCCGAGAGTTTGCCCTCCAGCAGGATCGGTGCCGCCATCATCGCGCCGAGCTTGCGGCTGATCCGGGTGGTGCCGCCTGCGCCGGGGAAAATGCCGACCATAATCTCCGGCAGGCCGATCTTGGCCTTGGGATTGTCAGCGGCAATGATCCGGTGGCAGGCGAGCGGCAGTTCCAGCCCGATCCCCAGCGCGGTGCCCGGCAGCGCCGCCACAATCGGTTTGCCGCCTTTCAGGGTTTTCGGGTCCATCCCCGCCCGCTCGATCCGGCGCAGCACGCCGTGCATCTTCATCACGCCTACAAACAGGCCACGGGCGGGTTCATCGCCGGCACTGTCCTTCATTTTAGCGATGATGTTCAGATCCATCCCACCGGCAAAATCCTTTTTGCCCGAGGTGATGATCACGCCTTTCACCGCCGCATCGGTCAGCGCCTGCTGCACGAAACCGTCCAGCTCGGCGAGCCCCTCGAGCGAGAGGACGTTCATGGATTTGCCGGGCAGATCCCAGGTGATCGTGGCCACGCCTTCGGCGTCAACGGCATAGGTAAAGTCAGTCATGGTTTCCTCCCTGCGGATAGGGCGTGCCGTCGCGGCGGGTATAGACCCGGGCGGCGCCGTCCTTATGGGTGATCAGATCGTGATCGGCGTAATGAATGATGTCCTCCGGCAAGCGTGTGCCGAGAGTCAGATAGGTGGCGGGCGCACCGGAGCGGTTTTCCAGGCAATGCCCGTTCGGCTGTCCGGCGGGCCAACAGGCGGTATCGCCGGGGCGCAAAATCGCTTCGCCCGTCTCCTCAATCAGCACGACCTCACCCGAGAGGAGATAGACCATCTCATCCTCGGTCTCGTGCCAATGGCGAAAGCTGGAACGCGAACCGGGTGGCAGAATTTCCAGATGCGCGCCAAATTGCGTCAGGCCGCCCGCTTCCCCGAGGATCGCATAGTTATAGGGGCCGCAGCCACCGCCCAAGATCGGATGCTGCGAGTCAGCCTCGTGTTGAAAGACGGGGGTGATCTTCGGCATCAGCTGCCCTTTTTCGGATAGGGGGTGCCGTCTTTGTGGCTGTATTGGTAGCCACCGCCCGCGACGGTCAGATGCAGATCGACGTCGGAATAGGTGCAAACTTCCTCCGGGCTTTTGCTGCCCACCACCAAAAACCGCGCCTCTTCACTGCTGCGGTTGATGAAATGATGGCCATCGGCCAGCCCCGCCGGAAAGGCCGCCGCATCGCCGGGGCGCATCACCGTCTCGCCTGCGTCCAGCACCATCACGCATTCGCCCGACAGCATGATGACGAATTCGTCCTCTTTCAGATGCCAATGGCGCTGCGAAGACATCGCTCCCGGTTGCAAAATGACAATATTGGCGCCGAACTGCGTCAGGCCTGCCGCCTGTCCCAGCCGCAGGTAACTGCGCCCTTCCATCTGACTGGCGAAGGGTTCGGGATAGGTGCTGCCCGCCTGCGGGGCGATCTGGCTCAGGTCAAGTTTTGGCATCGCCTCCCCCTTCACAACCGTTCAATGATGGTCGCCGCCCCCATGCCGGAGGCGATGCAGAGCGTGGCAAGGCCGGTGCCTTTGCCGGTCCGCTCCAGCTCATCCAGAAGCGTGCCGATGATGATCGCGCCGGTGGCCCCCAACGGGTGACCCATCGCAATCGAGCCGCCGTTGACGTTGACCTTGGATGCATCGACGTCAAACGCCTGCATGAAGCGCAGCACGACCGAGGCAAAGGCCTCGTTCACCTCGAACAGGTCGATGTCCGAGATCGACATGCCGCTGTCGCGCAGGATCTTTTCGGTGACCGGCACCGGGCCGGTCAGCATGATGGTGGGATCGGTGCCGATTTTCGCGGTGGCGCGGATGCGGGCGCGGGGTTTCAGCCCGTATTTCTCGCCAAATTCCTTGTTGCCGACCAGCACGGCCGCCGCCCCATCGACGATGCCCGAAGAGTTGCCCGCGTGGTGGATGTGGTTGATTGCCGCCAGATGCGGGTATTTCAGCATCGCCACCTTGTCGAAACCGGGCATCACCTCGCCCATTTCCTTGAAGCTGGGCTTCAGCGCCGCCAGCGTCTCCGCCGTGGTCTCGGGGCGGATGAATTCGTCACGCGCGAGGATGGTGGCGCCGTTCTGGTCCACGACCGGCACCACTGATTTGGCAAAACGCCCCTCGGCCCAGGCCTGCGTTGCCCGGCGCTGGCTTTCCACCGCCAAAGCATCGGCCATTTCGCGGGTAAAGCCATATTCCGTCGCGATAATATCCGCCGAAATCCCCTGCGGCACGAAATAGGTTTTCATCGCGAGGCTGGGGTCGACGGCAATCGCCGCGCCGTCCGAGCCCATCGCCACGCGGCCCATCATCTCGACCCCGCCCGCCAGATAGGCCATGCCCGCGCCGCCCTTGATCTGGTTGGCGGCGAGGTTCACCGCCTCCATGCCGCTGGCGCAAAAGCGGTTGATCGCCAGCCCGGGAATGCGCTCATCCAGATCCGAGAGGAGCACCGCCGAGCGCGCAAGGCAGCCGCCCTGTTCGCCCACCTGGGTCACGTTGCCCCAGATCACATCCTCAACCGCATGCCCTTCCAGCCCGTTGCGGGCCTTCATCGCATTCATCAGCCGGGCCGAGAGCGCGACCGAAGTCACCTCATGCAGGCTGCCATCGGCGCGGCCCTTGCCGCGCGGGGTGCGGGCAGCGTCGTAGATATAGGCTTCGGTCATCATGTCCTCCTCAGGCATTACCAGCAGCGGCGGGGCGGGCGCTCAAAGCCCGCGGTCAGCCGGGCTGCCGGGCATCATTTCATAGGGATGTTTCCAGCCGGGCAGGGCGCTGATCCGGTCCAGCCAGTTGGAAATATTCGGGAATTTGTCACGCTCGAACCCGAAGGGCTCGGGGTAGTAAAGATAGCCGCAGCAGGCGGTATCGGCGAGGGTCACGCCATCGCCCACCATCCAGTCGCGCCCCGCGAGGTGCCGCTCCAACACGCCGAGCGCGGTGGTGACCCGGGCCGAGACAAAGCCGATCGCCTGTTCCGGGCGCTTGTCCTCGGGCAGGAAATTCTTGAGAAACCGCAACACGCCCTGCTGACCGGAGCCTTTTTGCGCATCCCAGAACAGCCAGCGCATAATCTCATTGCGGTCGCCCTGCAGCAGCTTGCCGGTCTTTTCCGCCACATGCAGCTGAATGACGCAGGATTGCGTCAGCGTCAGATCGCCCTCAACGAAAACCGGCGCTTCGCCCATTTCGTTGATCGCCAGAAACTCGGGCGTGCGGGCGCCGCCGTTGAAGAAATCGACATAGACCGGGGTCCAGTCATAGCCCGTCAGCGCCATGGTCAGCGCCGCTTTATAGGCATTGCCGCTTTCACCAAAGCAATAGAGTTTCGCCGTCATCGCATTCTCCCCGGGGGTTTCGGCACCCCGTCCTCAGGGTGTATATTGGCACGAATTGACCTGCGCGTAAGGCCCTTGGCCGCCCCGCGCCGCAACGTCACCACCGGGGTGACTTCGCGTCGCCGGGCTGCCCGGGCGGTGGTCAGGCCTTGCGGTCGTCCAGCTCGGCCTTGAACAGCCGCAGCCGGGCAATCAGGTTCTCGGCATGGGTGACCGAGTTGAAATGCTCGAACAAAAAGGTCAGCGCCTCATCCGGGGTGATCCCCGCCTCATCGGCAAAACGGTTGAGGCGGCGGTAGGCGTCATTGGTCAGCGCCACCGGAAAACGGCGGGTCAGTTTCAAGCGTTTCGGCATCAGATCCCCTCGGCCATTTGATAGGAAACCACCCCGGCCAGCAGATCGGGGCTGGTCGGGCGGTCGGGCAGGCTGTGCAGCGTGGCCAGCCAGTCTTTGCGCGATTCCACCCCGCAATTGTCATGTGGGCGGTAGGGGAAATCCGGGGTCAATGTGCCCGCCATGATCTCGGTCGTGCCCTGACTGCGATAGTAAAGCGGCGTGCCGCAGATGTCGCAAAAGCCGCGGGTGGCGAGGTTAGAGCTGGCCCATTCCTTCGGCTGCCCGCTCCAGCTGATGCGACCGTCGGGCACTTCATAAAGGGGGGCAAAGGCATTGCCGCTGGCGCGCTGGCACATGCGGCAATGGCAGAGTGTGGCGCGGGCGGGCCCCGCCGAAATGTGAAAGCGCAGGGCGCCGCATTGGCAGCCACCCTGCGCCTCAGGAAAATCCTGCCAGCGATCTTCGGTCATCATGGCTCCTCCGTTCCGGCACCGCCAAGGGGCGGCGGCACCGGTGTCGGGGGTAGCTTAGAACGCTTCGGCGGCCAGTGCCATCACCGGATCGGCGCCCGAATTGATCCGTGCCAGATGCGTTGCGGTCATCGGCAATTGCCGCGCCATGTAATAGCGCCCGGTGGCCAGTTTCGTCTCGTAAAACGCTGGATCCGCGGCACCTGCGGCCAGCGCCTCCAGTGCGGCTTTCGCCATCCGGCCCCACATCAGGCCCAGACAGACATGGCCGAAAAGATGCATGAAATCATAGGACCCGGCCAGCGCGGCATTCGGGTTCTTCATGCCGTTCTGCATGAAGAACATGCCCGCCGCCTGCAGATCCTTGGAGGCGGCTTTCAGCGGCCCGACAAAGGGCTCCATGCCCTCGACCTCGGCGTTTTCCTTGCAAAAGGCCTTTACCATTTCAAAGAAGGCCATCACATGCTTGCCGCCATCCGCCGCCAGCTTGCGCCCGACCAGATCCAGTGCCTGCACGCCATTGGCGCCCTCATAGATCATCGCGATCCGGGCATCGCGCACGAACTGCGACATGCCCCATTCCTCGATATAGCCATGGCCGCCGTAAACCTGCTGCGCATTCACCGCCGTCTCAAAGCCCTTGTCGGTGAGGAACCCTTTGATCACCGGCGTCATCAGCGAGATCAGCCCTTCGGCATCGGCATCTTCTGCCCGGTGGCCGCGGTCAATCAGATGCGCGCCCCAGAAGGTGAAGGCCCGCGCGCCTTCCAGAAAGCTCTTTTGATCCATCAGGTTGCGGCGGATGTCGGGGTGCACGATTAGCGGATCGGCGGGGCCCGAGGGATTTTCCACACCGGTCACCGCCCGGCCCTGCAGCCGGTCCTTGGCATAGGTGACGGCGTTTTGATAGGCGGCCTCGGCCACCGCATAGCCCTGCAGGCCAACGCCCAGACGCGCCTCGTTCATCATGGTGAACATCGCCCGCATGCCCTTGTGCAGATCGCCGAGCAGCCAGCCTTTGGCGCCGTCATAATTCATCACGCAGGTGGCATTGCCATGAATGCCCATCTTTTCTTCGATCGAGCCCACCGCCACGCCGTTGCGGTCGCCCAGAGAGCCATCTTCGTTGACCAGAAACTTCGGCACGATGAAGAGCGAGACGCCCTTGGTCCCCTCGCCGCCGCCCGGGGCCTTGGCCAGCACCAGATGGATGATGTTTTCGGCCAGATCATGCTCGCCCGCCGAGATGAAGATCTTTTGGCCGGTGATGCGGTAGCTGCCATCGTCCTGCGGTTCGGCCTTGGTGCGCATCAGCCCCAGATCGGTGCCGCAATGCGGTTCGGTCAGGTTCATCGTGCCGGTCCAGTCACAAGAGACCATTTTCGGCAGATAGGTGGCTTTTTGTTCGGGCGTGCCATGCACATGGATCGCCGAATAGGCGCCATGCGTTAGGCCCTGATACATGTTGAACGCCATATTGGCCGAGACGAAAATCTCGCCCACCGCGCAGCCCAAGAGATAGGGCATGCCCTGACCGCCGTATTCGGGGTCACAATCCAGCGCGGTCCAGCCGCCGTCTTTCATCGCCTCGAACGCCGCCTTGAAACCCTTGGGCGTGCGCACGACGCCGTTTTCCAGATGGCAACCTTCCTGATCGCCGGAAGCATTGAGCGGCGCCAGGACTTCCGAAGCCACCTTGCCTGCCGCTTCCAGCACGGCTTCGGTGAAATCCGCCTCCAGATCCTCATAGCCGGGCACCCCGGTTTCGGTCACTTTCAGCACCTCATGCAGCACGAACTGCATGTCTTTGGTGGGGGCGGTATAGCTCGGCATGTCTCTCTCCCTCATGCGTTCCGGCGGGCGGGCGGGGATCAGGCGGCGGGCTTGCCCCGCATCCGCTCCAATTCCCCGTCGCCCCAGGCAATCTGTTCACCCAGTTCGGCGATGGTCTGGGTCAGCTCGTCGCGCTGGCGCTCCATCTCGGCCAGCCGTGCGCGGGCCAGTTCAAGCGTCTTCTCCAGTTGCGAGCGTTGCTGATCGCCCATCGCATACATTCCCAGAAGCTGGCGGATGTCCTCGAGGCTGAAGCCAAAGCGCTTGCCGCGCAGGATCAGCTTCAGACGGCCCCGGTCGCGCCGGGTGAACAGCCGCTTTTGTCCCTGACGGATCGGGAACAACAGCTCCTTCGATTCGTAAAAGCGAAGCGTGCGCGGCGTCACGTCATATGCATCGCACATTTCGCGGATCGTCATCACATCATCATCACTCATGCTTCTCTGCCTTTCAGGTGCCGGTAGCCCGTGCCCCTGCCGCAGATCATCTTGCGGACCAAGGTAGGGCTCTGTTGACGTTCGCGTAACTCTGACGTCGCGTCATAGCGGATGATGACGTTATGTCAGGAATGGATGACGTTAAAGTAAACCACGCATCGGCAACGGCAAGGCAGGCAGGGCACAGGCCACCGTGCAAAAACGCAGAGAAACCCGCGCCGCGGCGGGGTTTTGCACGGTGTGCGGTGTCGTGGACGCTCAGAGCGCGCGGGCGGTCTCTTCGCGCAATTGTCGCAAATCGGCGATGGTCGCCTCCAGCTCGCGCTGCTGCTCGGTCAGGGCCGCCAGCTGCCGGTCGGCCATTTCCACCCAGATCTGATATTGCTCACGCGTGCCCTTCTGATCGTAGAGGAGCAGCCAGCGGCGGATCTCCTCCAGGCTGAAGCCAAAACGGCGGCCGCGCAGAATCAGCGTCATCCGCGCCAGATCACGCGGGCCATAATGGCGGGCGCGGCCTTCCTTCTGCGGCTTGAGCAGTTCGATATATTCATAATAGCGCAGCGTTCGGGGGGTGACCTCGAATTTGGCGCACATCTCTTTGAAACTCAGCAAGTGTTCGGTCATCGCGTCCTCCCGCCCGGGCAGGCTAGCGCGTTGTGACTGCGATCTCAACGACCTGCTGCGGAAGATGACGTTGCGGCCCCTGCACGGCCGGGCGCGCGCCTTTACGCCCGGACCGCTCTTGCGGGGGACGGGCAGGGCGCGGATAGTCGGGCAAAACCAGTTTCCGGAGCGCCCGATGGAATCGTCCCCGCCTGCCGATCTGCCCACCGCCGAAGAGATGACCCGCATCGCCCGGCAATTCATTGAGGCGATCCCCCATGCGCAGGCGCTGGGCATGCGGCTGGACAGCATCGGCGGCGGTGAAGCGGTGATTTCCATGCCCTATGACGCGCGGTTGGTGGGCGACCCGCGCAGCGGTGTGATCCATGGCGGCGCGGTCTCGGTGCTGATGGACACCTGCTGTGGCGCGGCAGCGATGAGCCATCCCTCGGGCCCCCTCGCCACCGCGACCATTGACCTGCGCATTGATTACATGCGTGGTGCCACACCGGGGCAGCCGATCACCACCCGCGCCACCTGCTACCACGTCACCCGCTCGGTCGCCTTCGTCCGCGCCACGGCCTATGATCTCGACCAAAGCCGCCCCGTGGCCTGCGCCACCGGCGCGTTTACTCTGGAGCGCCCGCCCGTCCGAAAGCCCGCAGCCCCCGCAGGTGCCGCATGAGCCTGCCGCCGGAGCAAAAGCCACCCCTGCGCCGCACGCCCGAGCCGGTGCAGATCATCAAACAGCGGCGCGATGCCGCCCTGCGCAGCCTGACCGAGGGCGTCCCCTATATCCAGTTCCTCGGCATGCAATTCGACCGCCGGGGCGATGAGCTGACGGCGATCCTGCCTTTTGCCCCGCAGCTGATCGGCAACCCGACCCTGCCCGCGATCCACGGCGGGGTCACCGCAGCCTTTCTTGAGGTGACGGCGATCATCGAGCTGAGCTGGTTCACCTTCTGGGAGGATATGGAGGCGGGCCGGGTCGATCTTTCGGGCGAGGTGCCGCTGCCGCGTCTGCCCAAGACCATCGACTTCACCGTGGATTACCTGCGCTCGGGCTTGCCGCGCGACGCCTATGCCCGCGCGCGGGTCAACCGTTCCGGGCGGCGCTATGCCTCGGTGCATGTCGAGGCCTGGCAGGACAACCGCTCGCGCCTCTTCGCGCAGGCGACGGGGCATTTCCTGATGCCGGAGCCGGGCGAGAGTGAGCCCCTCGACGCCGGGGCCGGAGGCCGCGGGAATGTCTGACATCAGCCGCCGCCGGGTCCTGCATATCGCGCTGCCGATCGTGCTCTCGAATGCCACGGTGCCCATTCTGGGCGCGGTGGATACCGGTGTCGTCGGACAGATGGGGCTGGCCGCGCCCATCGGTGCGGTGGGCGTCGGGGCGGTGGTACTGACCTCGATCTACTGGATCTTCAGCTTTCTGCGCATGGGCACTTCGGGCTTCGTGGCGCAGGCGCGCGGCGCGGGCGATCACCCGGAAGTGGCGGCGCATCTGATGCGCGCGCTTCTGGTGGCGTTTGCCGCAGGCCTCGCGCTGATCTGCCTGCAATGGCCGCTCTTTCAGCTGGCCTTCCGCATTGCCCCCGCCTCGGCCGAGGTCGAGGCGCTGGCGCAGACCTATCTCTCGATCCGCATCTGGGGCGCACCGGCCACCATTGGGCTTTATGCGCTGACCGGCTGGCTGATCGCGGTCGAGCGGACGCGCGGCGTTCTGCTGCTGCAACTGTGGATGAACAGCGTCAACGTGCTGCTCGACCTTCTCTTCGTGATCGGCTGGGGCTGGGGCGTCGCCGGGGTGGCCAGCGCCACGCTGATCGCCGAAACAACCGGGCTGGCGCTGGCACTCTGGCTGGCGCGCGGCGCCTTCCAAGGCGGGCATTGGCGCGACCGCACGCGGCTGATGAACCGCGCGGCCCTCATCCGCATGGCGCGGGTGAATGCCGACATCATGATCCGCTCGGTGGTGCTGCAGTTTTCCTTCACCACCTTCCTCTTCCTCGGTGCCGCGCAGGGTGACCTGCGGCTGGCGGCCAATCAGGTCCTGCTGCAATTCCTGGAAATCACCGCCTGCGCGCTCGACGGCTTTGCCTTTGCGGCCGAGGCGCTGGTGGGCCAGGCGGTGGGCGCGCGCAACCGCGCCAATCTGCGGCATGCCGCCCGGGTCGCCGCGGAATGGAGCCTGCTTGGCGCCGTCCTTCTGGCCCTCCTCTTCGCGCTCGGCGGCCCCGCGATCATTGATCTGATGACCACCTCCCCCGAGATCCGCACCGAAGCGCGCCTCTATCTGCCCTGGCTGGTGGTCGCGCCGCTGATCGGCGTGGCCAGCTGGACGCTGGACGGCATCTTCATCGGCGCCACGATGACCCGGGAAATGCGCAACGCCATGCTCTTCTCGGTGGCCATCTATGCCGTGGCGCTGCTGATCCTGCCGCCGCTCTGGGGCAACCACGGCCTCTGGGCCGCATTGATGGTGCTCAACGCCGTCCGCGGCCTGAGCATGGCCGCCTATTACCCCCGCGCCGAAGCCAAGGTCGCCCAGTTCGGTTGAGGGCGGAAACCCGGCGCCCCGCCCCGACAGCCCCTGTCCGTTCTTCTTGGCGAAAATACCTCGGGGGAGTGGGGGCAGCGCCCCCACTCCGCCCTCATCACCCGTAAAGCGGTCTCAGCGCGAACGGATCATCCCCATGATCTCATAGGTCTTCTCGAGGATCGGCCGCGCGATCGCCGCCGCCTGCTCCGCGCCCTTGCCGAGCACCCGGTCAATCTCCGCCGGATCCGCCATCAACCGCGTCATCTCGCTCGAGATCGGCGACAGTTTCGCCACCGCCAGATCCGCCAGCGCCGGTTTGAAGGTGCCAAACCCGGCCCCTGCATATTCCGCCACCACCGCCGCCGGGCTCATATCCGCCAGCGCCGCATAGATGTTCACCAGATTGCGCGCCTCGGCCCGGCCTTCCAGCCCCTCCACGCTTTCCGGCAAGGGCTCGGCATCCGAGGTCGCCTTGCGGATCTTTTTCGCAATCATGTCGGCGTCATCGGTCAGGTTGATCCGGCTCGCATCCGACGGATCCGATTTCGACATTTTCTTGGTGCCATCGCGCAGGCTCATCACCCGCGTCGCCGCCCCCTCGATCAAGGGCTCGGGTGTCGGGAAGAAATCGGTCTTGAAGTCATGGTTGAACTTGGCCGCAATGTCGCGCGTCAGCTCGACATGCTGCTTTTGATCCTCGCCCACCGGCACCATCGTCGCGTGATAGAGCAGGATGTCCGCCGCCATCAGCGAGGGATAGGCATAAAGCCCGAGGCTCATCTTTTCGGCATTCTTGCCGGCCTTGTCCTTGAACTGGGTCATCCGGTTCATCCAGCCCAGCCGCGCCACGCAGTTGAAGAGCCACCCCAGTTCCGCATGCGCCCCCACCTGGCTCTGGTTGAACAGGATCGAACGCGCCGGATCAACGCCCGAGGCGATGAAACCCGCCGCCGCTTCGCGCGTTTGCTGACGCAGCTTCTCGGGGTCCTGCCAGACGGTGATCGCATGCAGATCGACCAGACAGTAGATCGTCTCGATGCCCTCATCCTGCTTTTGCGCGAACCGCTTGAGCGCGCCGAGGTAATTGCCAAGGGTCAGCCCGCCCGAGGGCTGGATGCCCGAAAAGATCCGCGGTTTGAAAGCCGCATTCGGCGTCGGGGTGGCTTGGGGGGCGTCGGTGGTCATCTGAGGCTCCGTCTGGGGGACCGCGAGGGGGTTTTGGCCCCTCTGCGGACTGGAAATGTGGCGTGGTCTCGCTTATCGCTGGGGGCGGGGGCGCAGTCAACAAGGGTGCCCCCGCAACGGCCCTGCGGACCGGGTGGTCCGGCGGGGCAGAGAAACGACCCCCGAGGGGGCAGAAAGGCGATAGATATGCGCGACGGTTACGACACCTCTCCGGTCAACCCGCTGCCGGGGGTGGTCTGGCTGCTGGCGCTGCCGATTGTCGCACTCGAGGTGGTGATCGGGCTCGGCAAGCTGGGGCTCGCGGGCGGCGATGCTGCCATTGGCTGGCGGCTCGATGCCTTGCAGCGCTTCTCCTTCTCGCCCGACATCCTGCGGTTGATGGTCGAAGCGCATCAGTTTCCGCCGATGGAAGTGGCGCGGCTGGTCACCTATCCCTTCGTGCATGGCAGCTTTACCCATGCGGTGATGGTGCTGGTGTTCATTCTGGCGCTGGGCAAGATGGTGGGCGAATTGTTCCGCCCGGCTGCGGTGCTGGCCATTTTCTTTGGCGCGGCGCTGGTGGGCGCTTGCGTCTATACCGCGCTGCCGGTGACGCGGATGCCGCTGATCGGGGGGTACCCGGCCGTTTATGGGCTGATCGGTGCCTTCAGCTGGATCCTGTTCATGCGGCTCGGGGCCAGCAATGACAACCGCGCCCGCGCCTTCACGCTGATCGGGTTCTTGCTCGGGATCCAGCTGCTCTATGCGGCGATCTTTGGCAATAACTGGAATTGGGTTGCGGAACTGGCCGGCTTTGCCACCGGCTTTGGGATGTCCTTCGTGGTCGGACCGGGCAGCTGGCCGCGCCTGCTGGCGGTGCTGCGCCGCCGCTGAAGCCGGTGGTGCCATCCCAAAGAAGAAGGGCCCCGGTCGGGGCCCTTTGCTTTAGCTGCGCTTCATCGCGGATTTGAAATCGCCCAGGCCAAAGGCGCCAAACACCGCCCCCAGTCCGAAATAGCTGACCATGCCCAGCCCGACGAGGATCGAGAGCGCCAGATAGCGCGCGCCATGCTGCGCCAGCATCGCCGTCAGCTGCCCCTGCGCCAGCCAGAGCACAAGGCCCATGCCCGCCGAGGCCAGCAGGATCCGCCAGATCCGCTTGCGGAACCGGTCGTCCAGCGAGACGGCTTCCCCCATGCCCCGCGCCCCCCAGGCCAGCTGCCCCACCATCACCCAGGCCGAGATGGTGGTGGCCAGCGCCGCCGCCAGATAGCCCGCAAAGGGTAAAAGCCCCAGGGCGAAGACGACATTCACCACCATCGAGGCCAGGGCGAAATAGAAGGGGCTGCGGCTGTCTTCCCGCGCGTAATAAAGCGGCTGCAACACCTTATGCAGCACGAAGGCGGGCAGACCGATGCCATAGGCGGCCAGCGCCCAGGCGGTGTTCACACTGTCAGTCGCGTCGAAGGCGCCGCGCTGGAACAGCACCTGCACCAAGGGCAAAGCGATCACCACCAGCGCCACGGCGGCGGGCAGCGTCAGTGCCAGTGCAAATTCCAGACCACGGTTGAAACTCGCGCGGCCCCCCGCCACATCCCCCGCCCGCAAGCGGCGCGAGAGATCGGGCAGCAGGACAACACCAATCGCGATCCCCACGACGCCCAGGGGCAGCTGATAGAGGCGGTCGGCATAGGTCAGCCAGGCCACCGCGCCCTCGGTGAACGAGGCCACCTGCCGCCCGACGATCAGGTTGATCTGTACCACCCCGCCCGAGAGGACCGCAGGCCCGGCAATGATCGCCAGCCGCTTCAGCTCGGGTGTCAGGCGCGGACGGCGGAACTTCATGTGATAGCCCGCCCGCCGCACGGCGATCCAGGTGAACCAGAGCTGCGCCACGCCCGTCAGCGGCACGGTCCAGGCCAGCGTCATTCCCATCGGCCAGCCCGCAAAATCGGCGATCACCATGGCGATGATGAAGATCAGATTCATCAGGATCGGCACGGCGGCGGTGGCAAAGAACCGCCCCGTAGCGTTCAGCATGCCGCACAAAAGCGCGGTCAGCGAGATGAACAGGATATAGGGAAAGGCGATATTGCCAAAGAGCACCGCCAGACCAAACCGCTCATCCCCGCGAAAGCCCGAGGCCATCAGCAGCACCAGAAGTGGCATCGCCAGCATGCCCAGCACGGTGAACACGGTCAGCAGCGCCGCCATACCCCAATAAGCATCGCGGGCAAAGCCCTCGGCATCCTCGCCGCCCTCGAGTTTCTTCGAGAACATCGGCACGAAGGCCATGTTAAAGGCGCCCTCGGCAAAGAACCGGCGGAACATATTGGGCAGCGAAAAGGCGATCAGAAACGCCTCGGCCACCGGGCCGGTGCCGAGATAGGCGGCCATCATCACATCGCGGATGAAACCGACCAGGCGGCTGCCAAAGGTCCAGCCCCCGACGGTGACGAAGCCGCGCACCAAACGGATGGAACTCATTTTGTCGCCCTTTCGGCGCCATCAATGATGGCTTTGCGCAGTTTCTTCTCCAGCGCTTCCTGACGCGGCTTGGAATGCAGCTTCAGGCCGAACATGTCCTTGACGTAGAAGGCATCGACCACCTGCGCGCCATAGGTGGCGATGGTGGCCGAGGCGATATAGATATTGTTCGCCGCCAGCGTCCGCGTCAGATCATAAAGCAGGCCGGGCCGGTCGCGGGTGTCGACCTCGATGATCGTGTAGATCTCGGAGCCGTCATTGTCGAACATGATATGGGTGGGAAAGCGGAACTCGCGCTCGCGCTTTTTCACCTTGTCGCGGTCTTTCAGCGCCTCGCGCGCCACCACTTCGCCCTTCAGCGTCTTGGTGATCATCCCGCGCAGACGCGGCAGGCGGCTGACCTCATAGGGATGGCCATCGGCATCCTGCACCCAGAAGATCGCCGTCGCATAGCCATCTTTCGACGTGTAGGTGCGGGCATCGACCACGTTCGCCCCCACCAGCGCCAGCGCCCCCGCCAGCCGCGAGAAGATCCCCGGATGGTCGGCCAGCGCGAAGCAGGCGCGGGTGGCGTCGCGGTCGGCATCGGGATGCAGGTCGATGCGGATCTCGTCGTCCTTCAGATCCTTGAGCAATTTGGCAAAAATCACCTGCGCCTCGGTGGGCAGGCCCTGCCAATAGGGGGCGTAATGCCGGGCGGTTTCGGTGCGCAGGTCCCGCGCATCCCAGCCCGCCAGCGCATCGCGCAGCGCCTTTTTCGCCTCATCCTCACGCTGGCTGCGGTTGAGCGCCTCGGCGCCCTTTTCCAGCACCAGCGAGGTTTCGCGCCAGAGCTGCCGCAGGAGCATGGCCTTCCAGTTGTTCCAGGTGCCGGGGCCCACGCCGCGAATGTCGCAGACGGTCAGCACGGTCAACAGATCAAGCCGCTTCTGGTTCTTCACCGCCTTGGCAAAATCCCGCAGGGTGCGCGGGTCCGACAGATCGCGCTTTTGCGCCACATCCGACATCACCAGATGGTTGCGCACCAGCCATTCCACCGTTTCGCATTCCTCGGCGCTCAGCCCCAGACGCGGGGCGACCCGGCGGGCGATCTGCGCGCCCAGAATCGAGTGATCCTCGGGCCGGCCCTTGCCGATGTCATGCAAGAGGAGCGCCACATAGAGCACCTTGCGGTTCAGCCCGGTCTTCAGGATCTGGCTGGACAGCGGCAGCTCTTCGATCAGCTCCCCGCGCTCGATCTGCGCGAGGGTCGAGATGCATTGGATCGTGTGCTCATCCACCGTGTAATGGTGGTAGACGTTGAACTGCATCATCGCCACGATCGGCTCAAATTCGGGAATGAATGCGGCCAGAAGGCCCAGCTCGTTCATCCGCCGCAGCGCCCGCTCGGGGTTGCCGTGTTTCAGCAGGAGGTCGATGAAAATCCGCACCGCCTCGCGGTCATCGCGGGTATCATCGGTGATCTTGTCGAGATTGGCCGCGATCAGCCGCATCGCATCGGGATGCACGAGCAGGCCGGTGCGCAGGGCCTCTTCCCAGATCGCCAGAAAATTGGTGGGATTGGCCAGAAAGGCAGCAGCATCGGCCACGTTCAGCCGGTTGCCATCCTCGACATAGCCGGGCTTGAGCTTTTTGCGGCGGCGGAAGATGCGCTCCAGCATCGGGGCGCGTTTGACGTGACGCTCTTCCAGCGCGGTGAGGAAGATCCGCGTCAGCTCGCCGACCTTGGTCGCCTGCCGGAAGTAATCCTGCATGAAGACCTCAACCCCCCGGCGCCCGGCGGTGTCTTCATAGCCCATGCGGCTGGCCACCTCGACCATCAGGTCAAAGGAGAGGGTGTCGGTGGCGCGGCCGGTGATCAGATGCAGATGGCAACGCACCGCCCAGAGGAAATCCTCGGCCTGATAAAAGGCGGAATGCTCCTCGCGGGTGAAAAATCCCAGCTCGATCAGCTCGACCGCGCGGTCGACCTGATGGATGTATTTGGCAATCCAATAGAGGGTTTGCAGGTCGCGCAGCCCGCCCTTGCCCTCTTTGACATTGGGTTCGAGCACATAGCGCTGCCCGCCCTGACGTTTGTGCCGTTCGGTGCGTTCGGCGAGTTTCGCTTCGATGAATTCCGCCTCGGTCCCGTGAAAGAGATCGCGCCACAGGGTTTCGCGCAGCTCGGCCGCCAGCGCGGCATGGCCACTGAGAAAGCGGTGCTCCAGCAGGGCGGTGCGGATCGTGTAATCCTCGCGCCCCAAGCGGATACAATCGGCGACGGTGCGGCTCGCGTGGCCGACCTTCAGCTTCAGATCCCAGAGCATGTAGAGCATGCTTTCAATCACGCTTTCCGACCAGGGGGTGATTTTCCACGGGGTCAGGAACAGCAGATCAACGTCAGAATGCGGCGCCATTTCGGCGCGGCCATAGCCGCCGACGGCGATGACGGCGATGCGCTCGGCCTCGGTCGGGTTGGCGAGTTTGTGCAGGTAACGGGTGGCGACGTCATGCACCGTCAGAATGATGCCGTCGGTCAGCTGCGCATAGGCGCGCACCGTCTCGCGCGCGGCGCGGGGGTGGCTGCCAAACAAAGCCTCGATCTCCTGCGTCGCCTCGGCCCGGGCTTCGGTCAGAAAGCGCACGGTGATGGCGCGGATTTCCTTGCTGTCGGTAACCCCTGCCAGACGCTGGTCGATCTCGCCCGGCAGGGCGGTGGGATCAAACAGGCAATGTGCGCCGGGCAGCATCGGGGCGGCGGGCAGCGGGGCAGAGAGGTCACCCGCGCGCAGCGGTTCGGGCCGTTTGCGGCTGCCCGGCAGATGGCGGGTGAGGCGGGGACGGATCGGGGTTTTCGGCGGAATGCTCACGATGGCTCGGGTTTGGCGCAAGGGGCGCGGGGATGGGGTGCCGTGAAGAAAGGCCCGGCCCCTCGCGGGACCGGGCCGGTGTCAGGTTCAGAAGCCTGCGCCGCCAAAGCTGCGCGGGGCGGGGTCGATGACCACCACCGCATTGTTGCGCACTTCGGCCACGGCCAGGCCGCGTTCATTGGTGCCGTCGCCGCGCAGGCGGAAGATGCCATTGACGCCGACAAAGCCTGCGCCTTGGGTCAGGGCTTCGCGGCTGAGCGCATTGGCATGGCCCGATTTCACCAGCGCCCCGATGGCGGCAATACCGTCGTAGGCCAGACCCGAAATCGGATGCGGCGCCTCGCCAAAGGCGGCCTGATAGCGGGATTGATATTGCTGGTTCAGGTTCGGATCCGGCAGGGCGAACCAGCCGCCCTGTACACCCGGCAGCGCCAGGGTGGCGGGGGGGATGTCCCAGCGGGTCAGGCCGACGAATTTCACCGTCTGCGGGTCAACCCCTTGTTCCGGCAGCAATTGTGTCAGCAGCGGCAGCGCGCCCGCGGTGTCAGCGGTCATGAAGATCGCATCCACCGTGCCCGATTTCGCCTGTGCGGCGATGCCCGGTGCCGCGCGCACAACCCCGTCTTGCGAGAAGGGATAGGGCGCTTTGCCCGCCAATGTGCCGCCCGAGCGGCTGATGGCGGTGGCGATGGCATTCGCCCCGGCCTGCCCGGCGGTGGTGTCTTCATGCGCGATCAGGATGCGGCGCTTGCCCTGCCGCGAGGCATAACTTACGAGGCGGTTGGCGGTGTTCGGGAAGGTCGGCCCGAGCACGAAAACATTGCCGCCCGCGATCTCGGTGTTGTTGGAGAAGGCCAGCACATTGACGCCGCGATTGGCGACTGCGAGGCCGACTGCATTGGCCGAGGCGGCGTAAACCGGCCCCAGAATGATCTTCGCGCCTTCATCAACGGCCTTGGTCGCGGCCTGAGCGGCCAGTTGCGGATTGCCGCCGGTGTTATAGACCCGAAGGTCGATCTTGACGCCGTCGAGGTCGGAAATCGCCAGATCGGCGGCCTGTTTCAGCGCGCGGGCCAGCACTTCGTCGCCGGCATTGCCCGACCCGGAGGGAACCAGCAGCGCAACGGGAACCGTGGTGCCGGTGTTGGTGCCGGTTGTGGGGGCTTGCATCCCGACGGGGTCGCAGGCGGCGAGCCAGAGCGTCGAGAGCCCGGCGATGACTTTGGGCAGGAAGGCCCGTGGCTTGCGGAGAATGGAAAACATGACGCGGTCCTTATGTCCTGATACATGGGCAAAGACCGGGCGACCCTAGGCGGTTCCCGGACCGAAGTAAACTTTGCAACGAAGACGGGACGGATCGAGATGAGCGAAGAGAGAGCCATGGGCGGAGCTTTGCCGGGCGGATTGGTGCCGGGCCTGCATTTTCTGGCCACGCCGATCGGCGCCGCCCGCGATATCACCCTGCGCGCGCTCGACATTCTGGGCAAAGCGGATCTGATTGCCGCGGAGGACACGCGAACCCTCCGGCATTTGATGGAAATTCATGGGGTGCCGCTGAACGGCCGTGCGGTCATCCCCTATCATGACCATAACGGCGAGGCGCAGCGTCCGCGGATCCTGCGTGCGCTGGAAGAGGGCAAGAGCGTCGCCTATGCCTCCGAGGCCGGAACGCCCTTGGTGGCCGACCCCGGCTATCAACTCGGCCGAACGGCGATTGATGCCGGATTTCCGGTCTTTTCCGCGCCGGGCCCCTCGGCGGTGCTGGCGGCATTGACGGTTTCAGGGCTGCCCTCCGACCGGTTCTTGTTCGCAGGCTTCCCCCCCAGCACAGGCTCGGCACGCCGCAAATGGTTGGCCGAATTCGGCGCGGTCCCTGCAACGCTGATCTTTTATGAATCCCCCAAGCGTCTTAAGGATTTGTTAACTGATTTGGTGAACATTCTAGGAACGGAGCGACAGGCGGCCGTGTGCCGGGAACTGACGAAGAAATTCGAAGAAGTGCAGCGCAACAGCTTGGGTGCACTGGCGGAGCATTACGCCGATCTCGCCGTGAAGGGAGAGATTGTGGTGGTGATTGACCGCCCGCGTGGCCGCGTGGCGGGACCTGAAGACATAGATGCAGAGCTTCGTGCCAGATTGGGTCGAATGACGACCAAGGATGCGGTGGCAGAAGTGGCCGATATGCTGAGCCTCCCGCGGCGCGAAATCTATCAGGCGGCGCTGAAGATCGAGCAGGAAAGCTAACCAGAGGTGGCAGGTATGTGCCACGCAGCGGAGGGCGGAAAATGGGCGGAGCGCTGGCATATCATGGCGGTCTGGCCGCCGAATCACAGGTGGCGGCGCATTATCAGCGGCAGGGGCGCAGTATTGCGGCCCGCCGCTGGCGCGGCGGGGGCGGCGAGATTGATCTGATCGCCCGGGATGGGGCGACGGTCATTTTTATCGAAGTGAAGAAAGCCAGCAGCCATGCGCGCGCCGCAGAACGATTGTCGCGCCGACAGATGGACCGCATCTATGCCTCCGCGAGCGCGTTTATCGGGGGAGAACCGGCTGGGCAGCTGACCGAGGTCCGTTTTGACGTGGCACTTGTCGATGGTTTTGGGAAGATTGAAATTCTCGAGAATGCCTTCGATCAGGGGTGAACCCGTGCTGCAGCCGCGGCCTGTGCTGCAGTGGCGGGGCGGCTGTGCACCGGCCTGCGCCCGCGGGTGATTGCATCCGTCCCTTTGCTGGGTCATCAAAGGCGGATCAATCACAGGGAGGCACGCATGGGCCTGAAAGTTGCCATCCAGATGGATCCGATCGCAGCGATCAATATTGACGCTGACAGCACCTTCCGTTTGGCGGAAGAAGCACAGGCTCGGGGGCACGAGCTGTTTTACTATACGCCGGACAAGCTTGCCTATCGCGAGGGTCATATTCTGGCCCGGGGATGGCCCTTGGTGGTGCGCCGCGCGAAGGGCGATCATTTCGCGCTGGGCGATGAGACTGAAATCGATCTGGCCGACTGGGATGTCGTCTTGCTGCGGCAGGATCCGCCGTTCGACATGGGCTATATCACCACCACGCATTTGCTCGAGCGAATTCACCCGGGCACCCTGGTGGTGAATGATCCATTCTGGGTGCGCAATTCTCCGGAAAAGCTCCTGGTGCTGAACTTTCCGGATCTGACTCCGCCGACCTTGGTCGCGCGGGATTTGGCCACCATCCGTGCCTTCAAGGCCGTACATGGCGATATCATTCTGAAACCGCTCTACGGCAATGGCGGCGCCGGGGTGTTCCGGCTGGACCCGAATGACCGCAACCTCGCCTCGCTGCATGAGCTGTTTTCGGGGATCAACCGCGAGCCTTTGATCGCGCAGAAATTCGTGCCGGATGTCTCCAAGGGTGACAAGCGCATCATTCTGGTGAACGGCGAGCCGGTGGGCGCGATCAACCGGGTGCCGGCCGCGGGTGAGACGCGCTCGAACATGCATGTCGGCGGGCGGCCTGAGAAAATCGGCCTGACGCCGCGCGATCTGGAGATTTGCGCCACCATCGGGCCGGTTCTGCGCGAGAAGGGGCAGATTTTCGTTGGCATCGATGTGATCGGCGACTGGCTGACCGAGATCAACGTGACCTCGCCCACCGGCATCCAGGAACTGGAGCGGTTTGACGGGGTGAATATTGCCGAGAAAATCTGGCAGGTGATCGAGGCCAAGCGCGGTCTCTGAAGCATGGGCTGCGCGGATCAAGCCGCGCAGTCCGTGGCCGGGTTTCATCTCGGTTCCGGGCCGTTTTGGTGGCGGCGGGACGGCGTGTTGGCGCCGCAGGCCAAAATTTGCGGCGCGGTGTTTCTGGTGGCGGTGGCGCGGGCCGGGCCTCAGCGCCCGATCTTGGCGCTGAGACGAAAACTCAGCGCCTCGGCGATATGCGGCATGCGCACGATATCCGAGGCATCAAGATCAGCAATCGTGCGCGCGACGCGCAAAATGCGGTGATAGGCGCGGGCCGAGAGGCCGAATCGCTCAGCGGCCTGCAGGAGCAGGGCGCGGCCTTCTGCATCGGGGGCCGCCACCGCTTCCAAAAGCGCGCCATCCGCATCGGCATTGACCCGGACCTGGGGCTTGTGCGCATAACGCGCCGCTTGCAGCGCCCGCGCCGCGGCAACGCGCTGGGCCACCTCGGCAGAGCGCTCGCCCGTCGGCGGACGGTCAAGGTCGGACCAGGAGACCGGGGGCACTTCGATGCGCAGATCAATCCGGTCAAGCAGCGGGCCAGAGATCTTGCCCAGATAATCCTCGCCGCAGACCGGCACCCGGGCGCAGGCGCGGGCGGGGTCCGAGAGATAGCCGCAGCGGCAGGGATTGGCCGCCGCCACCAGCAAGAACCGGCAGGGATAGCGCAGATGCGCATTCGCCCGCGCCACCATCACGGTCCCCGTCTCCAAGGGTTGCCGCAGGGTTTCCAGCACCGCGCGGTCATATTCCGGCAGCTCATCCAGAAACAGCACGCCGTTATGTGCGAGGCTTACTGCCCCCGGCTTCGCGCCGCGCCCGCCGCCGATGATGGCCACCTGCGAGGCGGTGTGATGCGGGTCGCAAAACGGGCTTTGGCGCGAAATACCCCCGGCGGGCAACAGCCCCTTCAGCGATTGGATCATCGAGGTTTCCAGCGCCTCGGATGCCGAGAGCGGTGGCAGGATCGAGGGCAGGCATTTGGCCAGCATGGATTTTCCGGAACCGGGTGGCCCCACCATCAACAGGTGATGCCGCCCGGCGGCGGCAATCTCGAGGGCCCGTTTGGCGCGCTCTTGTCCTTTGACCGCGGCCAGATCGGGCAGGTCGGCGGCGGCGTCGATCACGGTGCCGGGGGTGGCGCGGGGCAGGGGGCTGCGACCGGTGAAATGCGCAATCACTTCGGCCAGCGTGGCGGGGGCATGGACGGTGCCTGCGCCCACCCAGGCCGCCTCCGCGCCACAGGGCGCCGGACAGATCAGCGTCTTTTCCTCTGCGGCAGCCGTGACAGCGGCGGGCAGCACACCCGCCACCGCCACCAGACGCCCGTCGAGCGACAGCTCGCCCATGGCCAGACAGGTGGCAATATCCTCGCGCGGGAGGATGCCCAATTCCGCGAGAAGCGCCAGCGCAATGGGCAGGTCGAAATGCGGCCCCTCTTTCGGCAGATCGGCAGGCGAAAGGTTGACCGTCAGCTTTTTCGACGGCAGCGCGATGGCGAGCGCCCCGAGCGCCGCCCGGACCCGCTCGCGCGCCTCAGACACCGCTTTGTCGGGCAGGCCGACGATGCTGAACCCCGGCAGACCGGTGCTGCTGGCACATTGCACCTCGACCAGACGCGCATCGACCCCCTCAAACGCCACCGTATAGGCCTGCGCCACCATGCTCCGCCCCCTCCCCGAGACTCAACCGTGGCGGGAACGGTAGCATGGATTTTCGGCAATCACGCTTTTTCGGCCACCATCGCCATGAAGGCGGGCCAGACCTCGGGGTCGGCCATGGTCTTGTCACGGCAGAACGGGTTGCAAAAGCCCCAGACGCGGCCTTGCATCTCAAAGAAATCGGTCACCGGTTTGCCGGAATAGGGGCAAAGGGCATTGACCGAGGGGCCCGCGCTGACCCGTGCCGAGATGGGGGCCGGGCCGGGCCAGGGGCGCTGCGGCCAGGGGCGGGCATAGGCCGCCTGATCCACATGCTCGGCCCAGCCCATCGCCCGCCAGCGGCGGAAGGAGGGATCGGCGAGGGTGGTGGCGACATAGGCCTCCGAGACCGCACTGACGGCGAGCGCATGTCCGGCGATCCTTGCCGCCACTGGCGCAAAGAAGGCATCGGCGATGGTCCAGCTGCCAAAGAGCCAGGGGCCTGCCGCGCCAAATTCGGCCCGCGCTGCCTGCCAGATCTGATCGATCCGCGCCACATCGGCCAGCACCGCCTCGGTCGGGGCGCAGTCCGCGTAACTGAGTTTCAGGTTCATCGCGCAATGGCTGCGCAGGGCGCTGAAACCAGCGTGCATTTCCGACACCATGTAGCGGGCCTGCGCGCGGGCCTCCGGATCCTGCGGCCAAAGCCCTGCTTCGGGGTGTCGCTCGGCCAGGGTCTCGGCAATCGCCAGCGTCTCGCCCACCACCCGGCCCGAGGGCAGCCGCAGTGCCGGGACCAGCCGCGCGGGGGCGAAATCGGCCAGCACCTGCGCGAAATCCGGGGCATAGAGCCGTGCCAGATGAGTTTTCACCGGAATCGCCGGATGGTCGAACAAAAGCCAGCCGCGAAGGGACCAACTGGAATAGCTGCGGTCTCCGATGGCGAGGTGATAGTCCATGCTGACTCCTTGGTGTGTTTTGCGCAGCTTAGCGCGGGCGGCATCGCGTGGCGAATGCACAGTTGTGGGCAGAACCATCGCGATTTTTGATGAAAACTGCACTTTTGCGTGAACCAAAAGACAGGCTGCTGCGTATGTGTCACGATGGAAGCGCAGAATGCGGCTGACGGGCCTGCGGCGTGCAGGCAATACCCTGGGAGGGCACGATGGCTCTGGACGGTATGACCGACGACACCCTGCCCCGGCGCGCGATGCGGGCCGAATTGCTGGATGCCGAAACTGAGATAGCTCTGGCGCGCGCCTGGCGCGATCACCGCGATGAGGCGGCGCTTCACCGGCTGGTGACGGCCTATATGCGGCTGGCGATTTCGATGGCCTCGAAATTCCGCCGCTACGGCGCGCCAATGAACGATCTGATTCAGGAGGCGGGGCTGGGCCTGATGAAGGCCGCCGACAAGTTCGACCCCGACCGGGGCGTGCGGTTTTCGACCTATGCCGTCTGGTGGATCAAGGCGAGCATTCAGGATTTCGTCATGCGCAACTGGTCGATGGTGCGCACCGGCTCGACCTCGTCGCAAAAGGCGTTGTTTTTCAACATGCGGCGGGTGCAGGCGCAGATCGAGCGCGAGGCTTCGGCTTTGGGCGAGCATCTGGACGGGCATCAGCTGCGCGCCCGCATCGCCACCGAGGTTGGCGTGCCGCTGGCGGATGTCGAGCTGATGGAGGGGCGGCTGGCGGGCTCGGACTACTCGCTGAACGCCACGCAGGGCGCGGATGCAGAGGGGCGCGAATGGATCGAGGCGCTGGAGGATGACGGCCCGCTGACCGAAGAGCGGGTGGCCGAGGCGCACGACAGCGCGCTGTTGCATCTCTGGCTGGAGAGGGCTTTAGCGGGCCTGTCTGCGCGCGAACGGCACATCGTGACCGAGCGCAAGTTGCGTGACGACCCGCGCACGCTGGAAAGCCTCGGAGCCGAGCTGGGCCTGTCGAAAGAGCGGGTGCGGCAGCTGGAGGCGCAGGCCTTTGGCAAGATGCGCCGCCGGTTGGAGACGGAAAACCCGGAAGTGCTGCAGCTTTTGATGTGAGGCATCGGCGGTCGGGCCGCTTTGACGCATCAATGCGCCGCGCCGGCGGATGCCCGATACCGGCTTTGACCGGGGGTGGGGTTGCGCCTGCGCCCCCTTTGGCTTGCCCTGCCCCCGGCCTGCGCCTAATGATGCGGGCAACCGGGGAGGCAAAGATGCTGACAGGCAAGAAAATCCTTCTGATCATCGGCGGCGGCATCGCGGCCTATAAGGCGCTGGATCTGATCCGCCGCGCGCGGGATGCGGGCGCGGAGGTGGTGCCGGTGATGACCCGCGCGGCGGAGGAATTCGTGACACCGCTCTCGGTCTCGGCTTTGGCGGGGACCAAGGTTTACCGCGATCTTTTTGATCTGACGGATGAGGCCGAGATGGGCCATATCCAGCTGTCGCGCGCGGCGGACCTTTTGGTGGTGGTGCCCGCGACGGCGGATCTGATGGCGAAAATGGCGGGGGGGCAGGCGAATGATCTGGCCTCGACGCTGCTCTTGGCCACGGACAAGCGGGTGCTGCTGGCGCCTGCAATGAATGTGCGGATGTGGACGCATCCGGCGACGCAGCGCAATCTGGCGACCCTGCGGGGCGACGGCGTGCTGACGGTGGGGCCGGGCGATGGCGTCATGGCCTGTGGCGAGTTCGGGCCGGGCCGGATGGCGGAAGTGCCGGAGATTCTGGCCGCAATTGGCGCGGCACTGGGCGCCGGGCCTTTGGCGGGCAAACATGTGCTGGTCACCTCAGGGCCGACGCATGAACCGATTGATCCGGTGCGCTACATTGCCAACCGCTCGTCCGGGGCGCAGGGTACGGCACTGGCCGCGGCTTTGCGCGATCTCGGCGCGCGGGTGAGTTTCGTGACCGGTCCGGCCTCGGTGCCGCCGCCCGCGGGGGTGGAGGTGATCCGGGTTGAGACCGCGCGCGAGATGCAGGCGGCCGTAACGGCGGCACTGCCTGCGGATGCGGCGGTTTTTGCGGCGGCGGTGGCCGATTGGCAGGTGCTGAACGCCGGGGCGCAAAAGCTGAAAAAAGATGGCTCAGGCCGCGCGCCTGCGCTGGAATTCGGCGAAAACCCCGACATTCTGGCGGGGGTGTCGCGGATGACCACCGGGCGGCCCGCGCTGGTGGTGGGTTTTGCCGCCGAGACTGAGACGGTCGTGGAGCATGCAACGGCGAAACGTGCCCGCAAGGGCTGTGACTGGATCGTGGCGAATGACGTGAGCCCGGCGACCGGGATCATGGGCGGGGCGGAGAATGCGGTCACGCTGATCACCGGGGCCGGGGCCGAAAGCTGGCCGCGCATGGGCAAGGATGCCGTGGCGCGGCAATTGGCGGCGCGGATTGCGGCGGCGCTGAACGGCTGAACGGGCTACGGGTGGCGGGTTTAGAAGCCTCCGGCGGGGATATTTGAGATCAGGCAAAGGGGAAGCGATGCGTCCGATCCTGAAGGTTTTGCGCGAAGATTGGGCGGATGCGACGGTGGCGCTGCCCGCCTATGAGACCCAAGGGGCGGCGGGGGCGGATATCCGCGCCAATCTGCGGCCCGAGGATCGCGCTTCGGGGCTGGTGCTGGCGCCGATGGCACGGGTGATCGTGCCGACCGGGCTGCGCGTGGCGATCCCTGACGGGTTTGAGATGCAGATACGGCCCCGCTCTGGCCTCGCGCTGAAGCATGGGATCAGCCTGCCCAACACGCCCGGCACCATCGACAGCGATTACCGGGGGCCGCTGGGGGTCTTGTTGATCAACTATGGTGCCGAGCCGTTTTGCGTCGTGCATGGCGAGCGGATCGCGCAGCTGGTGATCGCGCCCGTGGTGCAGGCGGGGTTCACGCTGGTCGCGGATCTGGACGCGACCGCGCGGGGGCAGGGCGGCTTCGGCTCGACCGGGCGGGGCTGACGGATGCTGGTGATCTGGGTCCTTGTCGTGCTGGTGGGCTTTGGCTGGGCGCTGAAACTGCCCCGGCGCGGGATTGGCGCGATGGTGGCGGGGCTCTGGCTGGCGGTGGTGCTGGTGCATCTGGCGCTGCCGGTCGGGCATCCTCTGGCGGTGGCGCTGGGCGGCAGCCGGGCGGGCTGGATCGGGCTGGGTGTGGTGGCGGTGCTGGTGGCGGGGTATCGCGCGGGGTTGAAGCGGCTGCATGCACGGGCGCGGCCTGTGGCGGAGGCTGCACCGGCGCGGCCCGGCAGTTTTTCGGCGACCGAGCTTGACCGCTACGCCCGCCATATCGTTTTGCGCGAAATCGGCGGGCCGGGGCAGAAAAAACTGAAGAATGCCAAAGTGCTGGTGGTGGGTGCCGGGGGGCTTGGCGCGCCCGCGCTCTTGTATCTCGCGGCGGCGGGGGTAGGGCGGATTGGCGTGGTGGATGATGACATCGTCTCCAATTCCAACCTGCAGCGGCAGGTGATCCACACCGATGCCCGCATTGACATGCCCAAGGTCTTCTCGGCCGAGGCGCAGATGAAAGCGCTCAATCCCTTCATCGAGGTGCGCCCCTACAACCGGCGGCTGACAGCCGAGGATGCGGCGGCGCTCTTTGCCGAGTATGACGTGGTGCTGGATGGCTGCGATAATTTCGCCACCCGGCGGATGATCAATGCGGCCTGCGTCGCGGCGAAAAAGCCGCTGATTTCCGGCGCGATTGCGCAATGGGAGGGGCAGCTGTCGCTGTTTGATCCGGCGCATGGCGCGCCCTGCTACCACTGTCTTTTCCCCGAGGATCCGGCCCCCGGCCTTGCCCCGCCCTGCGCAGAGGCGGGGGTGGTCGGCGCTTTGCCGGGGGTGATCGGTTCCATGATGGCGCTCGAGGCGATCAAGCTGATCACCGGCGCGGGCGAGACGTTGCGCGGGCGGCTGATGATCTATGATGCGCTCTGGGGCGAGACGCGGCAGATCGGGCTGAAACGCCGCGAGGATTGCGCGGTGTGCGGGACGGGTCACGCCAACTGAGGGCGGCGGGCTGCGTATAATTGGCGCGCGGGGCCGCTCGGCTCTGGCACTTGCTGAAGCGGGGGCATAGATTCGGGCCAAAGGAGACCCCTGATGACCAATGCGCTTTTGACCGACTGGACCGGCCCCTTTGCTCTGCCGCCCTTTGCCGAGATCACCGATGCGGATTTCGCCCCCGCCTTTGACGCAGGCCTGAGTGTCGCGCGGGCGGCGGTGGCGGCGATTGCCGAGGACCCGGCCGCACCGACCTTCGCCAATACGATCGAGGCGATGGAGGGAGCGGAGGCGCTGCTCGACCGGGTCTCGGGGGTGTTTTACAATCTCGCGGGCGCGGACAGCACCCCCGCGCGTGAGGCATTGCAGCGCGATCTGGCGCCGAAGTTGTCGGCGTTCTCCTCTGAAATCATCATGAATGCCGCGCTGTTTGAGCGGGTTGAGACCCTCTGGCGCATGCGCGACACGCTGGGGCTGACCCCGGAACAGGCGCGGGTCCTGAAACTCTACCGGCAGATGTTCGTGCGGGCGGGGGCGGCGCTGGCGGGGCCGGACCGCGCGCGGATGTCGGCGGTGAAATCGCAGCTGGCGGTGCTCTCGACGCAGTTCAGCCAAAATGTGCTGGCCGATGAACGCGGCTGGTTCATGCCGCTGGAGGCCGCGGATCTTGAGGGCCTGCCGGATTTCGTGGTGGCAGGCGCCAAGGCCGCCGCGGAAGAGCGCGGGCAGCCGGGCCATGTGCTGACGCTGAACCGCTCGCTGATCGTGCCCTTCCTGCAATTCTCGCCGCGCCGTGATCTGCGGGCACGGGCCTATGCGGCCTGGGTCGCGCGCGGGGCGAATGGCGGCGAGACCGACAACCGCGGCGTGGCCACCGAGATTTTGAAGCTGCGGCAGGAGCGGGCGCAGCTTTTGGGCTATCCGAGCTTTGCCGCCTACAAGCTGGAACCCGAAATGGCGGGCACCCCCGACCGGGTGCGCGAATTGCTGATGCGGGTCTGGGCTCCGGCCAAGGCGCGGGCCGAGGCGGATGCGGCGATCCTGACCCGGATGATGCATGAGGACGGGGTGAATGGTGATCTCGAGCCCTGGGACTGGCGCTATTATTCCGAAAAGCGGCGGCTGGCCGAGCATGACCTCGATGAGGCGGCGCTGAAACCCTATCTCTCGCTCGAGGCGATGCTGGGGGCGATGTTCGACTGCGCCACCAGGCTGTTTGGGCTGGAGTTCAAACCGCTGGACGTGGTGGCCTATCACCCGGATGTCCGGGTCTGGGAGGTCACCCGCAACGGGCAGCATGTGGCGGTATTCCTCGGCGATTATTTCGCCCGCGCCTCCAAGCGCTCGGGCGCCTGGTGTTCGGCCTTCCGTAGCCAGAAAAAGCTGGGCGGGGCGACGGCGCCGGTGGTGGTGAATGTCTGCAACTTTGCCAAGGGCGATCCGGCGCTCTTGGGCTGGGATGATGCGCGGACCCTGTTCCATGAATTCGGCCATGCCCTGCATCAGATGCTGTCGGATGTGACCTATCAGTTCATCTCTGGTACCTCGGTCGCACGGGACTTTGTGGAACTGCCGAGCCAGCTTTACGAGCATTGGCTGGAGGTGCCCGAGGTGCTGGCCAAACACGCCCGGCATGTGGAAACCGGCGCGCCGATGCCCGCCGATTTGCAGGCGCGGCTTTTGGCGGCCTCCACCTATGATCAGGGCTTTGCCACGGTGGAATATGTCGCCTCCGCTCTTGTCGATCTGGCTTTCCATGCCGGGGCGGCGCCGGCCGATCCGATGGCGATGCAGGCGCGGGTGCTTGATGATCTGGGGATGCCGCAGGCGATCACCATGCGCCATGCCACGCCGCATTTCGCGCATATCTTCTCGGGCGACGGCTATTCCGCGGGCTATTACAGCTACATGTGGTCCGAGGTGATGGATGCCGATGCTTTCGCGGCCTTTGAAGAGGCGGGCAATCCGTTCGACCCGGCAACCGCCGCGCGGCTGGAGGAGTTCATCCTCTCGGCGGGTGGGTCGCGCCCGGCTGAAGAGCTCTACACCGCCTTCCGGGGTCGGATGCCGGGGGTGGAGGCTTTGCTGAAGGGGCGTGGGCTGCTGGACGCGGCCTGAGCGGTTCCAGGCGGGTCGCGCCTGCTGAGCGAGGATGCCTCCGGCGGGGATATTTCAGACGAAGCAATGGGGGAGGGTTGCGCCTTCCCCTTTTGACATATCCCAGCGCCTTGACTTTGCCTGATTGAAAATATCCCCCGCGGAGCGTTCCTGCGCGGCAAGGCGAGACCGGCCGGGCTGCCTCAGTCGCGCGCCACATCCTTGTGGATGATCACATCGGTCTGCGGATAGGTGGTCAGGATCTTGCGCCGGAGCGCCGCGCCGATGTCATGCGCCTCGCGCAGGGTCTGGGTGCCATCGAGCTCAATATGCAGGTTCACAAAGATCCGGCTGCCCGCCATGCGGGTCTTGAGGTCATGATAGCCATGCACGCCGGGCCAGTTGCGGGCGAGGTCGGCGATGCCGTCGATCACTTCGGGGTCGGCGGCGCGGTCCATCAGCGCGTCCCAGGCGCCTTTGCCGATCTTCCAGGCGCCGAGTGCCATGATCGCGGCGGCCACCAAGGCCACCATCGAATCGATGCGGCCAATGCCGAAGCGGGTGGAGGCCCAGAGGGCGACAATCGCCCCCATCGACGGCAGCAGGTCACCCACATAATGCAGGCTGTCCGCCGCCACCACCTTGTTGCCGGTGCGTGCCGCGACATAGCGCTGCCAGACGACCAGTGCCAGCGTCAGGACAATCGAGATCACCATGACCTGAATGCCCGTGGCCTCATCGGCGAGCGGGGCAGGCCCGTCCTGAAGCAGCCGGTCCACCGCCTGCCAGCCGACGGCGATCGCCGCGCCGGTGATGAACAGGGATTGCGCGAGGGCCGCCAGATCCTCGGCCGAGGTATGACCGAAGGCATGGTCTTCATCCGCCGGGCGGGCTGCGTAGTAGATCGCCAGCAGGCCGCCGCAGGAGACCAGAAAATCCAGTGCACTGTCGGCCAGGGATGCTGCGATGGACAGCGAGCCGGTCTGATGCAGCGCCCAGAGTTTCAGCCCGACGAGGATTGTGGCCACACAGACGGAGGCGATCCCCGCCATCAGGTTCAGTTTCATCTGCTCGTGCATCTGACGCTCCCGCGCTGGCCGCCCGTGGGGACCTGATATCATAAAACCCGGCGATGCCACAGGCCGACGCAGCCACACAAGGTGGTCGCGGTGACGAAGCTGACAATCTCAGGCTGTCGCCCGTAAGGGCCGGAGGGGCGACTTAGTCGCGCAGCTCGTCGGGATCAACCCCCCACAGCTTGGCCTTGGGCACCCAGCCTTCTTCGCTGTCGGCCGAAACTTCGCACCAGTCGCGCAGGCAATCGCCAAGCTTGGCGATGGCGCCCGCCTCGGCCAGGGCCTTCACGCCGGATTTTTCATCCGGGCGGGCGCGCAACTCGGTCATATCGTCCTGAATGATCACCGTGCGAACCCCCGAAAGCAGGGAATAATGCACCCAGCCGCCCGCGCCATCGCGGTCTTCGACGCGGCGCCAATGGCCAAATTCGGCGGTGATGCGCAGCGGCATGCCGGGGTGGCGAAACACCCAGTCGATGCGATGCGACAGCGAGGGGCCGCGCCGCGCATTGCCCTCGGAGCCTTTGAGCGAGACGAATCGCGGCAGCGGCAGGTTGGTGACCGGCCCCTTGCCCGAGCGCAGGGCGGCGGCATTGTCATCCTCGCTGGGCAGGTCTTCGCCCAGCATGCTGTCATCGGGCAGGCCGAGTTCCGCGGCCTCGGCGCCGGTCAGCGGCCCCGTGGCGGGCGCATTGCGCGGGGCTGGCGGCGGCGGCGATTCTTGCGCGGCAATCGGGCTGAGCGCGGTCAGCCCATAGCCCATGAGCAGAAGCAATGCGCCCCCCGCGGCGATGCGTCTGAGTTTGACGACCGCTGATTCCGTGTCTTTGCCCTGCACCTGATCGTTCCTGCTCTGACCCTTGCACCGCCGCGGACAGATGTCTTTGGGCGGGTGCGGTTCCTGTCCATGCCCCGAAACGGATTTCGGGTGTCTCATCTCATGTGTCGGGCCTTGTACCTCGCCCCGTTGCAGGCCACTTTGCCAAAAGGAACCGCTTCAGGGAAGAGAGGAGGCCGCGAGATGCCCGCACCACGTCTGAGTGTTGTCGTGACGCGACGGTTGCCCGAGGTCGTCGAGACCCGGATGTCCGAATTATTCGATGTTGAGCTGCGGGAGACCGACACCCGCATGACCCGCGACGAGTTGGCCGCCGCCATGCAGCGCGCTGATGTATTGGTGCCCTGCGTTACCGACCCGATTGACGCCAACATGCTGGCGCAGGCTGGGGAAAAGCTGAAGCTCATCGCCAATTACGGTGCGGGCGTGGACCATATCGACGTCAGCTCGGCGCGCCAGCGCGGGGTTCTGGTCTCGAACACCCCCGGCGTGGTCACCGATGACACCGCCGATATGACGATGGCGCTGATTCTTGCCGTCACCCGCCGGATTCCGGAGGGGATGGCGGTGATGCAGGCGGGCGAATGGCAGGGCTGGTCGCCCACCGCCTTTCTGGGCGGACGTGTCGGCGGGCGGCGTCTGGGCATCCTCGGGATGGGGCGGATCGGGCAGGCGGTGGCGCGGCGTGCCCGCGCCTTTGGCATGCAGGTGCATTACCACAACCGCAAACGCCTGCGCCCCGAGATCGAGGAAGAGCTGGAGGCGACCTATTGGGACAGCCTCGATCAGATGGTCAGCCGGATGGATGTGCTGTCGGTCAATTGCCCGCACACCCCCTCAACCTTTCATCTGCTGAACGCGCGGCGGCTCAAGCTGATGAAACCCACGAGCGTCATCGTGAACACCTCGCGCGGTGAGGTGATTGACGAGAATGCGCTGACGCGCGGCCTGCGGGCGGGCGAGCTGGCCGGGGCGGGGCTGGATGTGTTCGAGCATGGGCATGAGATCAACCCGCGCCTGCGCGAGCTGCCCAATGTCGTGCTGTTGCCGCATATGGGCTCGGCCACCGTCGAGGGGCGGATCGAGATGGGCGAGAAGGTGCTGATCAACATCAAGACCTTTGCCGATGGCCACCGGCCGCCGGATCTGGTGGTGCCGGGGCTGCTGTAACCGCAGGCGGCGCGGGCCTCACCGTGCTGTGACCTTTTGCCGGGCGGCGTCGGGGAACCCCGGGGCCGCCCTTGTCGTTCCTGTGGTGACTGCTTTCACAGCACGGCTGCACAGGAGGATACGATGTCTACCGCTGACAAACTCATTTTGGACCCGATCAAAACCGCTTTCGACCAGCTCGATGCCGTCCGGGTGGGCATGCTGGGCGTGGAGGGCGCGCATCACCACATGCAGCCGATGACGCACCATCTCGACCGCGAAGAGGGGGCGCTCTATTTCATTGCCTCGCGCGACACGGATCTGATCCGCGACGTCGGGCTGGGGGCGACGGCGCATTATTGCCTCGTTGGCAAGGAGCAGGACTTTCACGCCTGTTTCAAAGGCCCGCTGGAGCAGATCGAGGATGAGCAGCGTCTGAATAAGATCTGGTCGCCCTTCGCGGCGGTCTGGTTCGACAAGGGGCGCGAGGATCCCAAGGTCTGCCTCCTGCGGCTGATGTTGCATGATGCCGAGGTCTGGGCCTCGGATGATAATGCGGTTTCGGTGGGCTGGGAGATGGCGAAGGCGCTTCTGGGAGCCGAGGACCGGCCCGAGATCGGCGCGCATCGCACGATTGATTTCCGCACGCTCGACGCGGCTGCCTGACCGGCTGCGGCTGCGGCAATAACGGCGCGGGCGGTGAGCTGCCCGCGAATTGGGGCTGCCCGCGAATTGGGCGATTCACAAACCGGATAGGACAGCGGCAAGGCGTGGGCCTTGTCGCTGTCGTGCTGTTTCATGCCGCTGCGTTCCGGCGAATATTGCCGGATGTCGCTTTCTTCTGGAAAATGTCGGGTCGGGTGTGCCGAATGGGCTGGCGTCTGGCAGATAGGACCCACGCGTCAGGCAAGGAGTCGCCCATGAAAACCCACGTGAAAGCTTTGGTCGTTGGCGGTGGTGCCGTCGGTTGCGGTGTTGCCTATCATCTGGCGAAGGCCGGGTGGGAAACCATGCTGATCGAGCGGGACGAGCTGACCTCGGGCTCGACCTGGCACGCGGCGGGCCTCTTGCCGCTGTTCAACATGGGCTATGCCACCACGCATATTCACAAATATTCGGTCGATTTCTACAAATCGCTCGAAGCGGAAACCGGGCTGAACGCGGGCTTTGCCGTCGTCGGCAACCTGCGCATGGCGCAGACGCAAGAGCGGATGGACGAATACATGCTCTATTCGAGCGTGGCCGAAACTGCGGATGTCTATCACGAATTCCTGACGCCCGCGCAGATGAAAGAGCGCTGGCCGCTCTTGAACACCGAAGATCTGCGCGGCGCCTTGTTCCACCCGCAGGATGGCTACATCAACCCCGCCGATGTGACGCAGGCGATGGCCAAGGGTGCCCGTCAGCGCGGCGTCGACATCGTCCGCCGCCTGCAGGTGAACGGCTATAAATGGACCGGCTCCGAATGGATCGTGACGCTGGAGAAAATGGTCGAAAAGGGCGGCAACCTCGTCGGCTCGGGCGAGCTGGTCGAGATCCGCGCCGAGCATGTGGTGACCTGCACCGGCAACCATGCGCAGCGCACCGCTCGCCTGTTGGGCATCAAGATCCCGGCGATCCCGGTCGAACACCAGTTCATCGTGACCGAGCCGGATCCGATGCTGGTCGAATACCGCAAGAACAACCCCGAACATCCGGTGCTGCGCGACGCCGATGCCAAATGGTATGTCCGCGAAGAGCGTGGCGGCTGGATTCTCGGGCCCTATGAGCGCGGCGCCCCGGCCCGCTTCCTTTATGACGTGCCGGAAACCTTCCGCGCCGACCTCTTCCCGCTCGATCTGGAGCGGATCGAAGAGGAATATATGTCGATGATCCATCGCCTGCCCTCGTCGGAAACCGTGGGTCTGAAGGACGATTTCAACGGCCCGATCTGCTACACGCCCGACGGCAACCCGCTGGTGGGTCCGGCGCCGGGTCTGCGCAACATGTGGCTGGCCGAGGGCTTCTCTTTCGGGATCACCGCCGCGGGCGGCACCGGCTATTACCTCGCGCAGATGATGGTTGAGGGCGAGGCCGAGATCGACATGTCGAGCCTTGATCCCAAGCGCTATGGCAACTGGATGACCACCGAATATGCGGTGCGCAAGAACGAGGAATGCTATGAGCATGTCTTCATTCTGCACCACCCGGATGAAGAGCGCGAAGCGGCCCGCGCCCTGCGCACCAGCCCCGCCTATGACCGCCAGAAGGCGCGCGGCGCGCAATTTGGCCAGATCAACGGCTGGGACCGCCCGAACTACTACGGCCCGGTCGATGCGCCCGCCGATTTCGACCACAACAGCCGCAGCTTCCGCCGTGGCGCCTGGGTGCCCTATGCGGTGGCCGAAGCCGAAGCCGTGCGCAACACCGCCGGTCTGATCGACGCCACCGCCTTCACCAAGCACCTCGTGCGCGGCCCGGGCGCGACCGCCTTCCTCGATTGGTTCACCACCAACAAACTGCCGAAGGTGGGCCGCATCAACCTGACCTATGCGCTGACCCCGACCGGCACCACCCGCACCGAATATACCATCGTGCGGCTGGCCGAGAATGAATACTACATCATTTCGGCGGGGGCCTGGACGGCCTATGATCAGGATTACCTGCTGAAATGCGCCGAGGATAAGGCACCGGAATTCGGCCATATCGACATCCACGACATCACCACCCAATGGGGCGTCTTCGCCATCGCCGGACCGAATGCCCGCGCGATCCTGAAAGAGATCGTCAAGGATGCCGATCCGGAAACCGTGCTGGGCAACAAGCGCTTCCCCTGGCTCTCGATGCGCAACATCGAGCTGGGCATGTGCCCGGTCCGCGCCATCCGTGTGGCCTATACCGGCGAGCTGGGCTGGGAGCTGCACCACCCGATCGAGATGCAGAACTACCTCTTTGATCTGTTGATGGAAGCGGGCGAAAAGCACGGGATGAAGCTGGTTGGCGGCCGCGCGCAAAACTGGCTGCGTCAGGAGAAATCCTACCGCGCCTTCGGCACCGAGCTCGGCCGCGATGCGACGCCGCTCGAGGCTGGTCTCGACCGCTTCGTCGATCTGGAAAAGGACTTCCAAGGCAAGCAGGCGATGCTCGACACCGGGATCCGTGCGAAATGCGTGACCTTGCTGATCGACGGTCCGGCGGATGCCGATCCCTGGGGCAAAGAGGCGCTGGTGCTGAACGGCGAGAAAATCGGGCGTCTGACCTCGGGCGGCTGGTCGGTGGGCTTTGGCAAGCAGATCGGCATGGGCTATGTGCGCCCGGATCTGGCCGAAGTGGGGACCAAACTGCAGGTGCGGATGTTCCGCGAGCTTTATGACGCGGTGGTCACCGAAGACAGCCCGTTCGATCCGACCAACGCGCGGATCCGCGTCGACGGCTGAAGCGGAACAAAGTGACTCGAAAAGGGCGGGGGAAACCCCGCCCTTTTGCGTTTGGCCCGTCCGGGTTACCTGCCCGGGCCGAAATCGGCGGCGGTGATCACCCCGTCGCTGTTGCGGTCCATCCGGGCGAACCAGTCCGCGGTGCCCGCAACGAATTCCGTCTTGGAAATCAGCCGGTCACGATCGCTGTCGAGACCGGCGAGCATGGCGCCAGCGCCCTGCGTGCCGCCCGGATTGCCCTGCGGCCCCTGACCTTCGCCCCGGCCTTTTCCGAACCCCTTGCCCATGCCGTCCATCGGCCCGTGACCTGCAGTCATGTCACCCGGCCTTCCGGCGCGCATCCCGTCGGGCATCCCCGCCATCGGCCCATGGCCATTCTCGGCCTCCGCCGCGTGATGCGCGTCGATGGCGGCCAATTCGTCCGCCGAGAAGGTGCCGTTGTCATCGGCATCAAACATCACGAAAATATCGCCGCGCCGGGCGGTTGCTTCGGCCAGGGTCACCTGACCATCGCCGTCCGCGTCCCATTGCGTCACGAATTGCGCCCCCGGCGCCCCGGTTTGCGCAACGGCCGCCCCGAGGCCCAAGAGGGACATCAGCGCCGTGCTGAGCAAGATGGTTTTCATCGGTCGTTCCTGTCATATATCGTTTTGTGAATATAATACGGAGCGGCCTCAGATTTCCGGCGGTGGAAATCTCAAAAAACGCCGGGCCTGCGCAAGAGGCTCAAAACACGCGGATTTTCAGCCAAACCGCGTGGGTGATAGGGCCGCCACAACGGCAGCATCCACCGCGGGCGCGGCACCGCTCAGCAGATCGGCCGCCAACCGGCTTGCGGCCGGGGCGGTCTGAAAGCCATAGCCGCCCTGTCCCGCCAGCCAGAAGAACGCTGGTTCGCGGCTGTCGAAGCCGATCACCGGCACCCGGTCGGGGGCAAAGCTGCGCAGCCCCGCCCAATTGGCGATCATCCGGGTCACCGGCTCGGTCACCCGCTCTTCATAGCGCGCGAGGCCCTCGGCCAGCACCATGTCATCGGCCCAGGCGTCATGCGCCTCGCAGGGGTCTTCCTCGGCGGGGGAGACGATCAGCGCCCCGGCATCGGGTTTGCAATACCAGGCCTCACCGGCGCCAAAGATCATCGGCCAGCGGCTGATGTCATGGCCCCCCGGCGCGGGGATCCGCGCCATCGAACGGCGGAGCGGCGTGATGCCCAGCGGGGTGACGCCCGCCAGCGCCGCGACCGGATCTGCCCAGGCCCCGGCGGCATTGATCAGCACCGTGCCCTCGACCTCGCCCAGCGGCGTGGTGACCGACCAGCCGCTGTCGGTGCGGCGGATGGCGGTGACGGGCGCATGGGTCAGGATGCGGGCCCCGTGCAGCCGCGCCTCGCGGGCGTAGGTCTGGATCAAGAGATCGGTGTCGATGTCCCAGGCGTGATCGGCCACCGCCACCCGCGTCACCGTCTCGGGGTTGAGGACGGGCACACGCGTGAGCGCCTCGGCAAAACGGATCTCGTGCAGGTCCATCACGGCGCTGTCCGCCTCGAAAGCGGCGTCTTCGCCGGGGCCCGCCACGATCATCATCCCGCGCGGGCTCAGCAGGTTCGGGTTGGCCCGGAAATCGTCACCCGAGGCAAGCGACAGCGCCACCACCGGCGGCAGGCCGTAATGCGGCTCATAGAGCGCGGCCGAGCGGCCCGAAGCGTGATGTGCCAGATGAGCCTCTGATTCCAGAAGCGTGACCGACCCCCGGGGCGCGAGCCGCGCCGCGAGGGAAACGCCGGCGATACCGCCGCCAATGATGATGTAATCTTGTGCCATGCGGTGACAGTGGCACGGGCCAGATGCCAAGAAAAGAGGCGTTGCAGTGCAGGCTTAACAGAATTCGTTGCTTGCGCGGCGGGGCAGGGCGACCGGGGGAAACTAACTGCCGGGCTGGCGCGTTGCTATGGTAGCGTGGACCACCACGAAGCTCCCGTTGTCCTCAATCTGATTGGAACCTCTGATGCGTATTGCTTTGTTTCTTGCCGCTTGTCTGGCTTTGTCGGCCTGCGGCAACGGGATTCCGCTGATCCCCTTCATCTGATTGCAAAGGGGCGCCCGTGGCGCCCCTTTATCATCTCACGAACCCGGCGGCGCTGCTCAGTCCTGCAGCGGGCGCACGTCCATTTCGCCCTCGGTGCGCGATTTCATCGCGGCCACAGCGGCGATGGAGGCGGCTGCCGTGGTGAAATACGGGATCTTGTCATAGAGCGCCACGGCGCGGATGTCGCGGCTGTCCGAGACGGCCTGCGCGCCTTCGGTCGTGTTCAGCACCAGCGAGATATCGCTGTTTTTCAGCCGGTCCACGATGTTCGGGCGGCCCTCATAGACCTTGTTCACCACTTCGGCGGCGATGCCGTTCTCTTTCAGCCAGCCCTCGGTGCCGCGGGTGGCGACGAGGGTAAAGCCCATGCCGATGAGATCGCGCGCGGCGGCGGCCAGCTCATCCGTCTTGTCCATATCCTTGACCGAGAGGAAGACACGGCCCTCTTCCGGCAACACGGTGCCCGCACCCAGCTGCGCCTTGAGGAAGGCGCGCGGGAAGTTGCGGTCCCAGCCCATGACTTCGCCGGTTGAGCGCATTTCAGGGCCCAGCAGCGTGTCAACGCCCGGGAAGCGGGCGAAGGGCAGCACCGCCTCTTTCACCGAATACCAGGGGGTGTTCGGATCGGCGAGGGTCAGCGGATCGGCAAAGGGCAGCACGGTCTCGGGCCGCACATCCGCCGGATAGGGCGCGCGCATCGGGAAGTTTGCCATCGGCTCGCCCGCCATCAGACGCGCCGCGATGGAGGCAATCGCCGAGTCGGTGGCCTTGGCGACGAAGGGCACCGTGCGGCTGGCGCGCGGGTTCACTTCGAGCACATAGATCACGCCATCCTTGATCGCGAATTGCACGTTCATCAGGCCGACCACGCCGAGGGCAAGCGCCATCTTCTCGGTCTGCACCTTCAGCTCGGCGATGATCTCGGCGCTGAGCGAATAGGGCGGCAGCGAGCAGGCGGAATCGCCCGAATGGACGCCCGCTTCCTCGATATGCTGCATGATGCCCGCGACATGCACGGTCTTGCCGTCGGAGAGCGCGTCGACATCCACCTCGATCGCATTCGACAGATAGCTGTCGAGCAGCACCGGGCTGTCGCCCGAGACGGTGACGGCGCTGGTGATGTAGCGGCGCAGCTGATCCATGTCGCGCACGATTTCCATCGCGCGGCCGCCCAGCACGTAAGACGGGCGGATCACCAGCGGGAAGCCCACACGTTCGGCGATTTCCAGCGCCTGCGCATCCGAGGAGGCAATGCCGTTGACCGGTTGCTTCAGGTCGAGCTTCATCAGCAGCTGCTGGAACCGCTCGCGGTCTTCGGCAAGGTCGATGGCGTCCGGCGTGGTGCCGAGGATCGGGATACCCTCTTCCTCCAGCGCATTGGCCAGTTTCAGCGGCGTCTGGCCGCCGAACTGCACGATCACGCCGTGCAGGGTGCCGTTTTCCTGCTCAACCCGCAGGATTTCCAGCACATGTTCCAGCGTCAGCGGCTCAAAATACAACCGGTCCGAGGTGTCATAATCGGTCGAGACCGTCTCGGGGTTGCAGTTGACCATGATGGTTTCATAGCCGGCATCGGTCAGCGCGAAACAGGCGTGGCAGCAGCAATAGTCGAACTCGATCCCTTGGCCGATCCGGTTCGGACCGCCGCCCAGAATGACCACTTTCTTGCGGTCCGAGGGGCGGGCTTCGCATTCCACATCGCCCATCGCGGGGGATTCGTAGGTGGAATACATATAGGGGGTCTGCGCCTCGAACTCGGCGGCGCAGGTGTCGATGCGTTTGAAGACGGCGGTGACGCCCAGATTGCGGCGGGCGCGGCGCACCTGCGCCTCTTCGCGGCCGGTCAGCTTGGCCAGACGGGCATCGGTAAAGCCCATCATCTTCAGCTTGCGCAGGCCCTTTTCGGTCACCGGCAGCCCTTCGGCGCGCACTTCGGCCTCAACCTCGATGATTTCGCGGATGCGGGCCAGGAACCAGGGATCAAAAGAGGTGGCGGCGATGATCTCGTCATCGCTCAGCCCATGGCGCATCGCCTGCGCGATCAGCCGCAGACGGTCGGGGGTCTGGGTCGAGATGGCCTTGATCACCGCCGATTTTTCCGGCGCGCCTTCGATGGCGATCTCGTCAAAGCCCGAAAGGCCGGTTTCGAGGCTCGCCAGCGCCTTTTGCACCGATTCGTGGAAGGTGCGGCCAATCGCCATCGCTTCGCCGACCGATTTCATCGCGGTGGTCAGCTCGGCCTTGGAGCCTGCGAATTTCTCAAAGGCAAAGCGCGGGATCTTGGTCACGACATAATCGATGGTCGGCTCAAAGCTGGCCGGGGTCACCTTGGTGATGTCGTTGTCCAGCTCGTCCAGCGTGTAGCCGATGGCGAGTTTCGCGGCGATCTTGGCAATCGGGAAGCCGGTGGCCTTGGAGGCCAGCGCCGAGGAGCGCGACACCCGCGGGTTCATCTCGATCACGACCATGCGGCCGTCTTTCGGGTTGATCGCCCATTGCACGTTCGAGCCGCCGGTCTCCACCCCGATCTCGCGCAGCACGGCGATCGAGCCGTTGCGCATGATCTGATATTCTTTATCGGTCAGGGTCAGCGCCGGGGCAACGGTGATCGAATCGCCCGTGTGCACGCCCATCGGGTCGATGTTCTCGATGGCGCAGACGATGATGGCATTATCCGCTTTGTCGCGGACCACTTCCATCTCGTATTCTTTCCAGCCCAGCAGCGATTCATCGACCAGGATCTGCGCCATCGGCGAGGCATCGAGGCCGGAGCGGCAGATCCGCTCATAATCATCGCGGTTATAGGCGACGCCGCCGCCGGTGCCGCCGAGGGTAAAGGCGGGGCGGATGATCGCGGGCAGACCGACATATTCGATGGCCGCCAGCGCCTCGGCAACACCGGCGTTGATGTCGTATTTGCCGTTCGGCAATTTCGGCGCGGCGATGATCGTGGCCTTGGGGTTCTCGATCCCGAGACGGTCCATCGCCTCGCGGAAGAGTTTGCGATCTTCGGCCATTTCAATGGCTTCGCGCTTGGCACCGATCATCTCGACGCCGAATTTCTCCAGCACGCCCATATCGGCAAGCGCCAGCGAGGTGTTCAGGCCAGTTTGCCCGCCCATCGTCGGCAACAGCGCATCGGGGCGCTCTTTCTCGATGATCTTGGCGACGACTTCGGGGGTGATCGGCTCGATATAGGTGGCATCGGCCAGACCCGGATCGGTCATGATGGTGGCGGGGTTCGAGTTGACCAGAATGACCCGGTAGCCTTCCTCGCGCAGGGCCTTGCAGGCCTGAGCGCCGGAATAGTCGAACTCGCAGGCCTGTCCGATGACGATGGGACCCGCACCGATAATGAGAATGGATTTGATGTCGTTTCTCTTCGGCATGGTATTTCCTTTTTCGGCATGGCGGCTGCGCAAATTGGTGGGGTTATAGCCGGGCAAAGCCCGCGCGCAACCCCGCAAATGGGGGCAGGCGCGGGTTCGTTCATGTCCGAGGGGCAGTGCCGGGCCGCAGGGCGATCCAGATCAGGCAGGCAGCGAGGAGCATCATGCTCAGCGTGCCAGTGACTTGGCCGAGGACGAGGCTTGGCAGAGCGTCGAAGTTCACGAGGCTGAGATGCGGCTCGGTCGGCAGCAGGATGAGCACGAGCAGGGCGAGGCCGCGCCGCCCGTAACGGGCTGGCAACAGGGCCGCAAAGCTCAGCGGGGCGAGATAGTGATAGGCCCATGAGAGCGGGCTGGTGAGCGACAGGATCACCATCGCAGCCCCCCAGAACGCGGCCGGATCGGCCTCGGGCCGCCGCGACAGGCGCCGCCCGAGCCAGAACAACGCGGCCAGCGCCATGAGTTGCAGCAGCCGGGATGTGAGGGCGAACGAGGCGGGTTTTGCCATGATGAGCCATCCGCGCAGGCCATCCGAGGATTGTTCAAAAACCACTGTCAGCGCATGCGCCCAGAAGCTCTGGGCCAAAAGACCGTCGGTTGTGTAGTTGACGCTGGTGATCAGAACCGAATCGGTGATCATGCGGATCAGTTCCAGAAACCGCTGATGCAGCGGCCATCCGGCCACCGCGACCGACAGGGCCCCCAATGCGCCGCCAAGGATCACAAAGGCCACGAAGGGCCGGTACTGCCGCCGCGCGAGCCACAAGATCGCCAAAAGCACGGGGTAGAGTTTCAGCGCCGCCGCCAGCGCCAGCAGTGCCCCGCCGAGGATGGGGGCGCCATTCTGGGCCCGTTCCAGCGCCAGCAGCGTCAGAAAGGCAACGAGGATCTGCGGCTGGTTCTGGTAGAGACCCAGAAAGCCCGCATTGGTCCCGAAATAGGCAAGCAGCCCCACCATAAGCCAGAGCGCGAGGGGCGGCGGCTGCCGGCACAGGCGCCGCGCGATCAGCAGGCTGGCAAAGAGCAGGGCCGCGTTGACCCCATGCGCCAGCACGGCCAGCGTTTCCGGCGCCATCAGCCGCGCGACGGGGGCCATGACCCAGGCCCAGAGCGGGGGATAGATATAGGGGAATATTTCGCCCGCGTAGCCCAGTTCCCGCGTTCGGGCGATCCATTCCACGGGCGGCTGCATCGTAAAGACGGTGTCATCCGCAGGATAGATCAACGCCGGATGCCCCTGCGCCACCGCATCCCCCGCAAGCCAGGCCGCCAGCAGATCCGCCGAGCCGGTCTTGCCCAGCGAGAGCATGCTGAACGCGGCGATCAGCGCCGCGAGCGCCACGAGTACAAGCGTCGTCACGGTTTTGTGGCGGCGCGACGCGGCATCCTGCTGTCCACTTGCCGCGCTGGCGATGGCCCCCTGTGGATCAGCCGGTGCCGCATGGGGCGCAGCCCGCGCCGGTGCTGCCGCAGGTTCTGGAGAGGATGGGGTCATGGTCGGTCCTGAAGCGGGGGGAACATGCGGCCCGCGAAACAAACGGCACAGCCCCGAATTCCGGGCTGCGCGGTGACACTAGGGATTCGCGCCGTATTTTAAAAGCGGCCCGTGGGTCAAACGCAGCCCGGAGCGGCAGCGGCGGCTTGACTTCGCGCGGGCGTCGCGGTTCAAGGCGGTGGATTGATTGAGCCTCGGGAAGGGGATGAAGATGCACGCCTATCGCAGCCACACTTGCGCCGATCTGAACAAAGCCAATGCGGGGCAGGATGTGCGCCTGTCGGGATGGGTCCACCGGGTCCGTGACCACGGCGGCGTGTTGTTCCTCGACCTGCGCGACCATTACGGCATCACGCAGGTGATCTGCGATGGCGACAGCGCGGCCTTTGCGGGCCTTGAAAAAGTCCGCTCGGAATGGGTGATCCGCATCGACGGCACCGTCAAGCTGCGCGACGAAAGCCTGATCAACGCCAAGATCCCGACTGGCGAGATCGAAGTCTATGCCCGCGGCATCGAAGTGCTGGGCGCCTCGGAAGAGCTGCCCTTGCCGGTGTTTGGCGAACAGGATTACCCGGAAGAGACCCGGCTGACCTACCGCTTCCTCGATCTGCGCCGCGACGGGCTGCACAACAAGATGATGTTGCGCTCGAACGTGGTGCGCTCGATGCGCAACCGGATGTGGGATCAGGGCTTCAACGAGTTCCAGACGCCGATCATCACCGCCTCCTCGCCCGAGGGTGCGCGCGACTTCCTCGTGCCGTCGCGGCTGCATCCGGGCAAGTTTTACGCGCTGCCGCAGGCTCCGCAGCAGTTCAAACAGATGATCATGGTGGCGGGCTTTGACCGCTATTTCCAGATCGCGCCCTGTTTCCGCGACGAAGATCCCCGCGCCGACCGCTCGCCGACCGATTTCTACCAGCTCGACCTCGAGATGTCCTTTGTGACGCAAGAGGATGTGTTCGCCGCCGTGCAACCGGTGGTGCAGGGCATTTTTGAAGAATTCGGCAATGGCAACAAGGTCTATTCCGACTGGACGCATATCGCCTATGCCGATGCGCTGAAATGGTATGGTTCGGACAAGCCGGACCTGCGCAACCCGATCAAGATGCAGGATGTCTCCGAGCATTTCCGCGGCTCGGGCTTTGCGATCTTCGCGAAACTCTTGGAAAACGAAGGCACCGAAGTGCGCGCGATTCCGGCGCCGACCGGCGGCAGCCGAAAATTCTGCGACCGGATGAACGCTTTCGCGCAGAAAGAGGGTCTGCCGGGCATGGGCTATATCTTCTGGCGCAAGGCCGAAGACGGCTCGGGCATGGAAGCCGCAGGGCCCTTGGCGAAAAACATCGGGCCGGAGCGGACCGAGGCGATCCGGCTGCAGCTGGGCCTGGGCGAGGGCGATGCCGCCTTCTTCCTCGGCGGCAAGGCAGAGCAGTTCGAGGCAGTGGCGGGGCGTGCGCGCAACGAGATCGGCCGCGAGCTGAAGCTGACAGAAGAGAATTGCTTCAAATTCGCCTGGATCATCGACTTCCCGATGTATGAAAAGACCGATGAGGGCAAGATCGACTTCAGCCACAACCCGTTCTCGATGCCGCAGGGCGGGATGGAGGCGCTGAACGGCGATCCGCTGAAGGTGCTCGGCTATCAATATGACCTCGCCTGCAACGGCTATGAGCTGATCTCGGGCGCGATCCGCAACCACAAGCCCGAGATCATGTTCAAGGCGTTTGAACTGGCGGGCTATCCGGCCTCCGAGGTCGAAAAACGCTTCGGCGGCATGGTCAAGGCGTTCAAATACGGCGCGCCGCCGCACGGCGGTTGTGCCGCGGGCATCGACCGTATCGTCATGCTGCTGGCCGATGAGCAGAACATCCGCGAAGTCATCATGTTCCCGATGAACCAGCGCGCGGAAGATCTGATGATGAACGCCCCCTCGGAACCCCTGAACGAGCAGCTGCGCGAATTGCGGTTGCGCGTCCTGCCGAAAGAGGCGTGATGCCCGCGCTGTATACCGCCTCGGTTCCGGTCTTCCTGCATTACTTCGAGCGTATCGAAGGGCTGGTGGCACGGACCGCGGGGGATGCGGCGCTGTTGCGGGGGCAGCTGGCCCCCGACATGTTCACCGCCGGTCAGCAGATGGCGACGGCGGTGAATTTCGCTCTGCGCGTGGCCTATCCGCTGGCCGGACGCGCGGTGCCGGTGGCGGGCGATTACGGCCCCGACGCGCCGGGCATCATGGCGCGGCTGCGCGCGGCGGAAACTGCGTTGAAAGCCCTTGATCCGGTGGAGTTCGAGGGGGCCGAGACCCGGCTGATCCGCCACCGCGCGGGCTTTGCCGAGCTGGAGCAGACCGGCGCCGATTTCCTGCATCTGTTCGGCATGCCGAATTTCCTGTTTCACACCTGCATGGCCTTTGCGGTGCTGCGGTCGGGCGGGCTTGAGATCGGCAAGGCCGATTTCGATGGCCAGCACGATTATCCGCACGGCTTTCGCTTCTAAGTCCCGCCACTATTTCGGCAATTCTTCGCGCGGGGCCGCCGCATCACGGCTCTGTGCCTTTCTTTTTGCGGGGGAATCGGGCGCAGTGGGCGCAACCGCGGCTGGCTCCGTGACCGGGTGAGGATGACGATGGACTATGCGCAGATTGCCGCGATCCGCTTTGGCTACGGGCCTTCGCCCCGGCAGGCGTCGCCCGGCTCGGCAGCCGATATTCTGGCGGTGCTGACCGGCAAGGACCGGCTGGGCCAGAGGTATCCGATCATTTCCGGCCCCGCCGCGCAGAAGATGGTCAAAGACTATCTTGATCTGCGCCGCGCCTATGTGAAGGGCGGCGGACCCAAGGCGCTGGAAGCGTTCCGGCACCACCGGCAAGAGGTGAACCGGCAGATCGACCTCGGCCTGCAAATGCGGATGGCCCGCGCGGTTGACGACGCCGCCGGCTTTCGCGAGCGGCTGCATCAGTTCTGGACAGATCACTTCACTGTCGTCGGCAAAAAGGTGCAAAACTATGTGCTGACGCTGGCGCATGGCGAAGAAGCGGTGCGCCCGCATCTTGCAGGCCGGTTCTCCGGGATGCTGCGCGCGGCCACCACCCATGCCGCGATGATCCAATATCTCGATCAATCCACCTCAATCGGTCCCGACTCGCCCCTGGCGCGGCGGCGGCCGGACCGGCACATGGGGCTGAACGAAAATCTGGCGCGCGAACTGATGGAGCTGCACACGCTGGGCGTCAACGGCAGCTACAGTCAGGATGACGTGCGACAGCTGGCCGAGTTGCTGACCGGGCTGAGCTACTCCAGCGCCAAAGGCGCGGGCTTTCGGCCCGAAATCGCCGAAGAGGGGGCCGAGACCGTGCTTGGTCAGAGCTATGGTGGCGATGGCCCGGCGCGGCTGGGCGATATCTATGCCGTGCTCGATGATCTGGCCCGGCATCCTGATACCGCCCAGCATCTGGCGCATAAGCTCGCGGTTCATTTCGTCTCTGATGATCCGCCTGCAGACCTGGTGGCGGCGATGGCGAACGCCTATCAGGCGCATGATACCGCGTTGCTGCCGGTGTATGAGGTGCTTTTGACCCATCCCGCAGCGCTGGCGGCGCTGGGGGAAAAGGTGCGCCAGCCGTTGGTGTACATCCCCTCCGGGCTGCGTGCCCTCGGCTTTGATGGCCGCACGGTGGCGGCATGGGAGCCGGGGGTGCACCGCAAACTGGTGACTACCCCGCTGCGCGGCATGGGGCAGTTCTGGCTGAAGCCCGGCGGGCCGGATGGTTGGCCCGAGGCCGCCGAGGCCTGGATCACGCCGCAAAGCCTGTCGGAGCGGCTGAACTGGGCCATGTCGGGCCCCAAACAGGTGCTCGACACGCTGCCCGACCCGGTGGAATTTGCGCATACCGCTTTGGGCGCGCGCGCCACGCCCGCGCTGCTGACCGCCGTGCCACGCGCCGAGAGCCGGGCCGAGGCGGTGGGCCTTGTGCTGGCGGCACCCGAATTCAACAGATGCTGAGCCTGTGGGGCGGGGGCTGCGCGCCCGGCCGCCACGGCACAAGGAGGCCAAGATGCTGAACCGTCGGTTTTTCCTGCAAGGATCTGCGCTGCTGGCCTGCTCGGCGGCGGCGCATCCCTTCATGAATTCGGTCACGCTGGCGGCAACGCCGGGCGACTCGCGTCTCGTGGTGATCATCCTGCGCGGGGCGATGGACGGGCTGGATGTGGTTCAGCCCTATGGCGACAAGAATCTGGCGGGGTTGCGGCAGAACATCTCGCAGGGCCCGGCGGCGGGGGCGCTGGATCTTGACGGATTTTATGCCGCGCATGCCAGTCTGGCGCCATTGATGCCGCTCTGGGCGGCGGGCGAGCTGGGTTTTGCCCATGCCGTCTCCACCCCCTACCGCGACAAACGCAGCCATTTCGACGGGCAGGATCTGCTGGAGGCGGGGACGGGGATGGATGTGCCCGCCGAATTGCGCCGCGACGGCTGGCTGAACCGCCTCTTGCAACAGCTGCCCGATGCGCGCGCGGAAACCGCATTCTCGGTGGGGGAAAAGGAACTCTTGGTGCTGGCAGGGGCGGCACCGGCGCTCAGCTGGTCGCCCAAGGCCACGCTCAAGGTCTCGGGGCAGGGGCAGCGCCTGCTGGAGGCGGTCTATCACGATGATCCGCTGTTCCGCGAGGCGATGGCGGCGGCGGGCGAGGTGAGTGGCGGCGCGATGGGCGCGCCGGTGCAGATCGACAAAGGCGCAACCGGCGCGGCGCGGGCGCTGGCGCAATTCGCGGCCGAGCGGATGAACGAAGAGACCCGGATCGCGGCCTTTTCGCTGAACGGCTGGGACACGCACCGCAGCCAGTCGGGGTTGCTGAAAGGGCCGCTGGAGCGTCTGGCCGAAATGATTCTGACGCTGAAAGCCGGGCTGGGCAGCAATTGGGGGCAGACAACCGTGCTGGCCATGACCGAATTTGGCCGCACCGCGCGGGAGAATGGCACCGGGGGCACCGACCACGGGACCGGCGGCGCGATGTTTATGGCGGGAGGGGCCATCCGGGGCGGCCGGGTCTATGGCAGCTGGCCCGGCCTTGGCGAAAGCGATCTTTACGCCGGGCGCGACCTGAACCCCACCGCCGATGTGCGCAGCTATGCCGCCTGGGCGATGCGGGGCATGTTCGGCCTTGAGACCGGCGCGCTGGAGCGTGTGGTGTTTCCGGGGCTGGATCTGGGACGCGATCCGGGCATGTTGCTGTAACAAGCGCCGCCCGGCCATCTTGCCGGACAGGCGCGGACAGGCGCGGACAGCGCGGCTTTCAGGCCCCGAGCACTTTCAGCGCCGTTGCCGCCAGCGAGACCGAGAGGCAGCAGGCCCCCAGACCGAACACCAGCCAATGGGTGATGCGGGTCAGTTTTTCATTGGTAACGAGGTTCTGCACGACTTCGGTCATCTGTGGTCCTTTCGGGCGGTTCGGGCCTCAGGGTGCACAGAGATTGGGGCAAGAATTTGATCGCCAAGGGTTGGTTTTGCGGCGCGGCAGCGGCCGCACGGCGCGGCAGCCGGGGTGCCCGGAATTCGCATGCGTGCCGCAACTCTCCGTTGCTCCGCCGCGTTCTCCCGCTAGGATGCTGAAAAGCTGGGGAGACACGGGTGATGCAAAAGCGTTTTGGGGCGGTCTTGCCCGAGTGGGTGCCGCCGCCACTGCCGGGACCGGAAGAGATGGCGGGCGCCTATGTGCAGCTGGAGCGGCTGGACGCGGATGCGCATGCGCATGGCCTGTTCCGCGCCAATGCGGCCGATGAGGCGATCTGGGACTACTTGCCCTATGGCCCCTTTGCCTCGGAGCCGGGCTATATCCGCTGGGTGCGCGAGATGGCGGCCAAGGATGACCCGATGTTCTACGCCCTGCGCGACCGCGACAGCGGCCAGCTGGGCGGGGTGATGTCCTATCTGCGGATCACGCCCGAGATGGGCTCGATCGAGCTGGGGCATATCAACCTTGCGCCGCGTTTGCAAAAAACAGCGGCGGCGACCGAGGCGATGGTGCTGATGATCGACTGGGCGTTCGAAGCAGGCTATCGCCGCTTTGAGTGGAAATGCGATGCGCTGAACCTGCCCTCGCGCCGGGCGGCCCAGCGGCTGGGGCTGAGCTATGAGGGCACGTTCCGGCAGGCGGCGGTGGTCAAGGGGCGCAACCGCGACACGGCGTGGTTTGCCGCGACCGATGGCGATTGGCCGGGGCTGCGATCGGCCTATGAGGCCTGGCTCGCGCCCAGCAATTTTGATGAGAACGGACGCCAGATCGAGCGTTTGGGCGATCTGACACGGCTGGTGCGCGTGGCGTCGGATCCGGCGCAGCAGGGCTGATTTTGGCGGATGAGGGCCCGGACCGGGGAGGATGCCGGACCCCCACCGCGACCTGCCATGCCCAGGGGCGGCAGGATGGCGGAAAGGCTCAGAAAGGTTGGCCGGCGGCCAGACGTTCCTGCATCATGCCCGACAGATGCGCGACATCGGGTTTCGGCATCGAGGAGGTGTCGCGCAGCGCCAACGCGGCCTTTTCCAGCGCGGGATCATGCGAGGAGCGCGCCACACCCACCACGAAGCGGGCGATATAGTCGATGTCACCGGCATCCGGGCTTTCGGCCAGCTTCTCGGTGGCATGCGCCAGATCGTCCTGCAAGGCCAAGGGGTCTGGCGTCACGCGGTCATCGGCCAGCGCCCGCAGGCCCATCGGGGCACCGTTTTCCGGCATGGATTGCAAGATCGCCTGCTGGAAGGCCGCGAGGCTTTCGATCGGTTTCGGCAAAAAGCCATCGGCCCCTGCCGCGAGGGCGGCCGCTTCGCCCGAAGGATCGCCCGAGGTGGCCAGCAGCACCGGCACCCGCGGCGTCATCGCCGCCACGTCGCGGATCAGATCGAGCCCCGAGCCATCCGGCAGGCCCAGATCGACGATCAGCACGCCGGGGCGATAGGTCGACAAATGCCGCTGCGCCGAGCGCAGGCAATCGGCGCGGCGGATGCGGGCACCCGAGCGCAGGCACAAGAGGCGCATCGCCTCACAGGCGAAGCGGCTGTCTTCCACCACCAGAACGGTGAGCCCGAGAAGCGGGCGGCTTGCGGTGGCCATACGGCCGGCCGCGAATGCGGTAAGGTCTTTGTCCATCGTAGCCTCCAGATTCGTTGGACTCACTAAACCGCAGAATCGGCTAACGGATGGTAAAGACGCTTTGCCGCGTCTTGCAGGCCTTGGCGGCGGGGCACCTTGGCGCTAAACCCCATGGGGGGCGACAAGAGGGAGAGGCAGATGATCGGACGATTGAACCATGTGGCAATTGCCGTGCCGGATCTGGTGGCAGCATCGGCGCAATATGCGGGCACGCTCGGCGCCAAGGTCGGTGCGCCGCAGGACGAGCCGGACCATGGGGTGACCGTGGTCTTTATCGAGCTGCCCAATACCAAGATCGAACTCCTCTATCCCTTGGGCGAGAATTCCCCGATCCAGGGCTTTCTGGACAAGAACCCCTCGGGCGGCATCCATCACATGTGCTTTGAGGTCGAGGATATTCTGACCGCGCGCGACAAGCTGAAGGCCGAAGGCGCGCGGGTTCTGGGCACGGGCGAGCCGAAGATCGGCGCGCATGGCAAGCCGGTGTTGTTTCTGCATCCGAAAGATTTCAACGGCTGCCTGATCGAACTGGAGCAAATCTGATGAGCATCACCGGCGCCATCGTCATGTTCGCCATCATCTGGTTCATGGTGTTCTTCATCGTGCTGCCCGTGCGCTTTCAAAGTCAGGGCGATGTGGGGGTAATCGTGCCCGGCACGCATTCCTCGGCACCCGCCGACGCGCAGATCAAGCGCAAGGCCAAGATCACCACGCTGATCACCGTGGTGCTCTGGGCGATCTTTGCCGCCATCATTCTGAGCGGCGTGATCACCATCCGCGACATCGACTGGTTCCACCGCCTCGACTGAGGCGGGACGCGAGCCGGAGGCCGGGCGGATCATGGGCAGTGACCGGATCATCACGTGCCCCGCGGGCGCGGGCCGCGATATGTGTCGGCATCAGCCTGCGCAACAAGGGCCAAGAGGCGGGCCGAGAGGGCCGCGCGGACACATGTACCGGGGAGAGCAGGGGTGAGACAGCGTTGGGCGCAGGGATGGGCGCGCGGCTTTGGCCCCGCGATGGCGCGTCCGGCGCTGCGCGAGGGGCTGCGCTCGGGCGGCGGCGCGGCGTTGGCGCTGGCGCTCTGTGGGCTGACGGTGTTCGGCCTGCGGGCCGATCCTTTGCATGGTCTTTTTCTGATCGCGCCGCTCGGGGCTTCGGCGGTCCTGCTCTTTGCGGTGCCGAACAGCCCCTTGGCGCAGCCCTGGTCGGTCTTCATGGGCAATGTCCTGTCGGCCACCGCTGCTGTGCTCGTGCTGATGCTGCCCTTGCCGCAGGCGGTGCTGGCGGGGCTGGCGGTGGGGGCGGCCATCCTTGCGATGGGGCTGGGCCGGGCGCTGCATCCGCCGGGCGGGGCGGTGGCGCTGATCGCCGCGCTCAGCCCGGATCTGATCCATCAGATGGGGCCGCGCTTTATCCTGGCGCCGGTGGCAGCGGGGACGGGCGCACTCGTCCTGCTGGCGATCCTGTGGAACCGGCTGAGCGGGCGCGCCTATCCGCAGCTGCCCGCCCATGCCGCGCCGGAGCCTGAGGCGGTGCTGGGCCTTGGCGCCGAGGCGCTGGCGGGGATTCTGGCGGCGCAGCAGCAATCGGCCAACCTCGGGGTTGAGGATCTGGGGCGGCTGATCGGCGCGGTCGAGCAGGTGGCGGCGGGGCGGCGGCTGGGCGATCTGACCTGCGCCGACCTCATGTCGCGCCAGCTGGTGACGGTGCTGCCGGAGACCCCGCTCTCGGATGTGGCGGCGCTGTTTCGCCAGCACGGCTTTGCCTCGCTGCCGGTGGTGGCGGCGAACGGGCGGTTTCTGGGGGTCATCTATCAGATCCATCTGATCCGCCGGGCTGAGGCCGATGGCCTGCGCCTGCACCGGGGCTTTGCCGCCGCCATGCGCCGCCTGTCCGCGCGGCGCGAAGAGCCGGTGACGGCGGATCAGATCATGGCGGTGGCGGTGTCCCGGGTGACGCCCAAGACGCCGGTGGCGGCCTTGCTGCCGCTGCTCGCGGGCAGCGCCGAGGCGGTGCCGGTGGTGGTGGGCCATGAGATCGTGGGCATCGTCACCCGCAGCGATCTGATCGCCGGCCTCGCGCATGTGGCCGCAAGTTCCGTGACGGGCTGAACCCGCGCGCGGGCCTCAGCGCCAGGTATCCGCCGTGCCGCGCAAGCGGTGGAAAAGATGGGTGAAGGTCGCCGCCCCCAGCACCGGCACGAAGAGGTTCACCACCGGGATCGACAAGGGCACCGCCATCAGCGCCCCTGCCAGCCAGACCGTGCCGCTGTTCAGCCGCCGGAACTCTTTCGCGGCGGGCCGGTCCATCCAGCGCAGGGCCACCAGCTGCATATATTCCCGCCCCAGCAGATAGCCGTTCACCGCGTAAAACACGAGCGGCGCAAAGGGCCCGGCAAAGGGATAGAGAAAGAGCAGCGCCCCGAGGTTGACGATGATCAGCAGCACCAGAAAGTTCAGCGTATCGACCAGCATCTCCGGCAGCGGCTGATGCCGGGGGGCAGGCAGATGCGGGTAATGCCGCCGCTCGACCCGCCCGGCCACCACATCGAGGAAGAACCCGATGAAGGCCGAGGCCACCGGCACCATCAAAAAGAACGACAGCACCAGCATGAAGCCGAGCGAGGCCCAGCTGACCAGCTCATGCACAATGCTGACCGGGCCAAACCACGGCAGGGTCAGATTGTCCGGTGTGAACATGTCGATGACATGCACCAACCCCGCGTAGAAAAGGCCGAGGAGCGCCACCGAAAAGGCCACGCTGATGAGGACAAGCCCCAGCGCGCCGGGGCGGAGCATGTCCAAAAAGCCCTTGAAGGCGCTGACAAAGATCATGCGTCGACCCAGCGCACGACGCTCTCGGTCACCGGGCGGGGCCGCTCGGGCGGGGCGGATTTCTCGGTGCCGATATGCACGATCCCCGCCACCCATTCGCCGGGCGCGAGGTCAAAGGCCGGACCGGCAAAGCCCCGGTCATGCGCCACCCAGCCGGTGAGCCAGGCCGCGCCCCAGCCGGAGGCCAGCGCTGCATTGACGAGGCCGAGGCAGAGCGCCCCTGCCGAGAGCACCTGCTCGATCTCGGGGACCTTGTCGGTCGCGCGCGGCACATGCACGGCCACCACCGCCAGCGGGCTGTCGGCAAACTGGCCGATGCCCTTTGCGGCAATCTCGGGGGCAATGCCCTGCGCCTCGGCATAGGCACGGGCCTCATCCGCCAGCCGCTCCAGCGCGGGTCGGGTCAGCACGATCAGCCGCCAGGGCTCGAGCTTGCCATGATCGGGCACCCGCAGCGCGGCGGTCAGAATGGGCTCCAGTGCTGCACGGTCCGGGGCGGGGGTGATCAGGGTTTTCGCGGGGCGCGAGCGGCGCGAGAGCAGGAATTCCATCGCCCCTTCGTTGTAAACGGCCGGGTTGGGCTGCACTTCGGTCGGGCTGGTGGCTTGCGACATGTCATTCTCCGTCTGGTTGCCGTTATATCGGCGCGGGGCATGAAAAATTCAATGCCAGAAGGGGATAGGCGTCATCAGGGCGCCACCTGAGGGCATGCCGGACCTGCGGTCAGAGGAAATAGGCCGCCAGCCCGTCGATATGCGCCGAAACCGCCTCTTGCCAGGGAATGCCGGGCTGACGCGCCTTCAGCGTCGCGGCCAACGGGTCGGCGGCATAGATCGGGCTGGCGGCCAAGGTCTGCAGCACTGCATGGCCGCAAAACGGCACATGCACCTCGGAATAGCCGCCCTCATGCACCATCACCAGCCGCCCGTGGCAGAGCTGCCGCGCCGCCATCATCATCTGCCGGGTCATCATGGCAAAGGTTTCGGAGGTGGCGAGCATCCGCCCCAAAGGATCAACCCCCGAGGCATCATAGCCACAGGCGACGATGATCAGCTCTGGCTGAAAGCGGTGCAGCGCGGGCAGCACCAGCTTTTCCATCGCTTCAATGTAATTGGCATGACCGGTGCCGGGCGGCAGCGGGATGTTGATGTTGAACCCATGCCCGCGCCCGGTGCCGCGGTCTTCTGCCGCCCCGGTATCCAAGGGGTAATTATGCTCCTGATGCAGCGAAATCGTCAGCACTTCGGGGTCGTCGTAGAACACCGCCTCGGTGCCATTGCCGTGGTGCACGTCCCAATCCACCACCGCGATGCGCCGGGCAAGGCCTGCCGCCTGCGCCGCGCGGATCGCCACGGCGATGTTGTTGATGAGACAGAATCCGTTCGGAAAATCGGGCAAAGCATGGTGCCCCGGCGGGCGGCTGAGCGCATAGGCATTGTCGGCCCGCCCCTCCAGCACCGCAAACACCGCCGCCCGCGCGAGGCCCGCCGACAACGCCGTGATCTCATAGCCGCCCGCACCGAAGGGGGTGCGCAGACCCAACTCGCCACCGCCGCTGTCCGAGGCCGCCTTGAAGGCATCAAGATAGGGCGCGGGATGCACGCGCAACAGGTCTTCGCGGCTGGCTTCGGGGGCAGATTGCACGGCCAGTTCACGCCAGAGCCCGGTGACCTCGAGCAGGTTTTTCAGACGCCGCTTGGTCTCAGGGCTTTCGGGCAGGCCACCGCCCGGCTGCACCAGCCCACCCACCGGCAGGGTAAAGGCGTAATTGCCGCCGCCGTGCCAAAGGCAGCGCTCGTCATGGAAAAAGGCAGTGGTCATCGGCATCTCCCGCACCAAAGGGCTAGGCCCGAGCCTAGCGGCGGGCTATGCCGGGGGAAAGTCAAAACGGGGGAGCGGGATATGGCGGCGGCGGAACTGGCGCATCTGGCGGTCTCCGGCGCTGAAATCGCGGTGCGGGTGACGCCCAAGGCCTCGCGCAATCTGGTGGTGCAGGCCGAGGACGGGCTGCGGGTCTATGTGACCGTGGTGCCGGAGGATGGCAAAGCCAATGCGGCGGTGGCCAAACTTCTGGCCAAGGCGCTGGGTGTGGCCAAGGGGCGGCTGGTGTTGATCCGCGGTGCCACATCGCGCGACAAGGTTTTCCGGCTGGACTGAGAGTTCCGGCTGGGGTGCGGGGGGCGATCATTCGCGCTCTGCGGCTGCCCGGCCAGACAAGCCCGGTGCGTCAGCGGCGGTTATTTTCCCTCGGCAACATTCAAACGGTACACGCCTTCGGGCAGGTTCAGCGCCGCCGCCAATTCACGCAGTTGCGCATGCGACAGGGTGATTTTTTGCACCACATCGGTGTGCTCATCCATCTGCTCGACGGTGACGCAGTCCTCAAAGGCCTGAATGGTCACGTCTTCTTGCAGATAATCATCCGGGTCATCGCCCTCATCGACAAGGGTGATCACGGTGGCGTCAAAGTCGTGCTCGATGCTGAACATGGGATCAGGCTAGCGCGCAGCCGAGGAGCGCGCAATCGAATTTCGCGGCGCAGTAGCGGGGCCGCGCGGATCATGGCGCCAGCGCCTGCCCGCGGGCCTGCCTGAGAGCTTGCTCCAGCGCATGCCCGGGCGCGCGGGAGCGTGGCGGGGTGCGTGGCGGGGCAGGCGCTGGGGCGCGGCGTCATCACATCCCGGTGTCGTGCGGCCTTGCACAGGAGAGCGGGCTTGCGCCCCGGTCTGCGCGGTGTAGCCTCTTTTCGTTGCCGATCCGCCGCGCTACCTACAGGCGAGATGACCGGAGCTTTCGATGCTGTTGATGCGCCCCTTCCGTTCGGGCTGGATGCTGGCCCTGCTGCTGCCGCTTCTTGCGGCCTGCGCTGCACCCGGTGCGGGGCCGCAGGTCCGGCCCGAGAGCGAAATCGGCTATCCGGAATATGAGCCGGGGGCCGAAGGCACCGCCGACCAGCCGCTGAGCGCACGCGAGGCGGCCCGTAACTTTGTGGCGGTGGTGCGGGTGATGGAGCCGCAAATCGAGGCCGAATGCCGGGCCCGCACCGTCGGGCGCAATTGCGATTTCCAGATTGGCTACGGCGTGATGGGCGGGGCCTCGCCCAACGCCGCGCAGAGCCTTGGCCCCAATGGCGAGCCGATCATCGAATTCAACCTCGCGTTGATCGCCGAGGCGCGCAACCGGGATGAACTGGCCTTCGTCATGGGCCATGAGGCGGCGCATCACATCGCGGGGCACCTGCCACGGCAGCAAAATCAGGCGATGACCGGGGCGATGATTCTGGGGGCGCTGACCGCCGCCACCGGGGCGGATGATGCCACGGTGCGCGAGGCGCAGAACTGGGGCGCCACGGTCGCCAGCCGCGCCTATTCCAAGGAATACGAGCTTGAGGCCGATCAGCTGGGCGCCATCCTCAGCTGGAACGCCGGGTTTGACCCCGAACGCGGCGCGCTGTTCTTCACCCGTCTGCCCGATCCGGGGGATACTTTCCTCGGCTCGCATCCCGCCAATGCGCAGCGCATCGCCGTGGTTCACCGCACGGTTGAGGCGTTGAAACGGCAGGCGTCGCTGTCGGGCCTGCCTGCGGGCAGGCTTGCAGCCTACTGACCATTCGGCATCTTCGCGGCCCGGGCGCATGCCGTCCCGCATGCGGCGCGGAAGCGATAAGTCCCGGCAATCCATGTCTTTGCGCTACGGGAACCCGGAGAACCTCTGTATCGTTGCCCTCTCAGGCTGGCCGGGCTGTGGCTGTTCGGGCTGTGGCTGGCCGGGTTGCGGCAAGCGGGCCGGAGGCAGGCAGACCTGTGGCAAGCGGGCCTGAGGCAGGCGGGGGGAGGCGAAACCGATGATGTCAAAATGGCGCTGGTTGCTGAAGCGGTTCTTGCGCCATATCTGGGTGCGGGTTCTGGCCTTTGGCCTGTTGGGCGTGGCCACCGCGCTGGCCGCGATCTGGCTGGCGCCGCTGGTGCCGGATGATCTGTCGACCAAGCTGGGTGCGGATGCCGTCGGCTCGCTGCTGAACATCATGGCCACCTCGATGCTGGCCGTGAGCACGTTTTCGCTCTCGATCATGGTGCAGGCCTTTGCCTCGGCGGCGAATGGCGGCACCCCGCGTGCGACGGCACTGCTGCAAGGTGACAGCACCAGTCAAAGCGTTCTGGCGACCTTTATCGGGGCCTTCATCTATAGTCTCGTCGGGCTGATCGCGCTGAAAATGGGCGTCTACGGCAATGAGGGCCGCCTGATCCTCTATGCGGTGACCATCGTGGTGCTGGGCCTGATCGTGCTGGCGCTGCTGCGCTGGATCGCGCATCTGACCGGGTTTGGTCTGCTCGCCGATACGTTGGCGCGGGTGGAGGCGGCGGCCGCCACCGCGCATGCCACGCGGGCGGCCGATCCCTATCTGGGCGGAAACCCTGCGTTCGAGGGGCCGCCTGCCCGTGCCGAGGCGGTCTGCGCCGCCGAGGTCGGCTATGTGCAGCATCTCGATCTGGAAACTCTCTCCGCGCTTGCCGAAGAGAGTGGCGGGCGGCTCTTCCTTGCGGCGCTGCCGGGCAGTTTCGTGCATCCCGCCCGCGCATTGGCCTATGTCGAGCCGCTGCCCGCAGATCCGGCTCAGCGGCAGGCGTTCACCGACCGGCTGCGGGCCTGTCATGTGATCGGGCCGGCGCGCAGCTTTGATCAGGATCCGCGTTTCGGACTGATCGTGCTGGCCGAGATTGGCGCGCGGGCGCTGTCGCCGGCGGTGAACGATCCGGGCACGGGTATTGACGTCATCGGGCGGCTGCTGCGCGTGCTGTTGCTGTGGGAGAAGGCGGGGGCCCCCGAGGTGCGGTTTCCCCGTCTCTGGGTGCCGCCGGTTCTTGTGGAGGATATGCTGGCTGATGGCTTCGCGCCGATTGCCCGCGATGGTGCGGCGATGGCCGAGGTGCAGGTGCGGCTGCAAAAGGCGCTGCTGGCGCTGGTGCAGATCGACCCGGCACGTTTTGGCCCGGCTGCGGTGAAGCAATCGGCGGCGGCAGCGGCGCAGGCGGAGGCCGGTCTGTCCCTGCCGCAGGATCGCGCATGGGTTGCCTCGCTCGCGCAGGAGGTGGCTGAGGCCGCCGCCGGGGCCGCCGAGGCCCGTCCGGCCCCGGTCATCGCGTTCTGAACCTCGCCGGTGCCATGGGTTCCGGCGGCGGCCGCGAGACAGGGACGCTCAATCTGGCCCCCACATGCTGCTTGATCTGAATCAAGGTATCGCGCTGGGGAAGGGCAGAATGTGGTCCTCAGGTTCAGCCCTTGTCGGAAGTTCAGTCATGCCCGCTGCCCGTGTCCTCAACCGTCACGCCGCCTTGGTCAATCACATGGCCGAGGTGGCTGGGGTGGACATGACGGCGGCGCTGGGGGAGGCGCGGCTGACCCGCGAGGGCTGGGCCACGGCGGTGATGGCCTGTGTGGGCTGCGCCCGGCCGGATGCCTGTGACCAATGGCTAGCCGATCAGCGCGGGCCGGAGGGGCTGCCGGAGAGGCTGCCGGTGGCACAACTGCCGTCATATTGCCGGAATGCGGGGCTGATTGCCGGGCTGGCACAGCGCGAGGGAGAGCGTGACAATGGGCGTGATGATGCGTGACGATACTTTGCCCCAACGGCTGACGCGGGGATTGGCCTGGCGGATGGGCGTCGATCTGGCCGAAGCTGTGCAGGATAATTTCCTGACGCTGCAGGATGTCAGCACGATGGTGCTGCAATGCCGGGCCTGCGGCGACTGCGAGGCCTGCGCCGCCGCGCTGACGAGGGCCGAGGGGCCGGTGGCCGCGGCCCCGGCGGGCTGTCCGAACGGCCCCGTTCTGGGCGCACTGGCCGAGCTGCGCTGACCCATCGGCGTGGCGATGCCCGCCCCGGGTGCACCCAGGGTGCGCCCCGTTTCCGTGCAGTTTCCGGCGCGTCGCCCGCAGCGGTTTCGCCCATGGCGGTGCTCTGGGTGGATGTGGGCGGGATGATGTCAGCGGCAGATCCGGGGCTGTCCGAGGTCTTCCCGGCGATTTAGTCCGCCGCTTTAGCCTGGCGATTTGGCCCGTTGCTTCGGTCTGTCGTTTTGGCGCGCCGCGCGGTGCCCGAGCGCTTCATCTTCCCGCCCGCATTGCGCCTGCCCTTCCTGCGCCCGCCGTCTTGCCACGGGCGGCGGGTTTTGGCATGTCTGGGGGATGAAAATCATCGACAATGTGCTGAGCGACCGCGGCTCGAAATATGCGGTGTCGGGCGGCGCGGCGGCCAGCCGGGCCGAAGCGCAGGCCCTCGTCAGCACCTTGAAGCGCAGCAAACGCTTTGCCAAGGCCACCCATAACAGCTGGGCGGTGCTTCTGTCGGAGGGGCCCGAACCGATCAAGGCAGATGATGGCGAAGCCGGGGCCGGGGCGGTGATCCTGCGGATGCTTGAACGCGAGGGGCTCTATGATCATGTGATCGTGGTCACCCGATGGTTTGGAGGCACGCATCTCGGCGGCGACCGCTTTCGGCATGTGCAAACCGCGGTGCGCGCCTATCTCGAGACGCCTGACGCCTGACGCCTGACGCCTGACGCCTGACGCCTGAGTGCCCGATGCCTGAGCGTCACCGGGCGAGGCCGCGCTTGGAATCCCGCTGAGGTGGCACATGACGCGACGCTTGGCCCGCGTCCCGCGATTGGGCTGCCGCAGGCTTGCCGTCCGGCAGGGGCGTTGCCCGGTCTGATGGGTGCAGCGGGCTCGGGGCGATTCTGTCACAGGACGGGATCCGGTTTCCCTCAGTTCCCAAGGGCAATCCGCATCTTGCGCCGCAGGGACGCGGCGGCCACGTACCCCATGTCTCGTGCGGCGCAGGTGGAAGCGGACCGCGAAACGCGCAGAATACAAACCTGTAATGGCTGCAGCAGCTGGGTATTTCGGTGGGGGGGGTGTTTTCACATCCGGGAGTGTATTTGCTGCACTTCAGGAGGAAAGTGGCAGCCCGTAGGGGAGTCGAACCCCTCTTACCAGGTTGAAAACCTGGTGTCCTAACCGATAGACGAACGGGCCGCTGTTGCCTCGGTGACGTTCTTTTCAGTCCGTACCGCGCTTGGCGTGAGGGGGGTTTTAGGGTAGGACGCGGGGGGGCGCAAGAGGATTTTTGCGGTTTTTTGAATTTTTTCTGACGCCCCGCGTTTTTCCCTTATATTTAAGGTTATCAGGCGGTTGCAGCGTCCTCCAACCGCAGTTGCACCTTGTTGCGCCCGCCCCAGCTGTTGATTTCCAGCCGCCCGGCCAGATGGAATCTCGCCGCCCCGGGGTTGGACAGCATCGGCCCGAGCGGCCCGTCAAAGGCCCCGAATGCGATAGCGTCGATCTTGGGGCCGAAGCCGTCCGAGAAGCTGAAGCGCAGATGGCTCTCGCCGACCTGACGCATGCCCGAGACCGCCATTGCCGCAAAGGCAAAGCGCGGGGCAGGGGCGCCCTGACCAAAGGGGCCCGCCTTTTCGATTTCTTCGATCAGCGCCGGGGTGACGGCGCCGGGCATCAGCAACCCGTCCAGGCGCAGGTCGCGCGGACCGCCGCTTCCGGCCCCCTGCCGCGCAAGGAGGTCGGCCAGCCGCGCCATCGCGGCCTCCAGCTTGCCCTCTTCCACCGTCAGGCCCGCCGCCATCTTGTGGCCGCCGCCTTTGACAAACAGCCCCTCGGCCGCCACCCGCTGCACGGCGGCGCCCAGATCGACGCCGTTCACCGAGCGGGCCGAGCCCTTGCCGATGCCGCCATCCAGACCGATGACCACGGCGGGGCGGTTGGTCGCCTCTTTCAGGCGGGCGGCAACGATGCCGACCACGCCAGGGTGCCAGCCCGCCCCCGCCGCCCAGACCAGCGGCCCTTCCAGCCCGCGCGCCTCGGCCTGCGCCAGCGCGGCGTCGCGCACGCGGTTCTCGATCTCGCGCCGCTCGGTGTTCAGCGCATCCAGCCGCTCGGCCAGGGCCTCGGCCTCGTGCTTGTCCTCGGTGGCCAGAAGGCGCGCGCCGAGATCGGCCGCCCCGATCCGCCCGCCCGCATTCACCCGTGGCCCGAGAAGAAAGCCCAAATGATAGGTATTGGGCGCCTGATCCATCCGCGAAATATCGGCCAAAGCCACCAGACCGGGCCGGTCGCGCCGCGCCATGATTTTCAGCCCCTGCCGTACGAGGGCGCGGTTCACCCCCACCAGCGGCGCCACATCGGCCACGGTGGCCAGCGCCACCAGATCAAGCATCGCGATCAGGTCCGGGCCTTTGACGCCCTCGGCGCGCAGTTGGCGGTTCGCCTCGACCAGCATCAGAAACACCACGCCCGCGGCGCAGAGATGGCCCAGATCGCCGTCCTCATCCTGCCGGTTCGGGTTCACCACGGCCAAGGCATCGGGCAGCGTCTCGCCGCCCAGATGGTGGTCGAGCACCACGACATCGGCCTTGGCCGCCGCCGCAATCGGCCCGTGGCTGAGCGTGCCGCAATCAACGCAGACGATCAGGCTGTGGCTCTCGGCCAGTTCGGCCATGGCCGCTTCGTTCGGCCCGTAGCCCTCGTCAATCCGGTCGGGGATATAGAGCGTCGCCTGCCGCCCCATCGCCCGCAGCCAGACCAGCAAGAGCGCCGCCGAAGCCCCGCCATCGACGTCATAATCGGCGAAGACTGCGATTTTCTCCCGGTCCTTCACTGCCTTGAGAAAGCGCGCGGCGGCCTTTTCCATGTCTTTCAGCTTGTGCGGATCGGGCAACAGCTCGCTGATTTTCGGCTCCAGAAACCCCGGCGCTTCCGCTGCCGTCACCCCGCGCGACACCAAAATCCGCGCGAGGGGCAGCGGCAGATGCGTCTCCTGCGCCAGTGCCTCGGCCAGACGATCCGCCTCGATCCCGGGGCCGATCCAGCGGCGGCCGGTGGCTGAGGCTTCGACATCAAGAAAGGCGGTCATGGCGGCTCCGGGGTCTGGGGCAGCGGGGGGCTGCAAATGCAAAAGGGCCGGCGCCGGAGGTTGCTCCGGGCCGGCCCCTTGCCGAGAGGTTTAGATCACTTGATCGGGTTGCGGTAGATCATCCGCCGCACCGAACCGGTTTTCGAGCGCATCAGGATCGTCTCGGTGGTCAGATGACCCGGCTCGCGCTTGATCCCTGCCACGATCGAGCCGTCGGTGACGCCGGTCGCGGCAAAGATCACATCCGAGGTGACCAGATCGTCGCGCGCATAGATGCGGTCGAGATCGGTGATCCCGGCCTTGCGGGCGCGGCCGCGCTCGTCATCGTTGCGGAACAGGAGGCGGCCCCACATCTGGCCCCCCATGCATTTCAGCGCCGAGGCGGCCAGCACACCCTCCGGCGCGCCGCCCGAGCCCATGTACATGTCGATGCCGGTGATCTCGGCTTCGGCGCAGTGGATGACGCCCGCCACATCGCCATCGGTGATCAGGCGGATTGCGGCACCGGTCTGGCGCAGCTCATCGATCAGGTCTTCGTGGCGCGGACGCTCGAGCACGCAGACGGTGATGTCGGTCATCGCGCAGCCGCGCGCATCGGCCAGTGCCTTGACGCGCTCGGAGGGGGTCATGTCGAGGCTGACCACGTCTTTCGGATAGCCCGGGCCGACGGCCAGCTTGTCCATGTAAACGTCGGGGGCGTGCAGCAGGGTGCCGCGCGGCGCCATGGCGATCACGGTCAGCGCGTTCGGCATGTCTTTCGCGGTCAGCGTGGTGCCTTCCAGCGGGTCGAGCGCAATGTCCACTTCCGGCCCATTGCCGGTGCCGACCTCCTCACCGATGAACAGCATCGGCGCCTCGTCACGCTCGCCCTCACCGATCACCACGACACCTTTGATGTCGAGCATGTTCAGCTGTTCGCGCATCGCGTTGACGGCGGCCTGATCGGCGGCTTTCTCGTCACCCCGGCCAATCCAGAGCGCCGAAGCATGGGCGGCGGCCTCGGAGACACGGGCGAGGCCCAGCGAAAGCATGCGGTCGTTAAAGTCGATAGGGGTGCTCATATTCATTCCTGTTTGCGGTTTCGCAGGGGCTGGCCGCATCTAGGACGAAGCCTGTAACAGCCACAAGTGTGAGAGCGCTAACATACGATTAAGTCACCGCAGTTGCGATATTATGGCGGGGATTTCGGCCTGAAACCGCGCAAGCTGATGGTGAAACCGGCATCTGTTGTCCGACCGGCTGCCGCAAGGGCAGGCAGGGCGTGCCACCGATCTGAGGCGCAGGCCGGTGACGGGGCTCAGGCCGGGTCGTGGCAGACGAGGCAGAGCTTGTTGCCATCCGGATCGCGCAGATAAGCGCCGTAGTAATCGGGGTGGTAATCCGGGCGCAGACCGGGTTCGCCCGCGTCGCTGCCGCCCAGACGCAACGCCTGTGCATAGAGCTGATCGACGGTGGCGCGGTTGGGTGCCAACAGCGCCAGCATGGTGCCATTGCCGACGCTGGCGGGCTGGCCATCCTCCGGGGTCATGATGACGAACAACGGCCGCCCGCCGCCCGCCGGTTCCCACGCCGCCCAGGGGCGCGCGGGCGTGTGAAAGCGCAGGCGGTGCCCGAGGCCGGTCAGGAGCGGGTCGTAAAAGGCAAAGGCGCGGCTAAAATCCTGCACGCCAAGGGTGGTGTGGCTGAACATGGCGACGTGCTCCCGGTCCGTTGCACCCGGCTTGCGGGGATAGGGGGCGGGCGCCCGGTGCGGGCGCCGCGCGGTCAGACTTCCTCGATGCGGATCGCGACCGGATCGCCGTCGACCACGCCGGTGGCGGGCAGGCGGGCAATCGCATGGTCAATCGCGTCGCGGGTGGTTTTATGGGTGACGATCAGCACCGGCGCGGTGGTGTCCTCATGGCCATATTGCCGCATCCGGCTGATCGAAACCCCGGCATCGCCGAGCACGGTGGCGACTTTCGCCAGAGCGCCGGGTTTGTCGAAAAGCTCCAGCCGCAGATAGAAGGGGGCGGGCGCATTGGCGCGGGCGGCGGTGGGGGCTGCAAGCTGCGTGGCGGGGGTGCCAAAGGTGGGCAGGCGGGTGCCGCGTGCAATGTCCATCACATCGCCCATCACGGCGCTGGCGGTCGGGCCTTCGCCCGCGCCCGCGCCGCGCAGCACGATCTGGCCGACGCTGTCGCCCTCGAGCACCACCATATTGGTGCCGCCCTGCAGCTGGCCCAGCGGGCTTTCGGCGGGCACGAGGCAGGGGGTCATCCGCTGCTCCAGCCCGCGACCGGTCATCTGCGCCACGCCCAACAGCTTGATCTTATAACCCATATCGCCCGCACGGCGGATATCGTCGATCGAGATGCGACCGATCCCCTCCAGCTCGACCGTGTCAAAGCTGACCTGAGTGCCGAAGGCGATGGAAGCCAGCAGGCTGAGTTTATGCGCCGCATCAATGCCGCCCACATCGAGATTGGGATCGGCCTCGAGATAGCCCAGAGCGCGGGCCTCTTCAAAGACGGTTTCATAGGAAAGGCCCGCGCTTTCCATCCGGGTCAGGATGTAGTTGCAGCTGCCGTTCATCACGCCCATCACCCGGCGCAGCGCATTCCCCGCCAGCCCTTCGGTCAGGGTTTTGATGACGGGAATGCCCCCGGCCACGGCGGCCTCAAAGCGGATCACCCGGCCCGCTTCCTCGGCCGCGAGCGCCAGCGCCTGCCCGTGATGCGCCAGCAGCGCCTTGTTGGCGGTGACCACATCCTTGCCACTGGCAATCGCGGCCTCCAGCGCGTTTTTGGCAGCACCTTCATGGCCGCCCATCAGCTCGACGAAAACGTCGACGTCATCGCGGCGGGCGAGGGCCACGGCATCTTCTTCCCAGGCATAGCCCGACAGATCCGCATCACGGTTCTTGCTGCGGTCGCGGGCGCAGACGGCGGTGATTTCAATCGGGCGGCCCGAACGGGCGGCCAGCAGGTCGGCATGGCGCTGCACGATCTTGACGACGCCAATGCCCACCGTGCCCAGACCGGCAATGCCGAGGCGCACGGGCGTCTGCCGCATGGTCCCGAGACGCGTGGACCCAAGAGCTGAAGGGGCGTGCGGCGCGGGCGTGGTCGGCATGGGAAACTCCTGATCCGGTTCTCTGCGATGTCTGTTAGCGGCTTCGCGGCGGGCATGCAACGCAACGATCCACCCGCCACCTGTCACAGGCCCCGCGCAGGCACAGAATGCGCCCGGGGGGGCGGTGCGGGCCTATTGATTGCGCAATCTTGTCGCGCGGGCCTGCAGGGCGGCTGCCCGGGCTGTCAGCGCGCGGGCCTCTTCTGCGGCGGTGGTCTCCGGGTTCACCCCGGGCGGCGTCCCGCTGCCCGCAGGCATTGCCAGAATGACATCGGTCGGCAAAAGCGTTGGCCAGTCGGCGTCAGACATGCTGGTGCAGGCGGTCAACAGGACCGGCAGAGCCAGACAGATCAGCAGGGGCGGCAGGCGGCGGGGACGTTGGGGCATGAAACCTCGGGCAGAGACGGGCCGCGGGGGCGCTCCCAGAGGCTGCGCGAGAATAGGCGGGCAAGGGGGCAAAGGGCAAGCCATCAGCGGCGCCGATCTGCGCCCCGGCACCAAGGCCCGGATGGTAAGGCCCCGGCAAGAACGCTCCGGGGCTATTGCCGCGGGCCTGCCGCTCCGGGCCTCCCGATCTCCGGGCCCGGGGCCGCGGCACCTCCGGCATTCACGCAAAACCTGCGCGGCGGCCGCGGTCGGCGCTTACTTGGTGTCGTTCCAGACAATCTTGGTGCCGCGCGGCCGTGTCACCACGAAATTCGAGAATTTGATGCCCGACCCCAGACCGACGCGGGTGAAGATATTCTGTCCGGTCGTGTCCTGGTTGAGCGAGAGGGCCTTGTCCCCGATGCTGAAGATCGGGTCATATTCCATCTGCGTCTCGATGATGATGGCGGTGTCGCCCTCGGCCAGAACCGGAATCCGGTTGGTTTGGGTCAACAGCGTTGAGTTCGTCTGCAGGCTTTTGTTGTCGGTCGCATAGGATTTGTCCACCCGATAGGCCTTGGCGTTGGCATCCCAATGGATCAGCGTGACACGGATCCAGCTGTCGATCTTGGAATCCGCCACGAAATCATAGACTTTCGCCAAGCCAGCGACGTATTTCGGGCCAATGGACTGCGTCTCCCGCGAGACGAGATCGGCCACGGTATGCGCGGCGCGGGTGGCCAGCCCTTTGTGCCGGAAAGATTCGAAAAACTGGTAGGAGATCATGAACCAGCCCAGCAAAAGAACCGAGCCGAACAACCCCTCGATCGGCATCGCCCCGCGCGTGTCGTGCCAGAAACCCTGACCCAGACGCCGCCCAAGCTGGCGCAGAGACCGCAAGACAGACATCCTATTCTCCTCCCTTCGAGCGGGGCTCGTTGACGAAGGCAGTGTTGGCGACCAGCGCGATGCGGCCGGTGGCAGGGTCGCCGATGGCTGCACCCAGACCAGAGGTTGGCATCATCAGTTTCGACAGCAGGCAGACCCGCATCAGCACCAGTTGGTTTTCCGCGCCGCGGTCCAGCGTCGGGGTCGGCTGCGTCGCCAGACTTTTGTCAATGCAGTTGGGGGTGCTCGTGGAGCTGGTCGTGGCCCAGGTGGTCTTGTCCACCTCAAACAGCTGAACGCGCAGGTTGGTGGTGCAATCCGAGATGAAGGCGATATTCTTGCAGATCGACGACTTCAGCTGCGCCTCGGTCGGAAAGTCGGCAATGCCGAGTTGCAGGATCCGCGCGGTCAGGCTGACCCCGCGCTCCAGCAAGACCTGCTTGAGCATCATCACCGACATTTCGACGGATGAGAAAAAGATCATCAGAAAGAACGGCAGGAACAGCATGGCGGGCAGGGTCGAGGCCCCGTCTTCGCGCCGGGTCCAGCCGACAGCCCGCAGCCGCAGACGCCAGGATGAAACAGGTGCCAGCATCAGTTGGTCAGCCGCAACGAGTTGATGTTGGCCGCGATCTCGCTGAAGGCCTGGTCCAACTGTGAGCTGTCGACGTTGTAATAGGTGCCTTCCGAGGTGGCGCAATCCTTCAGCACATTGGCCCCGGCAGTGGGCGCATCGACGGCAATCGTAAAGATCAGCACGCCCCGCGTTTTGTCTTTGGCCAGATCACAGATGGCTTCCAGGTTGCCGTCTTTGTCGGTGAACTCGGACTGCACGGCCATGGTGTTATAAAGCGCGGTGGCGTTGTTGTAGGGTTTGCCCAGCCAGGTCTCGATCACATATTGCAGCGAATAACTTGCCCACAGGTCTTCGTATTGCCACTCGGTCTTGCCATAGGTCGTGGTGGTATAGGTCGTTTTGCCCGTGTACCTGTTGTAGCTGGATGTCGTCTTGCAGTAGCAGGGCTCGGTCTGCCAGCCGCCGGAGGAGGAGAGGTTGTACCATTTGTACGAGCCGCTTTTGTTCGGGTCGTAATAGTACATCTTGTTGTCAGATTTATCGGTGATCAGCCCGGAAAAGCCGGTGCGATAGGCGGGTTTCGTCGAGTAGGAACGGGTGTTCTGACCATCCGTCATCAGCACCATCACCTTCATCGTATCCTTGTCGTCATAGGCAAAGGGGCGGCCTGCGAGATCGCCGCTGATCTTGAGCTTGCCGATCAGCGATGTCACCACGCCCTGCGCGGCGGGGTCGAGCAGGGCGAGGCCCCATTTGGCGCCCACATCAATCGCGGTATCACCCCCGGCCACCAGATTGTTGATCTTGGTGGTGATGGTGGATTGCGTGCTTTCAAAGGCCAGCACCGAGGCAAAGCCGTCATTCGGGCAGTTCAGGATGTTGGAGGGCGAGCTTTGCACGGACCATGTGCCCTGACCCAGGGCATATTGCCCCTTATAGTCAAAGCTGTTGCCATACATCGTGCGTTGCAGCGGCGTGGTGTTGTAGATGGCCATTGCCGAAAAATCGGCGCTGGTGAAATCGGCGCAGGTATTCTTGGTGTGATCGGTCGACAAAGCGAATTCGCCGCCCAGGGTCGTGCCCAGCGTCACCTGTTGGTTATAGGGCACCACCGAAATCGCCAGCTTGCCCGGCTTTGAATTGGGCGGCTGCACCATGGTGAACATCTTGGTGACGAATTTGTTGGCGGCCGCTTGCAGCTTGGAAATCCGCGTGCCGCCGCTCACGGTATCGTTCATCGAGCCGGAAATATCGAGCACCATCGAAATCTCGACATTGCCGATGCTTTCAATGGCTTTCGACTGCGCTGGCGTGTTCAGCGTTTTGATGTTGAACGCCTGATCCAGGAAGGTGGTCTGCATCTTGTCGGTGGCCTTCACCTCGACCGAGCGCCATTCGCTGTAATTGCCCTTTTTGACATCGGTCGTGTAGGTCAGCCCGGCCATGCCTGCCTTGGTCAGGTAGTCATCCACCACCGCTTTCGGATCGAGGTTCTGGCTGAGATCTGCGGCGGCAAGCGAGGCGCGGTCGAGCGTGGATTGCATCGCGACGCGGCGTTCTTCCTGCCGGGCAAAGTCGATGGCCATCCCGGTGATCAGTAGCATGGTCACCATCAGAAACAGGCTGAGGATCAGCAGGCCGCCGTCTTCGGCACGGCGGAAATCGCGGCGGTCGGGCGCGCTGGGGCCTGCGGCGGACAGGAGGGGGGCTGAGGCATCACCCGCTCCGGCGGCGGTGCCCCGCGGGGGCATGCCGTCGAGCGGGGCTGACAGATCCAGATCCTGAGTTTCATACCGCATCATATCTATCCTCATGCCGCGTGCTTTGCCGAAAGCCCGGGACGTCCTTCTGGACGCAATGGCCTCTTGATCCGGCATCATTGCCGAGCGCTGGGGCGAAATTGAGGCATGGGACATTGGTGCGCTGCGGCATTGGTGCGGGCTTGTGAACAATGGCGGGGCGGCTCGCGGACTGTTGCGGCGGGCGCGCCTTCCGCCGCAATCGGGCCACAATCGGTTAAGAGTTTCTGCGGGGTTTCACGTGTCTGATGGCCGATGGCCCGCTGCGGTCCGGGCGGCGATTCGCAGGCGCGGCGATCGGTTCGGGTGCTGGTTCGGGCGCTGGTTCTGGGCGCTGCGTGGGGGGGGCGGCACGGGCTGCGGCCCCAGGGTCGCGCTGCGTTCCGGATTGGTCCCTGACATCGCGGGCAGACCCGGGGGCGGCGAGAGAGATGGGGAAAGCCGGGCCGGGCCGATGCACATTCCGGTATCGCCGTGCGAGGGCATGGACTCTTGCCCGCCCCGGCCCAATATAGACGGCATGAGTCTGCCACCCGGTTTCCTCGATGAATTGCGCAACCGCGTCTCCATCTCTCAGGTGGTGGGGCGCAAAGTGCTGTGGGATCCGCGCAAGTCCAATCAGGGCAAGGGCGACATGTGGGCGCCGTGCCCCTTCCATCAGGAAAAATCGGCCTCGTTCCATGTGGATGACCGCAATGGCTATTACTATTGCTTTGGCTGCCACGCCAAAGGCGACGCGCTGAAGTTCATTCAGGAGACCGAGAATGTCGGTTTCATGGAGGCGGTCGAGATTCTGGCGCGCGAAGCGGGGATGCCGATGCCCGCCCGCGATCCGCAGGCGGCGCAAAAGGCGGACCGGCGCAGTGAGCTGGCGGCGGTGATGGAAGAGGCGGTGCGCTGGTTCCGGCTGCAATTGCAGACGGGGGCCGGGCAGGCCGCGCGCGACTATCTGGCCGGGCGCAAGCTGGGGCAGGCCGCACAGGACCGTTTTGAGCTGGGTTATTCGCCCGATAACCGTCAGGCGCTGTTTCACGCGCTGACGGGCAAGGGCATTGCGCCCGATCTCATCGTGGATGCCGGGCTTTGTGCCCGCCCCGAGGGCGGCGGCGAGCCCTATGACCGCTTTCGCGGCCGCATCATCTATCCGATCCGCGATGCGCGCGGGCGCTGCATCAGTCTGGGTGGCCGGGCGATGGACCCGAATGCGCGGGCGAAATACCTCAACGGTCCCGAGACGGAATTGTTCGACAAGGGCCGCAGCCTCTACAACCATGGCCCGGCGCGCGAGGCCTGTGGCAAGGGGCAGCCGCTGATCGTCTGCGAAGGCTATATGGATGTGATCGCGCTGGTTGAGGCGGGCTTTGGCGGCGCGGTGGCGCCGCTGGGTACCGCGGTGACCGAGGATCAGCTGCGCATGATGTGGCGGGTGCATCCCGAGCCGGTGATCGCGCTGGATGGCGATACGGCGGGCACGCGGGCGGCGCTGCGGGTGATCGACCTGGCGCTGCCGCTGCTGGAGGCGGGGCAGGGGCTGCGTTTCGCCGTGCTGCCCGCGGGGCAGGACCCAGATGATTTGCTGAAATCCGGTGGCGCTGCCGCGATGACCAAGGTGATCGAGGGCGCGCGGCCGATGGTTGACCTGCTCTGGCAGCGCGAAACCGAAGGCAAGGTGTTTGACAGCCCCGAACGCAAGGCCGGGCTGGACAAGAGCCTGCGCGCGGCGATCAAACGGATCGCCGACCCTTCGATCCGGTCGCATTATGGCGATGAGATCAAGCGCCTGCGCGAAGCCCTCTTTGGCACCGCGCCGCGGGGCGGCGACGGGTTTCGGAGCGATGGATTCCGCACCGAGGGATTTCGCAGCGAAGGTTTTCGGGGAGAGGGCTTTGGCAAATCCGGCGGCAAGGCCCCCCGCGCCGCCAATACCACCGGGGCCGCGCGCAAACCGCAGGGCAAGCCCTGGCAACAGGTGCAGGTCCTGCCGCAGGCCAGCACACGTCTTTCCGCCCTAGCGGGCTCGGAAGAGGGGGTGACCGAATATCTGGGCGAGGCGATGGTGCTGGCGATTTTCGTGGCGCAGCCTGCGCTGGTGATGACCTTTGAAAGCCAGCTGGAAACCCTGCATCTGACCCACCGCGATCATCAGGATCTGCGGCAGCTCTTGCTGCGTCTGGCGCATCAGCCCGGGCGCCTCAACCGCGAAGAAATTGAGGAAGCGGCCCCCGAAGAGGTTGAAACCCTGATGTCGCTGCCCCATGTGCGCATAGCGCCCGCCGTGCGCCTCGCCGAGGATCCGGAAACGGGGCGTCTTGGGCTGGCCGAAGCTATGGCCAAACTCGACGCCTACCGAATCGCCCGGTCCGAGATCGAACATGCCATGCGCGACATGGAAGCGCTGGTGGATGAAGGGGTGACTTGGCGCCTGAGCCAGGCCGCACGCGCTATCGAGCGGGCCCATAAAGGCCCCGAGGCCGAAAGCCGCCAGTCGGTGAAAGCCTCGAACGGTCTGGAGTTGGATAAGGAAGAGCTTGATTTATCTCGGGAATTATTCTCGAAGATCGACTTTTCGCGCGGGGGCAAGCCCCGTAAATAGGCCGCATCCACTGTCCGTTTCGCGGGCGGTCGCGGCATTAACCCCGTTGAAAAACGGCGCTGAAACAAGGATGGGGCCTGCATGTTTTCGACCTCTGTGATTCGCCCGAATGATTCGATAGAACGGTGGATATGATTCGATCCGTTTCCCGCGGAGCTGCGAACCCAACCCGACCTGAAGCCCGACCAGACCTGAAGACTGTGTAGACCTGAAGACTGAGCCCGCCCAGTTCTGAAGACCGAGGAGCCCCCATGGCCGCAAAAGACAACGACGACGCCAAGCCCGAAGAGCAGGACGTTGAGCCCTCTCTTGATATGAGCCAGGCGGCGGTCAAACGGATGATCGCCGAAGCGCGCGAGCGCGGCTATATCACCTATGACCAGCTGAACGCCGTTCTGCCGCCGGAACAGGTGTCCTCCGAGCAGATCGAAGACGTGATGTCGATGCTGTCGGAAATGGGCATCAACGTCATCGAGAACGACGAAGCGGAAGAGGGCGAGAGCGGCGGTGAGCTGGTCGAGGTCAATTCCGGCACGCGCGATGTGGCGGTGTCGAGCAGCACCACGGAAACGCTGGACCGCACCGATGACCCGGTGCGGATGTATCTGCGCGAGATGGGCTCGGTGGAACTGCTGAGCCGCGAGGGCGAGATTGCCATCGCCAAGCGGATCGAGGCCGGTCGCAACACGATGATTGCTGGTCTGTGCGAAAGCCCGCTGACCTTTCAGGCGATCACCATCTGGCGCGACGAGCTTCTGAACGAAGACATTTTGCTGCGCGACGTCATCGATCTGGAGGCGACCTTCGGCCGCTCGCTCGATGAAGAGGGCGAAGTGGACGAGCCTGTGGTCGCCGGTCTTGACGTGTCGGCGGCGCCGAAGCGTCCGGCCAGCGATGAGCCGGAGCTGGATGCCGATGGCAACCCGCTGGGCCGCAGCGATGACGACGATGACGACGATGAGGGCACCAACATGTCCCTCGCCGCGATGGAAGCGGCGCTGAAGCCCAAGGTTCTGGAAACCCTGGAAATCATCGCGCGCGACTATGCCGGTCTGGCTGAAATGCAGGACATGCGGATGTCGGCCACGCTGAACGAGGATGACAGCTTCTCGGGCACCGATGAGGCGGCCTATCAAAAGCTGCGCTCGGAAATCGTTTTGCTGGTGAACGAGTTGCACCTGCACAACAACCGGATCGAAGCGCTGATCGACCAGCTTTACGGCATCAACCGCAAGATCATGTCGATCGACTCCGGCATGGTGAAACTGGCCGATGCCGCGCGGATCAACCGCCGCGAATTCATCGACGAATACCGTGGCTATGAGCTGGACCCGAACTGGCTGGACCGTATGGCCGCGAAATCGGGCCGGGGCTGGCAGGCGCTGATCGAGAAAAGCCGCGACAAGGTGGAGGAGCTGCGCTTTGAAATGGCGCAGGTCGGCCAGTATGTCGGCGTCGACATTCAGGAATATCGCCGCATCGTGAACCAAGTGCAGAAGGGCGAGAAAGAAGCCCGGCAGGCCAAGAAGGAAATGGTCGAGGCCAACCTGCGTCTGGTGATCTCGATTGCCAAGAAATACACCAACCGCGGCCTGCAGTTCCTCGATCTTATTCAGGAAGGCAACATCGGCCTGATGAAGGCCGTGGATAAATTCGAGTACCGCCGCGGCTATAAATTCTCGACCTATGCCACCTGGTGGATCCGTCAGGCGATCACCCGCTCGATCGCCGATCAGGCGCGCACCATCCGGATTCCGGTGCATATGATCGAGACGATCAACAAGCTGGTCCGCACCGGCCGCCAGATGCTGCATGAAATCGGCCGCGAACCGACGCCGGAAGAGCTGGCCGAAAAGCTGCAGATGCCGTTGGAAAAGGTCCGCAAGGTGATGAAAATCGCCAAGGAACCGATCAGCTTGGAGACACCGATCGGGGACGAAGAAGACAGCCAGCTGGGCGACTTCATCGAGGACAAGAATGCGGTTCTGCCGCTGGACAGCGCCATTCAGGAAAACCTGAAGGAGACGACGACCCGGGTTCTGGCCAGCCTTACCCCGCGCGAAGAACGGGTTCTGCGGATGCGGTTCGGCATCGGCATGAACACCGATCACACGCTGGAAGAGGTGGGGCAGCAGTTCAGCGTGACGCGCGAACGGATCCGGCAGATCGAGGCCAAGGCCTTGCGCAAGCTGAAACATCCGAGCCGCTCGCGCAAATTGCGCAGCTTCCTCGATCAATAAGATCACGGCATTCAGATCAGGCGCCCCCCGGGGCGCCTTTTCATTTCGGAGGTAGGATGCACAGCCGCTTTACTCTGCAAACCCACGGCGCCGGCCTCTATGAGTTCACCCGGCAGGTGCAGCGCTGGGTTGAAAGCGCGGCGGTGGAGGAAGCGCTGCTGACGCTGTTTGTCCGTCACACCTCGGCCAGCCTGCTGATACAAGAGAATGCCGATCCCGAGGTGCAGACCGATCTCGCGGCCTATTTCCACCGGCTGGTGCCGCCCAGCAGTGACCCGTCGATGGCCTATCTGACCCATACCTATGAGGGGCCGGATGACATGCCCGCGCATATCAAGGCGGCATTGCTCCCGGTCAGCTTGCAGATTCCTGTGATTTCCGGACGCATGGTGCTGGGTACATGGCAGGGAATTTACCTTTTCGAACATCGTACCCGGCCGCACCGGCGCGAGGTGGTGGCGCTGCTGCGCTGAGTCTTGGCGGCCACAGGCGACAGTCTGTATCTTGTGGCTGAAAAAACCGTCTACCCAACGAATCGGCTCGCCCCTATAGTGTTGCGATAACGGGGGGGCACACCCTCGACATGAGGCGGTAACAACAGCAAAAAGGGGGACGCCATGCGATGCCCGTTCTGTGGCAATGTCGATACCCAGGTGAAGGATTCTCGCCCGGCAGAAGACCACGTCGCCATCCGGCGGCGGCGCTTCTGTCCGGCCTGCGGCGGTCGCTTCACCACCTATGAGCGCGTGCAGCTGCGCGACCTCGTGGTGGTCAAGACCTCTGGCAAACGCGAAGATTTTGACCGCGGCAAGCTGGAGCGCTCGATCCGCATCGCCATGCAGAAACGCCCGATTGAGCCGGAGCGCATCGATCAGATGATTTCCGGCATCGTGCGGCGGCTGGAGAGCCTGGGCGATACCGACATCCCGTCGCGCTCGATCGGCGAGATCGTGATGGAGACATTGGCGCGGATCGACACCGTGGCCTATGTGCGTTTCGCCAGCGTTTACAAAAACTTCCAGGCGGCGGACGATTTCGACAAATTCGTGAGCGAGCTGCGTCCCCCCGTGGCCGACACCGAGTGAGCGAGGCGGACCGGCGCCATATGGCGCTGGCTTTGTCGCTGGCGCGGCGGGGGTTGGGCAATACCTGGCCGAACCCGGCGGTGGGCTGCGTTCTGGTGAATGCGGGCCGGATCGTCGGGCGCGGCTGGACGCAGCCCGGCGGGCGCCCGCATGCCGAGCGTGTGGCCCTGGCGCAGGCGGGCGATCTGGCGCGCGGCGCCACGGCCTATGTGACGCTCGAGCCTTGCTCGCATCATGGCAAAACCTCTCCCTGTGCCGAAGCCCTTGTGGCGGCAGGTATTTCCCGTGTGGTCAGCGCGCAGACCGACCCTGATCCGCGCGTCTCGGGGTGGGGGCATACGCTGTTGCGGGCCGCGGGGATTGCCGTCGACGAGGGGGTGTTGGAGGCTGAGGCGCGGGCGTTGCAGATCGGCTTCTTGTTGCGGGTGACCGAGGGGCGGCCGATGCTGACGCTGAAGCTGGCCACCTCATTTGACGGACGCATTGCCACCGAAAGCGGCGAAAGCCAGTGGATCACCGGGCCTGATGCGCGGCGGTGGGTGCATGCACAACGCGCGCGGCATGACGCGGTGATGGTTGGCGGCGGCACGGCGCGGGCCGATGATCCATTGTTGACGGTGCGCGGCTTGGGTGTCGCACGGCAACCGGTGCGGGTGGTGGCGTCGCGGGCTCTTGACCTGCCCCGACGGGCGATGGCCGCCTCGATCACGCAGGCCCCGCTCTGGCTTTTGCATGGGGCCTCCGCTTCGCCATCTGCGCGGGGCTGGTGGCAGGATCAGGGCGCTCAACTGCTCGAAGTGGCGGAAACTGCAACGGGATTGTCGGCGCCGGAGATGCTGCGCGCGCTCGGCCAGGCCGGGCTGACGCGGGTGTTCTGCGAGGGCGGCGGCCAACTGGCGGCGGCGCTGCTGGACGCGGATCTCGTGGATGAGTTGGTCGGGTTTACCGCGGGACTGGCGCTTGGCGGTACGGGTCGGGCAGCGGTGGCGGCGATGCGGCCTCAGAGCTTGGCGGCATTTCCGCGCTTTGATCTGGCATCAGAAAATCGGGTGGGTATGGACCTTATGCACCACTGGATCCGGCGGCGCTAACGCCACAAATGCGCCCGACTGGCGAGGGCACCTTGCAGTTTTGCCAGGAGCCGGTTGCCAAGACCGGCGCGCGGGACGCGGCCCGAGGCCAACCGTTCGGCCACCACCTCGGCCGGGCAGGGCAGGCCACTGACGGGGTCGCGGTAGCGCGGGTAGGCGATCAGCACTGCATGGGCCAGCTGAGCCAGATCGGGCCGGGCCTGACGGCGCGCGGGAACGGGCCCCAGGTCACGCGTCAGCCCCCAGCCGGCATAAAACGGCGCCCCGAGGCAGGTCACTTTTTTCCCGCGAAGCAATGCTTCAAAGCCGAGCGTCGAGGTCATGGTCCAGACCTCCTCCACGCGGTCCATCAAGGCGACAACGTCCGTTTGCGGCACGATCATGTCGGCATAGCGCAGTGCCGTATCCCCGAGCGCGCCGGGCCGCAATCCGGCTTCAACATCGGGGTGGGGTTTGAAAAGGATAATTGCTTCCGGATTTTCCGCTCGTACTCGCGCCAGCAATAGCAGATTTGTACAAATCTCTGTCGTGCCGAGCCGGATCGACGCATCGTCTTCCACCTGGCCGGGCACCAGGATCCGATGACCTTCCGGCAGTTCAGGAACGGTGCCGCCGAGATTGTATTTGGTCAGCCCGGCGCGGGTGATCTGAAGCATCAGCCGCTCAATGCGGGCGGTGCCGCCGGGGGGCGGGGTGGCAATCAGCGTCTCAAGGTCGCTCGGCCGGGTGGGATCGTAGTAGATGCCGCGCCGATCCGTGACCAGCGAGAGCGGCGCCACCAGATCCGCGCCCAGGCCACGCGAGCGCAGGAAGCCGTCCTCAACCCGGCGCAGGGGGATCTGGGGCGGTGTCACCGCCGCCAGTTCTGCAGCGCGACCGGCCCAGGCCAGCAGACCCCGGCCTTCCCGCGCGGCACGCTCCGCCGCAGCGGCGGCGGGCGCGGCAAAGCGCAGGGATTTTTCGCCGCCAAAGAACTGCTGCAGCGGCTTGCGCTTCCACAGCCGCATGCCAAAGGCGACATGCCCGTGGCGATCCTCGCGCCAGGCGCGTGTCTGCGCTTCCAGCTGGTCGACGGCCGCTTCAAAGCTGCACAGACGGTCGCGACAGGGGTCGTACCATGTGGGCGCCACCAGATAGGCGACGGCAAAGAGCTGTGCCCGGGTCAGCACCCGGGTCCGGCGCGGCACCGGGTTCTCGTCTTGCGTCAGGCCCCAGCCACCGTAAAACGGCTGGCCAAACACCCGGGGCTTGTGGCCGGCGAAAATCGCCTCCAGCCCCAGTTGCGAGCTGACGGTATAGACGGCAATCGCCCCATCCAGCAGGCGCCAGGGCGAGACGGGCGTGTCCAGCAAGGTGATGCGCTCGCTGGCATGCGCGGCGGTGTAATGCCCCGCACGCAGGCCTGCGCGGGTTTCGGGATGCGTCTTGATGACGATCCGCGCGCCAGGGTTCTCAATCTGCGCCACCGCAAGCATTTCACGAAAGCTCTGTGCGGTGGCCGCGCCGTATCGGATGGAGGCATCGCCTGCGGTCTGATCCACAACCAGCACATAGCCGGGAGCCGGGGCGGCCAACTCGGGATCAAAATTGTTGTATTTCGATAGATCGACGGCCTTAAGCCGGGCCATACCATCGCGTGCACGCTGCAAAAGTGCTGAATCGTCCAGCCTTTCGCGGGCCAGCAGCCGCTCCATGCGCGAGCGGGTCTTGCTGTCGAAATGCACGCCCTCGGGATCAATCAGCAGGCCCAGCGGGGCCTCTCCCAGCCGTCCCGGCTGGACCGAGCGCAAAAAGGCATCCTCGATCCGCACAAGGCCCGCGCCGCGCCGGGCGGCAATCGCTTCACCGCGGTGGGCATAGGGGCTGCGTCCCCAGACCCCCACCTGATCGTCGGGGCCGGGCAGGCCGAAACGGAGCTGGTATCCTGCGAGCGTCAGGATCCGGCGCAACCGCGGTTGCGTCACAAAGCCGCCGTTGTAAACGAAAAGCCGCCGGGGCGGGGCCCCGGCGGCGGCATCACGCGCATCCACTGACATCAATTGCCGAGGTTGGTGACCGCATTGGCCGAGGTCACCGGCCCGGTCAGCGCGGCCAGCGTTTTCTGCCATTGGACATACGGCGCTTCGGTCACATATACGGTGTCGCCATCGCGGATCGCGAAATCGCGGGCGAGGAACATGCCATTCGGCGCGGTGAGGTTCAGCACATAGACCATGCGCTGATCACCGGTCAGGTCATTGCGACCCAGCACCGCATTGGCGACCTCTGCCGGTTCGTTGCGGAAGACGAATACGCCTTTGGGATCCGCCAGTTGCGTTTGCAGCCCGCCCACCGTCGCAATCGCCTCGATCGCCGAGAGCGAGCCGGTATCGAAGGGCACGCGACTTTGCGCGCCGGTGGCGCCGAGCGCGGTAAAGGCGCGCTTGTCTTCCTCGACCAGCACCACGTCGCCCGGCCGCAGCGCGATGTCGAGTTTGGGATTGGCGTACAGATCGCGCAGCCAGACCTTGCCGGTGCTGCCGCCACGTTTCACCGTGATTTCAGCCACATCCGGTTTGACCGTGACACCGCCCGCTTTGGCGATCATTGCCGAGAGCGTCCGCGTGGGGCGCTCGATCGGGTACACGCCTTGGCCGCCAATGGCGCCCAGCATCGAGACCGTCGCCCCATTGCCCGCGAGGCGTTGCACCGTGACCTGCGGATCCGGCGTCTGCGTGTCCAGCTTTTTGGTGATCAGCTGGCGAAGTTGTTCGGGCGAGTTGCCCGACGCTTTGACGCGGCCGGCATAGGGCACGAAAATATACCCCTCGCCGTCCACCTGCATTTCCGTCAGCCGGGTTTCTTTGGTGCCCTGCGTCGCCAAAAGCCCCTGATCAACGTTTTCCCACACGGTCAGGCCCACGGTATCGCCGGGGCTGATGGTGTCGGAGCCGACAAGACCGGCGTTCAGGAAGCTCGGCGAAAAGCCATAGGTCGGGGTGACGGCGGTGGCGCGGGTGACATAATCGTTCACCTCAACGACAAAGGAATCGCCTTTGCGCTGCACCGAGCCTGCATAGATCTCGCGCTTGTTGGGCCCTGTACGGGGCAGCCCGCAGGCCGCCACACTGGTTACAAGCACCAACAGGGCGAGCGCGCGCGCCCCATTGTGGGTCATTTTCTGCACTGATCAGGTTCCTCTTTGCGGGCAACTGCCTCAGGTTTTGCCTGCAACCCTACAGAAACAGGCTTTAAAACGCTAGCGGGGTTATTCGACCAGCCTTAGCTGTTGCCGTGGTGCCGCATTGCCCGAGGTGAGCGCTTCATAGGGGTCTTCGGTCGCCAGGAGCATGTCGACAACCTGGCGCAGCAATTGCCGCCGCCCCTGCGCGCTGTAGTAGCCGCCGGGGATCTGCGAGGTCTCCAGCAGATAGGCGCGGTATTCGCGATAGGCTTTGGCATCGGGGCGCCGGGGCTGCGCGAAAAACTCTGGCAGGGGTTGCGACGAGACAAACTCCGGCTTGTCATAGACGGCACGGCCAAAGGCGCGCAGCGCCAGCCCGCGCCACAGCACTTGTTGCCCGGCGGTGGAATTGACGGTGACCGCGCTGCGGGCCTGTGCCAACAGCTGCGCCAGCTTGCCGCCGCGCACAAAATGCACCCGGTCCTGCACGCCGTGCTCGGCGGCAAAGGCGCGGATCTTGGCCTGCACCGCCACCCGGCCATCTTCGAGCGGATGCGCTTTGAAAACAAGGTGATGATGGGTCGGCGCGCCCTTGGCAAAGCCTGCGATGCACAGCTCCAGAAACTCGCTCATCGTGGAAAACGGCGAATGCATCCGGAAGCTCGCATCATGCTCCAGCTGCATCAGCACGAGGTGATAGGGAAAGCCGCCGATGCGGATGCGCGAAGTGGCGATCCAGCGCTCCAGAATATGCCAGGGCAGCAGCAACAGGCGGCGCAGGTAGAGATGGAATTCCTGAAACACCGTCAACTCGCGATGCGGGCGAAACAGCCGGTAGGGGCCGTTGGCCACCATGACGAAGAAATGGTAGAGCGCGCCATAAAAGATGTGTTGCCGCATGTCGCCCCAGCGGCTGGGGGCGGGGTGCTGCTCGACCTCGGACTGGGCGAGCGCTTCGCGCATTTGCGGCACGGACATCTGCATCAGCCGCGAATGGCCGTTTGAGCCGCCGCGCTCATAGGTGATCCAATAGGGGCGCAGATAGCCCTCTTCAAAGACATGCACGGTGATGCCGCGCGCCTGTGCTAGGGCGATGGCGGCGGCGTGGATCGGCCGCGTGTCGCCATAAAGCACGAGGTCGGTGATTCCCTTTTCCGCCATCAGCGCCGCGCAGCGTTCGGGCCAGGCCTCCGGGCTGCCGGTGAAGCGGATCAGGCTGGGCTGATGGAACCAGAAATTCTCGTCGCCTTTGTTGAAGGCCACGCGCCAGGTGCCACAGCCCGCCTTGCGCAACATCGTGCCCAATTGCTGAAACCACGGGCCATGCGGGCCCTGCAGCAACAGAAACTGGCGATCCTGAGCCTCGGCTTGCGGCATATTCCTTGCTTTCCTTCACACGGTACGGCGCCTGCCACGGGGTTTTGGCGCGCGATGGATCGCGCCACCAACCTGTCGCTGACGCGCAGCCTCAGGCTTTGTCATCCCATCATGGCATTGCCAAGGCGTTAAAGCGGTTAAAATTGTGCGCAACCGCGGAACGGTTCTGCGCGGGCGCGACCGTCAGGACACAGCGGCAAGCTTGCGATGGCGCCCGCCGCGGGCTAGTCATTCGGGAAGCTAGAGGAGAAACCGATGTTCACCGGGATCATCACCGACAAAGGCGAAGTCGCCGCTTTGGTGCAGCGCGGCGATCTGACCGCACGCATTGCCACCCGATATGACGTCGCGGGCATCGATATTGGCGCCTCCATCGCCTGCGATGGCGTCTGCCTGACCGTGGTGGCGCTGGGCGCCGAAATCGACGGCGCCGCACAAAACTGGTTTGAGGTGCAGATCTCGGCAGAAACCCTCGACAAGACCAATATCGGTGGCAACGGCTGGCCGCTCGGCAAACCGCTGAACCTTGAGCGCGCGCTGAAGGTCGGGGATGAGCTGGGCGGCCATATTGTCTCGGGCCATGTCGACGGCCTGGCCGAAATTATTGCGATGCGCGACGAGGGGGACAGCACCCGCTTTACCTTCCGCGCGCCGCAGGCGCTGGCGGGCTATATCGCCTCCAAGGGCTCGGTGGCGCTGAACGGCACCTCGCTGACGGTGAATGAGGTGAATGGCTGCGACTTCGGGGTGAACATCATCCCGCACACCAAGGCGATGACCACCTGGGGCACCGCGGCAGTGGGCGACAAGGTCAACCTCGAGATCGACACGCTGGCCCGCTATGTCGCGCGGCTGCAGGAGTGGAATGCGTGAGCCTGATCGGCCATAACGGCGGCCCGACGCTGGCACCGGGGCGCAGCTGGCGGCAGCACTGCTGGCGGCGCGCGCGGGCGGATCTCCTGCCGCATCTGCCGCTGGAAGTGGTGCGGCTGCGGGTGAAACGTGCGGCCGAGATCGGGCTTGACTATAAAACCTATGCCGGGTTCCGCGCCAGCACTGGCCATGACATCGTGGCCTTGCTGTTTTCCACCAATGCCTTGCGGATGCTGCGTCCGGGGGATGCTTTGCCCGAACCCCGCGCGGTCAAACTGCGCGCCACCCGCGATCTGGCGCATCTGGTGGCCGCGCAGCCGCCGCTGGACCCTGCCCGCGTCAGCGCGGCTCTGGGGCAGGCGGGGATTGCCCTTGGCGCCTGTCACCGCGCCCCTTTGGTGGCGCAGAGCTGGTCCGGCGTCCGCAGCGGCATCCGCGCCATACTGGCCGAACAGCGGCTGCCCGGCGACCGGGTGCTGCTGATCGGTGATACAAATTTCGAGCAGGAATGGACCGGGGCAGGGGGCCTCGCCGGATATCTTCCGGCGGCGCGCTATTTCCCCGAGGCCATCGCATAAGGAGGGGCCCATGGCTCAGGACGAGACCACCGATTTTCAATCCGCCATCTCCACCATCGAGGAGATTCTGGAGGATGCCAAAGCGGGCCGCATGTTCATTCTGGTCGATCATGAGGACCGCGAGAATGAGGGCGATCTGATCATTCCGGGCGTGCATTGCACCCCGGCGGCGATCAATTTCATGGCGACGCACGGGCGCGGGCTGATCTGCCTGTCGCTGACGGGCGAGCGGGTGGATGCGCTTGGCCTGCCGCTGATGTCGGCGGCCAATTCCTCGCGTCACACCACCGCTTTCACCATTTCCATCGAGGCGCGCGAAGGCGTCACCACCGGGATTTCGGCGGCAGACCGCGCGCGCTCGGTGCAGGTGGCGATTGATCCGGCCACAACCGCGGCAGATATCGCCACGCCCGGCCATATCTTCCCGCTGCGCTCGGCGGAGGGGGGCGTGCTGGTGCGCGCGGGCCATACCGAGGCGGCGGTGGATATTTCGCGTCTGGCCGGGCTCGACCCCTCGGGCGTGATCTGTGAAGTGATGAATGACGATGGCACCATGGCGCGGCTGCCCGATCTGATCGAATTCGGCAAAAAGCACGGGCTGAAGATCGGCACGATTTCCGACCTGATCGCCTATCGCCGCCGCAATGATAACCTCGTGCGGGTCATCGAAGAAAAGACCGTCACCTCGGAATTCGGTGGTGAGTGGAAGATGCGGATCTATGCCGATGCGACGCAGGGCGCCGAGCATCTGGCACTGATCAAGGGCGATATCTCCGGGCCGGAGCCGGTGCTGGTGCGGATGCATGCGTTCGATCCGCTGTTGGACATGGTGGGGCTGGGCGGCGCCGGGCGCGCCGGTGAATTTGGCGATGCGATGCGGCAGATCGCTGCCGAAGGGCGTGGCGTGGTGGTGTTGCTGCGCGACACCCATGCCAAGATCGCGGCAGAGCTGGCTGGGCAGGGCTATACTTTGCGCCAATATGGTCTGGGCGCGCAGATCCTGTCCTCGCTCGGGCTCAAGGATCTGGAGCTTTTGACCAATTCGGTGGCACCGAAAATCGTGGGTCTGGATGGCTATGGGTTGTCGATCACCGGCACCCGGCGGATTCCGGCAGGGGAGGCCTGATCATGGCGGCGAATGAAAACCACCACACGCTGGCGCTGCCGGTGTTTGACAAGCCGGTGAAACTGCTGATCGTCGTGGCGCCCTATTACAAGGACATCGCCGATCAGCTGGTGGCGGGGGCCCGTGCGGTCGCCGCCGCGTGCGGGGCCGAGGCCGATCTGATCGAAGTGCCCGGCGCGTTGGAAGTGCCCACTGCCATCGCGCTGGCGGCCCGGATGGCCGATTACGATGGCTTTGTGGCGCTGGGCTGCGTGATCCGCGGCGAGACGACGCATTACGACACCGTCTGCAACGACAGCAGCCGCGCGCTCAGCCTGATGGGGCTGGAGGGCGTTTGCATCGGCAACGGTATCCTGACGGTGGAAAACCGCACCCAGGCGGAAGTGCGTGCCGAGGCGGCCGGGCAAAACAAGGGCGGCGGCGCTGCAGCAGCGGCCTTGCATCTTGTCGCACTTTCCCGCAAATGGGCGGGCCGGACGAAAGGGATTGGATTCCGATCCTCCGGCGCTGACAAAGGATGATGTGATGACCACCGATACCGCCCCCGGCGACATGCCCGAGCCGCCGCGCAAGCGGACGGCAGACGAAAAGCGCCAGATGAAATCCGCCGCCCGGCTTTATGCCGTGCAGGCGTTGTTTCAGATGGAAGCCGCCGGGATGGCGGTGGACCGGGTGCGGGTCGAGTTTGAGAACCACCGTTTCGGCGCCGTCTATGAGGGCGAGGAAATGGCCGAGGGCGATCCCGCCTTGTTCCGCCGCCTGCTGGACGATGCCGTGATGTGGCAGGCGAAGATCGACCAGATGACCGACCGCGCGCTGGTCGCTGCCTGGCCGATCGACCGCATCGACCCCACCCTGCGCGCCCTCTTCCGCGCCGCGGGGGCCGAGCTGATCACCCCGGCAACGCCGCCGAAAGTGGTGATCAACGAATTCGTCGATGTCGCCCGGGCGTTTTTCCCGGAAGGCAAAGAGGCGAAATTCGTCAATGCCGTGCTCGATCACATGGCCCGCGAGGCGCGCCCCGAGGCGTTCTGAACCCGCCCCGCAGGGGGGCTTTGGGGGCGGTTTTCCGGGCTGTCGGCGATTCTTGGCCGATGCCCGCGACTGCGACAGATTGGCGGGTGGAGAATCCGGCCCGAGCGGTTAGCATCCCGGCAACTTGGGGAGCTGCTTTATGACCGAACTCATCCGTCTCTATCTGCGCAATATCTTTTTTGGCTTTCTGCTGGCCTTGACCTTTGTCACCCTGTTGATGGTGCTGAACGTCGGCGGGCTTTGGGATCTGATCGGCAATTCGGATATCGGGCTTTTGGCGGTGGCGATGCTGCTTTTGTTCAACACCCTGCTGTTCTCGGGCGTGCAATTCGCCATTGCGGTGATGCGGATGGCGGGGCGCGATACCCCGCGCGGCCCGGGCCGCCGCAGCCCTGCCCGCAGCATGCCGCTGGGCTATGGCAAAATGACTCCGGTAAAAGTGGCCGCCACCAGCCGCCGCACCTGAGCCGCCGCAGCTGAGCGGCCCTCCGCTATCACCTTTGCGCGATGCGCCGCCCGGTTCCCGCCGAGGCGGCGTTTTTTATGCGCTGTGACCTGCAAGACGCGGTGAATATCGAGATATTTCAAAGGCTCGGCTGGAACCCGCTTGCGATGGGCGGGAACCGGCTTGTCGGGCCGTAACCGTGCGTATCCGGGAACGGAACCCGCTCCGCCCACGTTTAACTCTCGATCCCCGCAGCATGTGGCTTGCGGGGTGAGTGAAAGAACCGAAAGGGCAGACTATGAAAAAAGCACTCCTCCTCACCAGCGCAGGTACCCTCGCGGCTGTGTTGACCACCCTTCCCGCTTTCGCGCAGAGCGACCTGATTGGCACCCGCGTGATCTCGGAGGGCATCGATGACGTGCAAACCTCGGTCAACCGCGACATGTCGCGTTCCAGCGATTCGCTGCGCTTTGGTCCGGAATACAACAACGGTATCAACGGCTCGATCTCGCTGACCTATGCGGGGCGCAGCGGCAACTCCGACAGCCAGGACTTCACGCTGGGTGGCCGGATGACCTCGGGTCAGGGCAACTTCGTGCAGTCGGTCGGCCTCTTGCTGGAATATGGCGAGAACGATGACGGCAGCAAAGACAAGCAAGAAGCCTATGCCATCTATGACGGCAACTACTACTTCAACAACTCGCTCTATGGTTTCGGCCTCGGGCGGATCAAAACCGATGCGCTGGCAACGGGCACCGATCGTGACCGCGACGCCTTCCTCGGCTTTGGTGTGGGGTACCGCATCGTGAACACGCCCGACACCACCTGGCGCGTTCAGGCCGGTCCGGGGGTGAGCTACACCCGCGAGGCAGGTTCGGGTGACGAAACCACCGAGTTGGGCGGTATTGCGTCGTCGCGTGTCTATCACAGCTTCAACGACAATATCTTCCTGACCAACGATACCGACGTGTTGACCTCGGATACCGCGGGTCTGCGGGTGACCAACGACCTTGGCGTGAACTTCAAGATGACCGACGCTTTTGCGACGCGGGTCAGCTATCTGACGGATTACGAAGAGAATCGTGACATCCGTGCTGACAACAAGCTGGGCGTTTCGCTGGTCTTCGGCTTCTGAGATCCGGACAGATGACCGCAAAGGGGCGCTTCGGCGCCCCTTTTTCATGCGCCGCGCCGCAGCTCGAAGGCGGGCGGCGCCGGTATCCGCAAAAAGGGGGGAGGGTGGTGGAAACCGCAGCGACCGTGACGGCGTGTTTTTCCCGAGAGCCTGGTTGTACCAGGTGGACGCCAGATACAGAGACCACGATCCCTGCAGAGCCAGCATCCTCGGAAATGCTTATCGGCCACTGGAAAAGTGCCGCACACGAGGGGAGCAGTAACCACCGACTCCCTAGATAGGCGCGACCGGGCCGCCGCGCAAGGGTTGCGCGATGTTCTTGCAATGTTCATAATGTGCGGATGATACAGCCTGACGTGACATATGTTCCCCTGCCACCGATGACCCCCGGTCAGCAGATCGCGCGCGGGGCCGCCCGGGCCCTGCGCGGCTATGATGTGATCTGCCTGCCGGAATTCGTGCCCACCGCCGGGTTGCGGGTGGATCTGATCGGCATCGCGCCGAAGGGCGAGATCTGGATTGTCGAATGCAAATCGAGCCGGGTTGATTTTACCTCAGACCGCAAATGGCAGGGCTATCTGCCGTGGTGCGACCGGTTCTTCTGGGCGGTCGACACCGATTTCCCGCAAGAATTGCTGCCCGATGACAGCGGCCTGCTGCTGGCTGATGCGCACGGCGGAGAGTTGGTGCGGATGCCGCCGGCGGTTCCGCTGGCCCCGGCCCGGCGCAAGGCGCTGACGCAGGCGCTGGCCCGCACGGCGCTCTTGCGCCTGCAGGGCCTGCGCGATCCGGCGACCGCCTTACTTCCGCCCCTTGGCGGGACCTGAGCCCATCGAGCGGGCGGCCTCGGCGGCGGCCAGCAGTTCCTCGGCGATTTCCTCGGCCTCTTCCGGGTCGAAGTCCAGCGGCAGCTCCAGCCCCTCCGCCTCGATGTAGATGCGGACCATCCCCAGGGTGGTCGGGCCGATCTGGATATTGGCGGCGATGTCGCTTTGCTTGTCGATACCCATGGCGCGATCCTTTGCAAATTGGGGGCGGATCATGGGGTAGCGCGAATGCGCGGCCCGGGCAAGCGGTGGCATTCGGCACTTTCCCTGAATGAGCCCCTTGCATTCACCGGCGAGGGGCGCTAAATCGCCGCTCAGTGCAGCTTTAGCTCAGTTGGTTAGAGCACCAGATTGTGGATCTGGGGGTCCCCCGTTCGAGCCGGGGAAGCTGTACCACTCCCCCCTTCATTGTGACGATACCGCTTGCAGAATGCCCCTTTGAGGTGTTTTTGTTGGCCTTGTGGCGCAAAAGGCCGCAGTCGCACCGGAACTCTGCCGGGGTCTGTGGCGTTGCTTCTCCGACATTCACATGACAGGAGGACGGCATGTCCCGCGTAGCTTCCGAGAAGATCATCGATTCCGCAAAAGAAACTCTGGCCGATGCAAAGGCACGTCTGGCCGGCACCGACAGTGAGGCGCTGGCCGCTCAGGTTGAGCAGCTGCGCATCGATCTGGCCCGCATCAGCGACACGCTGCAGGGCATGGGCCGCGCTCAGGGCGAAGCGGTTGCCGAAACCGTGCGCAGTCAGGCTGCCCGTCTGTACGACATTTCCGGCGCCACGCTGACCGCCGCGGCCGACCGTGCCTCCGCCACGGCCACGGAAGCGCAAGAGCTTGTCCGCCGTCAGCCCGCCGCTGCGGTGGGTCTGGCTGCCGGTGCGGGGCTGCTGGCTGGCCTCTTTCTGGCCCGCAAGTAAGGCCCCGCAAGCAAGGCTCTGCCCGCATGCAGGGCAGGGCCGGTCCGGCCGACCCCCCAAGGCACGCCCAGAATAAGGACGACCCGATGAGCTCCCTCACCGATGATCTGAAATCCGCCGCAGCCGATACGGCGCGGCGCGGCGCCTGGATCGCTGGCGGTGGGGTGGCGCTGGCGGTGGGGCTGGGTTTTGCAACGCTGGCGGGATGGCTGGTTTTGGAAACAATGCGGGGGCCGCTTTTTGCGGCCCTTGTTCTGTGCTGCGTCTACCTTGGCATTGGCTTTGTCATGCTCTCCCTCGGGCTGCGCCACAAGCGCCGTGTCACCCAGGCCGAGCGGCTGGCTGCCGCCGCGGCCGCAACCGCCTCTGCCGCGCCGGTGTCGCCAGGCATTTCCGCCAGCGATCCGATCGAGGTGCAGGTGATGGAGGCCGTGCTGCGGCTGCAAAACCTGGCGCAGGCCCTGTCGGACGCGCCGCCACCCCGCCCGGCTGTGGGCGATGAGCCCGCCAAAGGCCTGGATATGGGGGTGGTCAGCCCGTTGCTGGCGTCTTTCGTGATCGGGCTGGACCTCGCGCGCATGATGCGCCGCTGATAGCGCTATCCTTACCAAAGTGACTGCAACCCAGGCGTGTAACGCGCCACTCCCGCAGCTGACCGCAGACGGCTTTGTTGCGCGCTGCACAATCCTCAAGGTTAACGCTGAAAAAACAGTCGCCCTCGCGACAGTTTGCTAAAATTTGCCGTAATCTAAGGCGAATTCCGCCGGTTTGTACCTTCGCACTCGCAGCATGGGGTTGTTTCGAATCGTGGTGCGCGTTAATTGATCCTTAATCAAAAAAACTATCCGCAGTGCCTTTTCGATGTATGTTTTCCCAGCACGGGACTTAAGTCATGAAACAATATTCTCCGCTAAGTGATTTTTTCACACCGACCTCCGCCCGCGTTGAGGAGTTTCGCCGTTCTTCCGCCAGCAAGCGCGGCTGGTGGTCCTACACCGGCCTGCCGAAACGCATGCTGGATATCGCCTTGTCACTTCTGATCTTGCCGGTGGTCGTGCCGGTGGTTCTGCTGCTCTGCGTCATGGTTCGGCGCGATGGCGGTTCGGCGTTTTTCGTCCAGCCCCGCGTTGGCCTGAATGGCCGCGTGTTCAACTGTTACAAGCTGCGCACGATGGCAGTGGACGCCGAACAGCGGCTGAAGCAAATGTGCGACAGCGATCCTGAGGTGGCCCGCGAATGGCATGAAAACCAGAAGCTTGCCGTTGACCCGCGGATCACCAAGGTGGGTGCTTTTCTGCGCAAGACCAGCCTCGACGAGCTACCGCAGCTGATCAACATCTTCAAAGGCGACATGAGCCTGGTGGGGCCGCGCCCGTTCCTGATCGACCAGCAGTCGCTCTACACCGAAGCGGGGGGCCGCGCCTATTTCCACATGCGTCCGGGCGTGACCGGGCTCTGGCAGGTTGAGGGACGTGGCACCACCCGTTTTGTGGACCGCGTTCACTACGACGAAACCTATTATGCGAAAGCGTCAGTTGCGCAGGACATCTCCTTGATGATGCGGACCGTTGGCGTCGTGTTCAAGATGACGGGCCGCTGAGGCACCGCGGCGGGATCCGGTTCAGGGTCCCGCAGGTGGAAGCGACCTCAAGGTACCAAGCGGGAGCAATCGCAGGACGAGGTGGACGCGCGGAGAAATTATGGCTCTGCTCTGACACCGCCGAAAAGGTCCTCAGCTCTGACAACGACGATATGAAAACGGCGCCGCAGCAATGCCGGCGCCGTTTTCATGTGTTGAAAGGTCTGGTCGCGGGCTGATGCCGGGTCTGCGGTAGTGCCTAGCCTGCGGAGATGCCGGGCCCGCAGTAGTGCCGCGCCTCTGGCCAGAGCGGGCGATAATCTGGCGCATGACACGGGTTTGAGCCGCCCGCAGTCTTTGCGCGGGCGGCGCCGGTTTTGCGGGCTGGCGCGCCCGCTCAGGCCGCGTAGCGCGCGGCCACCGGCGCCGGGATTGCCGCGCGGGGTGGCACGGCGTGCAGCCCTGCGCGCGTCTTGCTCGGGTTGACTCCGAAGTGGCTGCGGTACTTCTTGGCGAAATGCGAGGCTGACTGAAAACCGCAGGCAACCGCGATCTGCATCAGCGACATTTCGGTGCGGGTGAGGAGCCCATGCGCGCGATCCAGCCGCATCTGACCGTAGAAGGCCATGGGCGTCATGTTCAGGTGACGACGGAACAGGCGCTCGGTCTGGCGCACGGAAAGTGCGGCGATATCGGCGATTTCCAGTGCGGTCAGCGGGACTTCGAGGTTTTCCTCCATGCAGCGCAGCACACGGGCCAGACGCGCATTGCGCACACCATAGCGCGCCTGATGCGAGACGGTCTGCGCCGCCCCCGGCCCCCGAACCTGTCCCAGCAGCATTTGATCGGCCACTTTTGCGGCGGTGACAGGGCCGAGATCAGCGCCGATCTGATGCAACATCAGGTCGGCGGCAGCGATTCCGCCCGGCGCCGTCGGCACCCGCGATGCTTCGAAAGCCGTGCAGGTAATCTCAAGATCGGGGTATTCTTCCTCCATCGCCTCGGCATGTTCCCAATGCACCGCGCATTCCTGCCCGGCAAGCACACCCGCGCGCGCGAGCAGCTGCACACCGCCACAGAGACTGCCCATCGCGGCGCCGCGCACCGACAGCCGCCGGATTCGCGCCACCAAACTCTCGGTCAGCCGTTGGCGCACGTCATCGCCCGCAACGATGATCAGCATTTCATCGCGCTCCAGATCGGCCAGTGCACCGTCCACCTGCACGCGGATCCCGCCGGAGCCCTCGACCGATCCGCCGCTTTCCGACAAAAGGCGCCAGCCGTAGCCCTGCCGGCGCGCGGCGATATTGGCCAGCCGCAGGGGTTCAATCGCCGCCGCCAGGGCCAGATGCGTAAAGCCGCCAATCAGCAGGAATGCATAGCGCCGGGTGGCGGCAGCGGGCGTGGGACGCAGGAGACTGGCATTGGCTTCCAAAACGGTCACGGGGGAGAAATGCGTCATCTCAAAGCTCCTGATGCGGTTGCGGTGATGGAGAACTCTTGCTGATCACGCGAAACTGTGAGTGTATGATTGCGTCAACCGAACATGATGATTGCGACATGACCGCGCCAATTGCTGCAGAAGCACCCGCAAACTTGCCCCAACGTAAGGTTCAGCGCTCCGAGAGCCGTCCGGCGGGGCGGCCCGCGCCGCAGCCGTTGCGGATCGGAATCGTGCTGGCGCGGCGTTTTACCCTGTCTGCGCTGGCAAATTTCATTGATGTGCTGCGGCTTTCGGCGGATGAGGCGGACCGCTCGCGGCCGATTCTGTGCCGCTGGGAGGTGATCGGCGCCCTTCAGGAACCGGTGCAGTCGAGCTGTGGGATTCCGGTGCCCGCGACGCACCGTCCTCTGGACCCGCGCGACTATGATTATATCGCGGTGGTGGGGGGGCTGATCGAGCCCACCGGACGCCTGCCGCTGGATGTCGAGAAGTTCCTGCTGCGGGCGGCCGCCGAGCGGGTGCCACTGGTGGGCATTTGCACCGGTGCCTTTATCCTCGCGCGGCTGGGGTTGATGCAGGGCTATAAATGCTGCGTCAGCTGGTTCCACCACGGCGATTTCATCGAAGAATTCGACACGTTGCAACCCGTCGCCGACCAGATCTTTGTCGTCGACCGCGACCGGCTGACCTGCTCGGGCGGGGTGTCGGCGGCGCATCTGGCGGCGTTTCTGGTGGAGCGCCACATCAGCCGCTCAGTTGCGCGCAAAAGCCTGTCGATCATGATCATTGATCAGGCCGAAGCGGGCGAGCGGCCGCAGCCGGGTCTGCCGCTGGAACTGTCGAGCAATGATCCGGTGGTGAAACGCGCGCTCTTGTGGATGCAGCAGACCATCGATGCGCCCCTTTCCGTCGCGCGGCTGGCCGAGCGGCTCGGCATCGGGCGGCGCAAACTTGAGCGGCATTTCGCGGATACGCTGGGGATCACCCCCGCCGAGGCCGGGCGCCGGGTGCGGCTGGCGCAGGCCCGGGCATTGGTGGAACGGGGCGAGAAAACCGTGACCGAGATCGCCCATGCCACCGGCTTTTGCGATGCCTCGCATCTGATCCGGCATTTCCGCGAGCTGTATGGCCTGCCGCCCGAGGCATGGCGGCAGGCGCAAGATCTCAGCCCTGAGTGACCTCTTTCAGCTTGTCGATGCCAAGGATCTTCATCGCCGCTTTCTCGTAATAGGGCTCGGAATTGCCGCGCTTCACCTTGCGGATGAAGTATTTTTCAAAGCCCACCTTGGCCAGATGCACCCATTTGCCGGATGAGGACCAGTTCACATTGCGCGGCGGGATCTGCGGCTGCGCCACGAAGGCGATGCCGCCATCGCCGAAATCGGCCAGGCAGACAGCGTTCCAGGTGCCGACATGGCTCGGTTCCTGTCCGCGCACCAGTTGGCCCAGGTTTTGCGCGGTGGCGGTGACCATGCTCTCGATCATGAAACCGGTTTTCGGCACGCCGCAGGGCACGGGCGTCGGCCCCATCGGCGGAATCGCGACGCAGACGCCCACCGCAAAGACATTGGGATAGCGCGGGTTGCGCTGATGTTGGTCGACAATGGTGAAGCCGCGCGGGTTCGACAGCCCCTCGATGCCCGAAACCGCCGGAATGCCGCGAAAGGCGGGCAGCATCATCGCAAAGCCGAAGGGCAGGGATTTTTCGCCCTTCACGCTGCCATCGTCGTTGATCTCCTCGACCAGCATCTGGCCTTCCTCGACCTTCTTCACCCGCGCGGAGGTCATCCATTTGATGTGCTTGCCACGCATCTCGGATTCCAGCAGGCCCTTGGTGTCGCCCACCCCGTCCAGCCCCAGATGCCCGACATAGGGCTCGGGCGTGACAAAGGTCATCGGCACCTTGTCGCGGATTTTGCGTTTGCGCAGCTCTGCATCCAGAATGAAGGCGAATTCATAGGCCGGGCCAAAGCAGCTGGCCCCCTGCGCCGCGCCCACCACAATCGGGCCGGGGTTCTCGCAGAACCGTTCAAAGGCGCTGCGGCTGGCGACGGCATGATCGACATGGCAGACCGATTGCGTGTGGCCCGTCGGGCCAAAGCCCTCGATCTCGTCAAAGGCCAGCTCAGGCCCGGTGGCGATGACGATATAGTCGTACGCGACCGAGCTGCCATCGGCCAGCTCCACCCGGTTCTCGGCGGCATGCAGCCTGGTGGCCGGTTGCACGATGAAACCGATGCCCTTTTTCTTCATCACCGGTGCCAGATCGACGGTGATGTCCGACCGCTCGCGCCAGCCCACCGCGATCCAGGGGTTTGAGGGCACGAAATGATAGAACGGGTCTTTGGTGATGACCGTGATCCGGTCCTCGCGGCGCAGGCTGTCGCGCAACTCATAGGCCATGATCGCGCCCCCCAGCCCGGCCCCCAAAACAACTATATGTGCCATGTTGAACTCCTCCTCCCGATGCCCCTCGCATCAGTTATATTCCAATTATTGAATATTATGGAGGCTTCGGTCAATGCCCTCGGATGTCGCGGGGCGGGGGGCAAATGAAAAGGCCCGGCGCAGCCGCCGGGCCTTTCCCATAAGGTGTTGATCTGAAATCAGGAGGGCATTTCCGCGGTGATGCCTTCGACAAAGAAGTTCAGGCCGGCGAGCGTGCCGTCATCTGCCTTTTCGCCCTCGGCCAGCCAGACCGAGCCGTCTTGCTTGTTCAGCGGGCCGGTGAAGGGATGGTATTCGCCGCTGCCGATGGCCGCGATCATCGCTTCGGCTTCGGCCTTCACTTCGGCCGGAACTTCCGAGGTGATCTCGCCAATGCCGACCATGCCGGTGCCGATGCCGCCCCAAGTGGCTTCGGAGGCCCAGCTGCCGTCCAGCATCGCACCCGCGCGCTTGATGTAGTAGGGCGCCCAGTTGTCGATGGTCGAGCTGATGCGCGGTTTCGGTGCAAAGGCGGCCATGTCGGAGGCCTGACCGAAGGTGTAAATCCCGGCTTCCTGTGCCTTGGCCTGCGGCGCGGTGGAATCGGTGTGCTGCAACAGCACGTCGACGCCTTCGGCGATCAGCGCGGCGGCGGCATCGGCCTCTTTCGCCGGATCGAACCAGCTGTAGGCCCAGACCACCTTGATCTCGACCGCCGGGTTGACCTTTTTGGCGTGGATATAGGCGGCGTTGATCCCCTGAATAACCTCCGGGATCGGGAAGGAGCCGATGTAGCCGATCTTGTTGGTCTTGGTCATCCGGCCCGCGATGGTGCCCTGAATAGCGCGGCCTTCGTAGAAGCGCGCGTCATAGGTGGCCAGGTTGTCGGCGCGTTTATAGCCGGTAGCGTGCTCGAATTTCACATTCGGGAATTTCGCGGCCACGTTAGCGGTGGCGTCCATATAGCCGAAGGAGGTCGCGAAGATCAGCTGGTTGCCCTCAAGGGCAAGCTGGGTCAGCACGCGCTCGGCATCCGGGCCTTCCGGCACGCTTTCGACATAGGAGGTGACGATCTTGTCGCCAAATTCCTTCTCCATCGCCAGACGTCCCTGATCGTGCTGATACGACCAGCCCATATCGCCGATCGGGCCGACATAGATGAAGCCGACCTTCAGCGGATCCGCCGCCGAGGCGATTTTCGGCAGGCCGAAGGCGGCCGCGCCGACAGCGAGGCTGGTGGTGGTCAAAAAGCTTCTGCGGTTCATGGGAACTCCCCCGTTGGAACAGGCCGGATGGCCCTTGGTTGATCCGCCCCGCATCAGCGCGAGGCGTAGAAATTGCTCAGCGCGAGGCGTGGAAATTGCGCCCCAGATCGGCAGGGGCGGCGGAACTGCCGCGCTTTTGCAGCGCGGAAATGACCACCAGCACGATGATGGTGATGACGTAAGGGGCCATGGACAAAAGCTGCACCGGGATCGCAAACCCGGCGGCCTGCAGCCGCAGTTGCAGCACGGTAACCCCGCCAAAGAGATAGGCCCCGAGCAGCACCCGTTCGGCCCGCCAGCTGGCGAAAACCACGATGGCGAGGGCAATCCAGCCCGCCCCCGCCGTCATCCCCTCGGTCCATTGCGGCACCCGTACGAGGCTGAGATAGGCGCCGCCGAGGCCCGCCAGCGCGCCGCCAAAGGTCAGCGCCGCCACCCGCACCGCCACCACCCGGTAGCCGAGCGCATGGGCGGCGGTATGGCTTTCGCCCACCGCGCGCAGGATCAGCCCCGCGCGGGAATATTTCAGAAAGGCCCAGACCGCGACGGTGAGGATCAGCGAGAGATAGACCACCCAGTCGTGGTGGAACAAGATCGGCCCGACGATGGGCAGATCGGCCAGCGGCCCGAAATCCAGCTTGGGTGTCGGGGGGGGCTTGATCCCCTGAAATTTCTGCCCGATCAGCGCCGAGAGGCCGAGGCCAAAGAGCGTCAGCGCCAGCCCGGAGGCGACCTGATTGGCCAGCACCACCTGCGTCATGAAGGCAAAGATCAGCGCCATGCCCGCCCCCGAGACCGCGCCGAGCACAAAGCCCAGCACCGGGCTGCCGGTGGCCACTGCGCCCGCAAAGCCGCCGATCGCGCCCATGATCATCATCCCTTCAACCCCGAGGTTGAGCACGCCCGATTTCTCGGCAACCGCCTCGCCCAGTGCCGCCAGCAGGATCGGCGTTGAGGCGATCATCAGCGAGGCGATGAGCGCGATGATGTCGATACCCCCGATGATCATGCGCGGCCTCCCCCGATGCGGATGCGGTAATTGGTCAGAAGGTCAAAGCCGAGCAGGAAGAACAGGAGCATCCCCTGAAAGGCCTGAATGGCGGCGGCGGGCAGTTGCAGCGTCAGCTGCGCCAGATCACCCCCGATATAGGTCAGCGCCATCAACAGGCCCGCCAGCAAAATCCCCAGCGGATGCAGTCGCCCCAGATAGGCGACGATGATCGCCGTATAGCCATAGCCCGCGTTGAAACTGTCGGTGATCTGGCCCGAGGGCCCGGCCACTTCAAACATCCCCGCCAGCCCGGCAAAGGCACCCGAAAGACCAAGGCAGAGGCTCACTAGCCGTTGCGGGATGACGCCTGCAAAGCGCGCGGCGCGCGGTGCCTCGCCCGCCACCCGGATGCGGAACCCGGCGATATGGCGCGACATCAGAAGATAGGTGGCAATCACCGCGATCAGCGCCGCGACGCCGCCCCAATGCAGACCGGTGCCCACGATCAGCTCGGGGTTCGACGCACTGGGATATTGTTGCAGGTTGCGGCTGCCCGGAAAGCCAAAGCCCTGCGGGTTTTTCATCGGCCCATGCGCCATATGCGCCAAGAGGTTCTGCGCCACATAGACCAGCATCAGCGAGACGAGGATCTCACTGGCGCCAAAGCGGTTTTTCAGCACGGCCGGGATCATCGCCCAGGCCCAGCCCCCCAAGGCGCCCGCGATCACCATGGCGGGAAAGATCCACCAGGCCTCCAGCGGATAGGCGGCGAGGGCCACGGCGGCGCCGCAGATCGCGCCCATGATATACTGACCCTCGGCCCCGATGTTCCAGATGCCCGCGCGGAACCCCACGGCAAGACCCGCGCCGATCAGGATCAGCGGTCCGGCCTTGACCATCAGCTGGCCGCGAAAATAGCTCGCGTTGGCCCCGAACAAAGGGTCCCAAAAGATGGTGCGGATCGCATCCACCGGGTTTTTGCCCAGAATGGCAAAGAGAATGCCGCCCGCGATCATCGTGGCAATCACCGCCACCACCGGGGTTGCGGCCGACCAGAATTGCGAGGGCAGCGGGCGTTTTTCCAGCCGGATCATGCCAGCACCTCCGGATGCGCGGGCGCCATCCCATGCGCGCCGCCGAGCATCAGACCGATCTCGTCAATGGTCAGGCCCTGCGTCAGGCGGGCGGGGCTGAGACGGCCCTCATTCAGGGCGGCAAAACGGTCGGCAATTTCCAAAAGCTCATCCAGATCCTGAGAGATGACAATCACCGCCGCCCCCTGCGCCGCCAGATCCAGCAGCGCTTGCCGGATGGCGGCGGCGGCGGCGGCATCGACCCCCCATGTGGGCTGGTTCACCACCAGCACATCCGGGGCCTGCAACACCTCGCGGCCAATCACGAATTTCTGCAAGTTGCCGCCCGAGAGCGCGCGGGCCGCCACATGTGGCCCCGGCGTACGAACGTCAAAGGCGGCGATGATCTGGCTGGCGAAATCCTTTGCGGCCCCCATGTCGATAAAACCGTTTTTCGTCAGCGGCTTGCGCACAGTTCCGGTCAGAATGGCGTTTTCCGTCAGGCTCATGTCGGGCACGGCGGCATGGCCCAGCCGCTCTTCCGGCGCGGCCAGGATCCCCAGCTTGCGCCGCGCATTCGGGCCCAGAACCGAAATATCCTGCCCGGAGAGTTTCACCGTGCCGGGGCCCGACAGCCGCTCGCCCGACAGCGCCGCCAGAAGTTCCTCTTGCCCGTTGCCCGCGACGCCACCGATGCCCAGCACCTCGCCGCGATAGAGGGTGAAACCCACCTCGCGCAGGCTGGGGCCAAAGGCGGCGGCGGGCGGCAGGTTCAGGCCCTCTACCGTCAGCACCTCCATCCCCGGCACCCGGCCCGCGCGGTCGGTCAGCTTCAACTCGCCCCCCACCATCATCTCGGCCAGCTCCCGCGCCGATTTTTCGCGCGGGGTGCAGGACCCGACCAGCTTGCCGCCGCGCAGGATCGTGGCGCGGTCGCAGAGGCTGCGGATTTCCTCCAGCTTGTGGCTGATATAGAGGATCGCCGTCCCCTCCGCCGACAGCTGCCGCAGCGTGGCAAACAGGATCTCCACCTCCTGCGGCGTCAGCACCGAGGTCGGCTCGTCCATGATGAGGAGCTTGGGGTCCTGCAACAGGCAACGGATGATCTCAACGCGCTGCCGCTCGCCCGCCGAAAGGTCCCCGACGGTGCGGGCGGGGTCCAGCGGCAGGCCGTAGGCCTGACTGACCTCGCGGATGCGCGCCGCCAGATCGCCCATCTTCGGCGGGTTCTCCATGCCGAGCGCGACATTCTCGGCGACATTCAGCGCCTCAAACAGCGAGAAATGCTGGAAAACCATCGCCACGCCCGCACCGCGGGCGGCGCGCGGTTCAGCCGGGGCATAGGGGGCACCGCGCAGGGTCATCGTGCCGTTGTCGGGCTTGACGAGACCATAGATCATCTTGACCAGCGTCGATTTCCCGGCGCCGTTTTCGCCCAAGAGCGCATGGACTTCGCCGGGCGCGATGGCAAAGCTGATGTCATCATTGGCCCGGACTCCGGGGTAGGACTTGGAAAGCCCTTCCAGCTGCAACAGCATGGTATTTCCGGCCATGTCTAACCCCTCACCCGGCGTAGTCTTTTGTGATTGCGGTCTTTTCCGCCGATGATTCCCCAAGGGGCACGCCCGCGCCTGCCGCATTCAAGTCTTTGAGTAGCGCGACGGCGACCCCTACGGCAATGGCCTGCGGATGTTTACCCAAGGTCGGATCGCCTATTGGGCAGGCAATGCGCGAAATTTGAGCATCTGAATGGCCGAGCGCCCGCAGCCGCGTGGCAAAACGCGCCGCTTTGGTGGCCGAGCCGATCAGGCCGAGGTCGCCAAACCCGTGCCGCAGCAGGCGGTGGCAGAGCTCCAGATCCAGCGCATGGCTGAAGGTGAGCACCAGATGCCGGGCCTGTGCCCCGGCGAGGGGCACCAGATCGGCGGGGTTTTCCGCGATCATCGGCGTGACCTCTGTCGCGATTTCCGCGGGAAAGCGACTGCGGTCGGTGTCGGCCCAAAAGAGCCGCAACCCGGGCAGGGGGGCCAGCACCGAGACAAGGGCGCGGCCCACATGCCCGGCACCCCAGATCCACAAATCCTGCCGGACCGGGCTGACCGCTTCGATCAGCCACTCCCCGATCAGCCGCGGCGGCGTCACCCCTTCCGCCCGCGCCTGCCGCAGCGCGCGCGCCACGGCCAGCGGTGCCTCGCCGCCTTGCCCCAGGGAGCGTGCAAAAAACGGCCCGGTGATGCGCGCGACCAATGCCGCATCCATCGGCTCATAGGCAAGGGTGACCGCCCCGCCGCAGCATTGCCCCAGCCCCGGCCCCAACGGCATCCGTTGCAGGGCGGGCGCGCCGCCAACCCGCGCGCGGGCGGCGGCAATGGCTGCATATTCCAGCGCGCCGCCGCCGATGGTCCCCGTCTCGCCATCGGCCCAGACCAGCATTTCGGCCCCCGCCTCGCGCGGGGCCGACCCGGCAATTGCCGCCACCAGCACCCGCACGAAGGGGCCGCGCGCGGCCGCCCGCGCGAGCGTTTCAGGACAGAGGCTCATGCGCCGCGCGCCCGCTGGACGGCGGCCAGCACCGCCTCGGCGGTCGCGGGGGCGCGCAGATCGGGATAGTGCGGGCCACAGGCCGCACAGGCATCCGACAGCGCCAGAAACGCCGAAATCCCGTGCATCAGCGGCGGTTCCCCCACGGCTTTTGAGCGGTAGATCGTCGCCTCCGGATTGGCCCCGGGATGCAGCGCCACGTTGAACACCTCGGGCCGGTCGGAACAGGCGGGGATCTTGTAGGTCGAGGGCGCATGGGTGGCCAGCCGCCCCTTGTCATCCCAAACCAGTTCCTCGGTGGTCAGCCAGCCCGCGCCCTGCACGTAGCCCCCCTCGATCTGGCCGATGTCCAGCGCCGGGTTCAGGCTGTTGCCCGCATCATGCAGGATATCGCAGCGCAGAATGCGGTTCTCGCCGGTCAATGTGTCTATCACCACCTCGGTCACCGAGGCACCATAGGCGAAGTACAGGAACGGCCGCCCGCGCCCCGCCTTGCGGTCCCAGCTGATCTCCGGCGTGGCGTAAAACCCGGTGGAAGAGAGGCTGATCCGCGCCTCATAGGCCCGTTTCGCCACCTCCGCAAAGGGCAGCGCGCGCGCACCGAGCCAGACCTGCCCGTCCACAAAACGGATCGTCTCCGGCGCCACGCCCTCGGCCTCGGCCAGAAAGGCGACCAGCCGCGCCCGGATCGTGTCACAGGCGGCCTTCACCGCCATCCCGTTCAGATCGGCCCCGGAAGAGGCGGCGGTGGCCGAGGTATTGGGGACTTTCGCGGTATCCGTGGCATGGATCCGCACCGTCTCGATCCCCACTCCGAACACCTCTGCCGCCACCTGCGTCACCTTGCGGTGCAGCCCTTGCCCCATCTCCGACCCGCCATGGCTGAGCGCCAGCGAACCATCCTGATAGAGATGCACCAAGGCGCCCGCCTGATTGAGATGGGTGAGCGTGAAGGAGATGCCGAATTTCACCGGCGTCAGCGCCAGCCCCCGCTTCAAGATCGGATCTGTCGCATTCCAATCGTCCACCGAAGCCCGCCGCGCCGCGAAATCCGCAGATTTCTGCAACCTTTCCCAGATCGGCGGCAGAATGAAATCGCTGACTTCCTGCCCGTAATGGGTGTGTCCATAGCCCTTTGCTTCGTCGGAAATATCCTCGGGGGGCGGCCGCAGGCCGTGGGGGGCAGACAGCCCCCCGTCCGCGCTCTCCGCCCGCCGCGCCGGGTAGAAATTCGCCGCACGCAGCGCCGTCGGATCCAGCCCGAGGTCATGCGCCACATGGTCCATCACCCGCTCGATCCCCAGCATCCCCTGCGGCCCGCCAAAGCCGCGGAAGGCGGTGGCGCTTTGGGTATGGGTCTTCAGCCGGTGGCTTTCGATACGCATCGCCGGGATGTCATAGGCATTGTCGGCATGCAGCATCGCCCGGTCCGCCACCGCGAGGCTGAGGTCCTGCGCCCAGCCGCAGCGGGTGAGCTGCAGGAAATCTACCGCCAGCAGTTTCCCCTCCGGCGTCACCCCGGCCTTGTAATGAATGCGGAAATCGTGGCGCTTGCCGGTGATGACCATATCGTCATCGCGGTCATAGCGCATCTTGCAGGGCCGCCCGGTTGCCTGTGCGACCACGGCCGCCGCCACCGCCAGCGCATTGCCTTGGCTTTCCTTGCCGCCAAAACCGCCACCCATCCGCCGCATCAGCACGGTGATGTCATGCATATGCAGCCCCAAAGCCTCGGCCACCTTGTGCTGAATTTCGGTCGGATGCTGGGTCGAGGAATGCACCACCATCCCCTGATCGCCGGGCAACGCCAGCGCCGCCTGACCTTCGAGGTAAAAATGCTCCTGCCCGCCGATCTCGATCACCCCTTCGATGATCTTGGGGCTGGCGGCGAGGGCGGCGGCGGTATCCCCTTTTTCCCAGATCACCGGCCCCGCCTCAAACCGGCTGTTGGCGGCCAAAGCCGCATCGAGGGTCAGGAGCGCGGGCCGCTCCTCATAGCTGATCTTGCCCAGCCGCGCGGCGCGGCGGGCGGCCAGATGGCTCGTGGCGGCGACCAGAAACACCGGCTGGCCGTGGTAAAACACTTCGCCTGTCGCCAGAAGCGGCTCGTCGTGGATCGAGGGGCTGACATCATTGGCAAAGGGCAAATCCCCGGCAGTCAGCACCGCCACGACGCCGGGGGCCGCGCGCACGGCCTCCAGGTCCAGCGCGGTGATCTTGCCATGCGCGATGGTCGAGAGGCCAAAAGCCAGATGCAGGCAGCCTGCGGGAGTGGGAATGTCGTCAATATAGCGCGCCTGCCCGGTCACATGCAGGGTGGCGCTGTCATGGGGAAGGGGGGTGCCGACGCTCATGCCCGCACCTCCAGCACCGAGGCCGCTTTTCCCTCACGCGCGAACACGTAGCGCAAAGCCATGTTGCAGGCGGCCTCGCTGCGGTAGGCGGCACTGGCGCGCATATCGCCCATGGGGGTGAAATCGGCGGCCAGCGCGGGCAGGGCAGCGCGGATCGTCGCTTCCGTCAGGGGCTGCCCCAGAAGGGCCGCCTCAAACCCCGCCGCGCGTTTGGGCGTGGCGGCCATGCCGCCAAAGGCGACGCGGGCCGAGGTGATCACCCCCGCAGTTTCGGTGATGTTGAAACAGCCGCAAACCGCCGAAATATCCTGATCGAACCGCTTCGAGAGCTTGTAGCAGGCGAGATCCGGCGCCGTTCTCGGGATGCTGATCGCCTCGACAAATTCGCCCGGCGCACGGTCCTGCTTTTTATAGGCGAGGAAGAAATCCTCAAGCGGCAGCTGCCGCCGCGCGTCTCCCCGCCGCAGATGCAGGGTGGCCCCCATCGCGATCAGCGCGGGCGGGCCGTCCCCGATCGGCGAGCCATTGGCGATATTGCCGCCGATGGTGGCCGCATGGCGCACCTGCTCGCTGGCATAACGGCGCAGCAGTTCCGCAAAGGCCGGATGCGGCCCCGCCATCGCCGCGCGCAGGGCGGCCACGGTAACGCCTGCGCCGATGTGAAAGCCCTCCGATGTCTCGGTGATCGTTTGCAAATCACGGGCCCGGTGCAGGAAGGCGACGGGTGCCAAATCCTGCAGCCCCTTCGTCACCCAAAGCCCAACATCGGTGGCCCCGGCAATCAGCGTGGCCGTGGGGTTTTCCAGATACCATGCGGCCAGAGCATCGGCGGTTTCGGGCAAAAACGCCGCCTCCGTCGCCGGGAGTGCCGGTGCCTGCAGTTCGGACAGGCTGGCGGCATCGTGCGTCATCCAGGCGGGGACGGGCACGCCTTCAGCCGCTTCGGCGGCGCGGATGATCGGCGCATAGCCGGTGCAGCGGCAGAGATTGCCCGCCAATTGGTCGTTGTGATCGCGGGCGCCGTTCAGATGCGCGGTGGCCATGCTGACCACGAAACCCGGCGTGCAAAAGCCGCATTGGCTGCCGTGATGCGCCACCATCTCGGCCTGCACCGGATGCAATTCGCCCGCCGGTCCCGAGATCGCCTCAATGGTGCGCAAAGCCTTGCCGTGCAGTTGCGGCATCATCATCAGGCAGGCGTTCAGCGCATGGCTGCCGCTGGCATCGGTGACCATCACCGTGCAGGCCCCGCAATCGCCCTCATTACAGCCTTCCTTGGTGCCGGTCAGGCCACAGCTTTCGCGTAGCCAGTCGAGCACGCTCTGTGTCGGGTTGCTCACCCTCACCGAGCGGGTTTCTCCGTTCAGAAGAAACGAAATATCCATGTCGTCATCCGCCGCGATACCCGGTTACCCAGCCCCGCCCGATGCGGCGTAGAACGGGGACCCGATCAGGAAACCCGATCAACCGGCATCTGACAAGGGGGGCGGCGCGGGATCTGCGTTGAAATTAAACGACTGGTCAAAAAACAGGCAGTCAGCCCAGCGATGCCGCCAAGGTTTCCAATTGTGCGGTCGCGGCCCCCCAGCCGATGAAAAACCCCATATCGCGGTGCTTTTGCGCGTCTTCGGCCGTCGCATGCAGCACATTGGCCGTATAGCGGCAGCCATCGGGCAGGGGCTGCAGCACAATCTCGGCTGTCATGCCGAAGTCAAAGTCACCGGTGCCGATTTTCTGCGGCACAAAGCCCTGGCTCAGGCAGTTGGTCCAGATCAGACGCTTGCCCGGCTCGGCCTGCAGCACGCAGCCCTCGCCACGCACCTCGCCCGCGCCGGGGATATCCATCACGGTGAAGAACCGCCCGCCGGGATGCGGCTCGACGACGGCTTCGGTGGTTTTTACCGGCGCGGGGGTGAACCATTGCACGATCAGCGCGGCCTCGGTCCAGCAACGCCAGAGGTTCGCGGGCGAAGCCTTCAGGTCGCGGGTGAAGCTGAGCGTGGTGTCGGGCGTTTCGGGCATCGGTCACCTCCGAGGGTACTGGGGCCTTAGGGTAACCGCGCGGGGCCTGAGTCGGTCAAGTCAAGTCGGTCAAGTCAAGTCGGTCACGTCATCTGGCGCCGCTGTTTCGACTTTCGCCGCCGCGGTGCCCCCGATACTGTGGCCCCATGTCAAATCCGCGATTCATCCACCTCCGTGTGCACACCGAATATTCGCTTCTTGAAGGGGCGGTGCCGGTCAAGAAACTCATCGGTCATTGCGACAAGATGGGCATGCCCGCCGTTGCGGTGACGGACACCAATAACATGTTCGCCGCACTTGAGTTTTCGGTGATCGCACAGGGGGCGGGCGTGCAGCCCATCGTTGGCTGCCAGATCTCGCTGACCTATGAGGCGAGCGCGCCGGGCGAGCGGGCCAAGCTGCCCGCGCCGGTGGTTCTGCTCGCGCAGACCGAGCGCGGCTATGAAAACCTGATGAAGCTGAACTCCTGCCTCTATATCGACACGGGCGGGCAGTTGCCGCAGGTGTCGCTGGCGCAGCTGGAGCTGCATGCCGAGGGGCTGATCTGCCTGACCGGCGGGGCCGAGGGGCCGCTGGGTAAATTCGTGCAGGCCGGGCAGATGCCGAAAGCGCAGGCGCTGATCGAGAAACTGGCGGCGATCTATGGCGACCGGCTTTATGTCGAGCTGCAACGGCATCCGGGCGAGGGTGGTCAATATACGGCGGGCGAGCAGGCGACCGAGCGCTGGTTCGTGGAAACCGCCTATGCGATGGGGCTGCCGCTGGTGGCCACCAATGACGTCTATTTCCCGAAATCCGATATGTATGAGGCACATGATGCCCTCATCTGTATCGCCGAGGGCGCCTATGTCGATCAGCAGGAGCCGCGCCGCCGCCTGACGCCGCAGCATTATCTGAAAACGCCGGATGAGATGGCGGCCTTGTTCGCCGATCTGCCGGAAGCGCTGGAAAACACCGTCGAAATCGCCCGCCGCTGCGCCTTTGCCACCTACAAGCGCAAGCCGATCCTGCCGAAATTCGCCGATGACGAGGTGGAAGAGCTGCGCCGTCAGGCCTGGGAGGGGCTGCGCGCCCGCCTCGCCGTGATCCCGCATGCGACGAGCGTCGAGGAATATGAGGCGCGGCTGACCTTTGAGCTCGATATCATCGAGCAGATGGGCTTCCCCGGCTATTTCCTGATCGTGGCCGATTTCATCAAATGGGGCAAAGACCACGGGATTCCGGTGGGCCCGGGGCGGGGCTCAGGCGCGGGCTCGCTGGTGGCCTATGCGCTGACCATCACCGACCTTGATCCTTTGCGCTATTCACTGCTGTTCGAGCGGTTCCTGAACCCGGAACGGGTCTCGATGCCCGACTTTGACATCGACTTCTGCATGGATCGCCGCGAGGAGGTGATCCAATATGTGCAGCAGAAATACGGCCGCGAGAAAGTGGGACAGATCATCACTTTTGGTGCACTTTTGTCGAAGGCCGCGGTGCGTGACGTCGGCCGGGTGTTGCAAATGTCCTATGGGCAGGTGGACCGGCTGTCGAAAATGATCCCGGTTGAAGGGGTGAAACCGGTCAGCATCGAAAAGGCGCTGGCGGATGAGCCGCGCCTGCGCGAGGCGGCGAAAACCGAAGAGGTTGTCGCGCGGCTCTTGAATTATGCGCAGCAGGTCGAGGGGCTGTTGCGCAACGCCTCGACCCATGCCGCGGGTGTGGTGATCGGCGACCGGCCGCTCGATGCGCTGGTGCCGCTCTATCAGGACCCGCGCTCGGACATGCCCGCCACCCAGTTCAACATGAAATGGGTGGAACAGGCCGGTCTGGTGAAGTTCGACTTTCTGGGGCTGAAAACCCTGACCGTCATTCAAAATGCGGTGGATCTGATCCTGAAATCCGGCCGTCCCCTGCATGTGAATGCGGGCGGTGAAACGCTCTATACCCCCGCCGCCGGGGCGGAAAATCAGATCAACGCCATCCCGATTGATGACGCGAAAAGCTATGAGCTTTATGCGGCGGCCAAGACCGTGGCGGTGTTTCAGGTGGAATCCACCGGCATGATGGATGCGCTGCGGCGCATGAAACCCACCTGTATCGAGGATATCGTGGCGCTGGTGGCGCTTTACCGCCCGGGCCCGATGGAGAATATCCCGGTCTATTGTGAGGTGAAGCACGGGCTGCGGCCGCTGGAGAGCCTGCATCCGACGATTGACCCGATCCTGGCCGAGACGCAGGGCATCATCGTCTATCAGGAACAGGTGATGCAGATCGCTCAGGTGATGGGCGGCTACAGCTTGGGCGGCGCCGACCTTTTGCGCCGGGCGATGGGGAAAAAGATTGCCGAGGAAATGGCCAAGGAGCGGCCGAAATTCCTTGAAGGGGCCAAGAAAACCCACGGGATCGAGGCGAAAAAGGCCGGGGAGGTCTTTGACCTCCTGGAGAAATTCGCCAACTACGGCTTCAACAAATCCCACGCGGCGGCCTATGCCATCGTTTCCTATCAAACCGCCTGGCTGAAGGCGAACCATCCCGTCGAATTCATGGCCGGGGTGATGAATTGCGATATCCATCTGACCGAGAAACTCTCGACCTATGCCAATGAGGTCAAACGCGGCCTCGGGATCGAGATCGTGCCGCCCTGCGTCAACCGCTCGCTGGCGACCTTTGACGTGGTGGATCAGAAACTGGTCTATGCGCTGGGCGCGCTGAAAAACGTTGGCGGCGATGCGATGCAGCTCATTGTGAATGCGCGCGGCGATCAGCCCTTCATCGATCTGGTGGATTTCGCCCGCCGCTGCGATCTCAAACGCATCGGCAAACGCCCGCTTGAAATGTTGGCGCGGGCGGGGGCCTTTGACCTTCTTGATCCCAACCGCCGCCGGGTGTTCGACAGCCTTGACGCGCTGGCCAGCTGGTCGGCGGCGGTGGCCGAAGCCAAATCCTCGGCGCAGGTGTCGCTCTTCGGCGAAGGCGGCGATGACCTGCAACCGCCGCGTCTGGCGGATTGCGACGATTGGCTGCCGGGCGAGCGGCTGTCGGAAGAGCATAAAGCCATCGGTTTTTACCTCTCCGGCCATCCGCTCGATGATTACCTGCCCGCGCTCCGGCGCAAAAAGGTGATGAGCCTGACTGAGATCACCGAAAAGGCGCAGGGCGGTCCCTTCATCACCAAGATCGCCGGCAAGGTCGAAATGAGCCGCGAGCGTAAATCGGCCAAGGGCAACCGCTTTGCTTTCGTGCTTCTGTCCGAACCCGCAGGCCCCTTTGAGGTGACCTTCTTCTCCGATGCTTTGGAGGCAGGCCGCGCGCATCTCGAACCGGGCACGCTGATCGTGGTGACCGTCAAGATTGAGGTCGAGGGCGAGACGATCCGCATGTTGGCCTCGGCGGTACAGCCGGTCGACAGCGCCACGGCGGATGCGGGCGCGACGGGCCTGCGCATCCATGTCGACGCGCCGATTGCGGTCACGTCGGTCGCCTCGATTCTGAACAAGATGCTGGAAGATAACCGCAATTCCCGGTCCCGCGGCCCGGTCAGTTTCTGCGTGGCGGATCTGGAAAAGGGCACGGAATACGAAATTTCGACCGGGCGCGACTATCCGCTGAACCCGCAGATCAAAGGCGCCATCCGCGCCCTGCGCGGCGTGGTGCAGGTGGAAGAAGTCTGACCTTTGCCTGATCTTAAATATCCCCGCCGGAGGCTCCTGCGTTTGGTGCGGAAGCCTCCGGCGGGGATATTTTCAACGAAGCAATCTCAGAGCGCAGGTGCCGGCAGATGGAGCTTGGCACAAAGCGCGGCCATCGCGGCGGCATCGCCGGTCCAATCGGCGGTGCGGCTGGCGAAGAGCGTGGCCTGACTTTGGTGGATCAGCGCATCCGAGAGGATTTTCAGATGGTTGGCGCGCAGGGTCTCGCCCGAAGAGGTGATGTCGGCGATGGCCTCGGCGGTGAGGTTCTTCACCGTGCCCTCGGTTGCCCCCTGGCTGTCGACCAGCTGATAATCCGCCACCCCTTCAGCGCGCAGGAAATCGCGCACCAGTCGGTGGTATTTGGTGGCGATGCGCAGGCGGAAGCCATGACGGCGGCGGAAGGCGGCGGCGGCGGCATCCAGATCTTCCAGCGTGTCGACATCCTGCCAGCAGGCGGGCACGGCGAGGATCAGATCGGCATGGCCAAAGCCCATCAGCGCCAGTTCCGCTACCTGCGTGTCCCAATCGGCCAGCTTGTCGCGCACGAGGTCGGAGCCGGTGACGCCAAGGTGGATGCGCCCCGCCGCCAGTTCGCGCGGAATTTCGCCCGCCGAGAGCAGCACCAGTTCCACCCCCGCCACGCCATCGACGGCGCCCGCATATTCGCGCTCATTGCCGGTGCGGCGCAGCGTGATGCCATGGGTGGCGAACCATTCAAAGGTCTGCTCCATCAGGCGGCCCTTCGAGGGCACTCCGAGTTTCAGGCTCATGCCATGGCCTCCAGATCAGCGATCACGCCGGGGCGGATGACGCCGCCCACGGCGGGGATCGAGCGGCCCTGACCCAGCACCCGGGTCAGCGCGTCATAGCGCCCGCCGGTCGCGAGCGGCGGCAGGGCAGGGTTGGCGGCGGTGAGGGTGAATACGAAACCGTCGTAATATTCCATCGTCGCGCGGCCGAGGCTCGCGTCAAAGGTCACGGCGTCCAGATCGACGCCGCGCGCCTGCATGGCCGCCAGACGCCGGTGCAGGCGGCTGACACCCTGCGCGATCGCGGGCAGGCGGGTGGTCAGCGCTTGCAAGGCGGCCAGCGCCTGCGGGGCAGGGGCCTTGATGGCGATCAGCGCGTCGATCCCCGCCACATCTTCCGCCGAGAGCGGCGCGGCGGCGGCATCGGCGCGGAGCGCGGTGATGCGGTCCTGCATTTCCTCGGGGTCGCGCAGGCCGATCCAGAGGGCATCCGAGGTTTCGGGCCCTGACAGGAGCGCTGCGCGGCTGGCGGGTACCGGGACCTGCCCGGCATAGCGTTCCAGCAGCGCATGGAAGCGGCGCGGGCGCCAGATATGGCGTTGCAGCGCGGCTTTGCGGCTCTCCAGCGTGTTGAGGCCAGCCACGGCATCGCGCAACAGGCTGATGTCGCCGATGGTCGCTATGGGCGCGAGAGGGGCCAGAAGATCCGTGAAGAGGGCAAAAACCTCGGCATCGGCGGCTTCCGGGTCAGCGCGGTCAAAAACCTCGAACCCGGCCTGAAAATACTCCGCCACGCGCGGGCCGCGGTGGTCCTGTTTGCGGAAGACCTCACCCAGATAGCAGTAGCGGGCGGGATCGGCGCCATGCGCCATATGCGCCTGCACCACCGGCACGGTGAAATCCGGGCGCAGCATCATCTCGCCGCGCAAAGGGTCAGAGGTGACATAGGCGCGGGCGCGGATATCTTCGCCGTAAAGGTCCAGCAATGCCTCGGCCGGTTGCAGGATGTCTGCATCGACCTCGGTCGCCCCGGCGGCGCGGAACGCCTCGAGATAGCGCGCCCCGGCGGCGCGGGCGGCGGCTTTGTCGGCCATCAGCCCTGCTCCAGCATCTGCCGCACGGCGGCGACCAGCTCGGACCGCGGCACTTCTACCTGTGCCGGGCGGGCTTTCCATTCCTCAAGGCTGGCGCCTTCGGCGATGCGGGCACCGAGGATCAGGTCTTTCAGGATGATGGTGCCTTTGGCGGCTTCATCGCCGCCCTGGATCACCGCGACCGGGCTGTGGCGTTTATCGGCATATTTCAATTGATTGCCGAAGTTCTTCGGATTGCCGAGATAGACCTCGGCGCGGATGCCCGCGCGGCGCAGCTCGCCCACCATCGCCTGATAATCGGCCATCCGCTCGCGGTCCATCACCGTCACCACCACCGGACCGGCGCTGTCGCCCCCGGCGCGGCCCTTGGCGCGCAGCGCGGCCAGCAGTCGGTCCACACCGATGGAAACGCCGGTGCCGGGCACGGTCTGGCCGGTGAAGCGTTTCACCAGATCATCATAGCGCCCGCCGCCCGCGACCGAGCCAAAGCTGCGCTTGCGGCCCTTTTCGTCGAGGATCTCGAAGGTCAGCTCCGCCTCGAACACCGGGCCGGTGTAATAGCCCAGCCCGCGTACAACGGAGGGATCAATCTCGATCCGGTCGGGGCCGTAGCCTTGGGCGGCCAGCAGCTCGGCGATGGTTTCCAGCTCTTCCACGCCCTCGATCCCGGTGGCGGAACCCGCGACCAGCTCGCGCAGGCGGGCCACGGTGGCGGGGCCGTTTTCGCGCTTGGCGGACATGAAGCCCATCACCACATCGGCCTGTGCCTCGGTCAGGCCAGCACCTTTGGTGAAATCGCCGCTTTCATCCTTGCGGCCTTCGCCCATCAGCAGGCGCACGCCCGCTTCGCCCAGACGGTCGAGCTTGTCGATGGCGCGGAGCACGATGCCGCGCTCTTCCTCGAAACGCTCGGGGTCGGCGGGGTCAAGGACGCCCGCCACTTCCATCACGCCGTTCAGCACCTTGCGGTTGTTGACCCGCACGATGTAATCGCCGCGCTCGATCCCCACGGCTTCCAGCGCATCCGAGAGCATGGCGCAGATCTCGGCATCGGCGGCCACCGAAGAAGCGCCGACGGTATCGGCATCGCATTGATAGAACTGGCGGAAGCGGCCCGGCCCCGGCTTTTCGTTGCGCCAGACCGGCCCCATCGCATAGCGGCGGTAGGGGCTGGGCAGATCGTTGCGGAACTGCGCGGCGACGCGGGCGAGGGGGGCGGTCATGTCATAGCGCAGCGCCAGCCAGTCGCCATCCTCATCCTGCCAGCCAAAGACCCCGGCATTCGGGCGGTCGACATCGGGGAGGAATTTGCCCAGAGCCTCGACCGTTTCCACCGCGCTGGTTTCCAGGGGATCGAAGCCGTAGCGATGGTAGACCTCGGCAATCGTATCCAGCATCGCTTTACGCTCGGTCACATCCGCGCCGAAGTAATCACGGAACCCTTTCGGGGTTTCCGCGCGCGGTCTGCGGGGGGACTTGTCCTTTGCCATCGCTTTCGCCTCGCTTATCATCCGCGCGCGGTGTAGCGGATGGCGCGGCCAGCGACAAGCGTGGCAAGGCATATGCGGTGATCTTGAGCAGGGGGCGGGGCGCGATGAGCGAACGGATTGAGCGGGCGGAAGAGCAGATCGCCCATCTGACGCGGATGCTGGAGGATATGTCCGATGTGGTGGCGCGGCAAAGCGCCGAGATCGACCGGCTGAGCCGCCGCGTGGGCCTGTTGATGGAGCGGGAAGCCGGGCGCGAGATGGAGGCGGGGGGGACGGTGCCCCTGGCCGATCAGCGACCGCCGCATTGGTGAGGCGGCCGCAGTGAGGCCTGGTGCCTTTGGTGTCGGAGGTGACGTTTTGCGACGGGATCGCCGCCTGGTGGGCCGGGGATGCCTCCGGCGGGGATATTTTGAACGAAGCAAGCCTGATGGGGATTCGGGCTCCGGGGGGGGCGCTGTCAGCGCAGCCCGATCTGGGCCATGGCTGCGGTGAGTTCGACCGGCAATGCCTCTTCGCGGGCGCGGCCCTTGGGCAGGTCGCGCGGGGCGTCGGCGGCACTGAGGTAGCGCCAGCCCTGAAAGGCGCGGCGGGCGAGGGCCTCGGTGCGGATCACCTCGCGGTCGAGCTGGATGGCGCAGCGCAGGATGCCGTCATCGCCGCGCACCTCATCCAGCGCCAGAATGCGCTGACGGGCGAGGACGAGACCCTTAAACACCCAATAGAGCGAGCCGCCGGAGAGAATCTCATCGGCACGTTTCGGAGCCATGCGGGTGACATGCTGCGCCGGTCCGCTGCCAAAGCGATTTTTCTGCCATTCCTCAAGGTCTTCGACCTTTTCGGCGCCGACGCAGAGTTTGATGATATGCACAGGATCTGTCATTTTTCGCCCCGACCCCCTATATGTATATGCCATCTTTGGCGCGAGCCACCAAATATATGAATCCGCGGCGCGTTGCAAGTTGACCGCCGCCGCCAGCTTGCCTATCTTCCGGCCCTTGCGGAAAGTCCCGGCCCGGGAGATTCGCTGACCCTTTTGACGACATGCGAGGACCGAATGAGCCGCTTTGCCGCCCCGATTGCCGAACAGATCTGGGACATGAAATACCGTTTGAAAGAAGCCGATGGTACCGCCATCGACCTGACGGTGGAAGACAGCTGGCGGCGCATTGCGCGGTCTTTGGCCTCGGTCGAATCGGATCCCGTGCTTTGGGAAGAGCGATTCTATGCGGCGCTGGAAGATTTCAAATATCTGCCCGCGGGGCGGATCACGGCGGGGGCCGGGACCGGCCGTGCGGTGACGCTGTTCAACTGCTTTGTCATGGGCACTGTCCCCGACAGCATGGGCGGCATCTTTGACATGTTGAAAGAGGCAGCGCTGACCATGCAGCAGGGCGGCGGCATCGGCTATGATTTCTCGACCATCCGCCCGCGCGGCGCCGAGGTGAAGGGCGTGGCGGCGGATGCCTCGGGCCCCTTGAGCTTCATGGATGTCTGGGATGCGATGTGCCGCACCATCATGTCGGCCGGCTCGCGCCGCGGCGCGATGATGGCCACCATGCGTTGCGATCACCCGGATATCGAGGCCTTCATCACCGCCAAGCAGGATGCGGCGCGGCTGCGGATGTTCAACCTGTCGGTTCTTGTCACCGATCCCTTCATGGAAGCGGTGAAGGCGGATGGCCCCTGGGAGCTGGTGTTCGGCGACCGGGTCTATCACACGGTCAATGCCCGCGATCTGTGGAACAAGATCATGAAGGCGACCTATGATTTCGCCGAGCCGGGTGTGATCTTCATCGACCGCATCAACAAGATGAACAACCTGAACTATTGCGAGACCATCGCCGCCACCAACCCCTGTGGCGAGCAGCCTTTGCCGCCCTATGGTGCCTGTCTCCTGGGGTCGGTCAATCTGGCGCGTCTGGTCACCGATCCGTTCACCGACAAGGCCGAGCTGAGCCCTGAGGGGCTGGATAGCCTCGTGCGGATGGCGATCCGCATGATGGACAATGTGGTCGATGCCAGCCGCTTCCCGCTGCCGCAGCAGGAAGAAGAGGCGATGAACAAGCGCCGCATCGGGCTGGGGGTTACCGGACTGGCGGATGCTTTGCTGATGCTGGGGCTGCGCTATGGCTCGGAAGAGGCGGCGGCGCAGACCGATGCCTGGATGAAGCGGATCGCGCGCGCCTCCTATCTCGCCTCGGTCGATCTCGCCAAGGAAAAGGGCGCCTTCCCGTTGTTCGATGCCGAGAAATACCTCGCCTCGGGCAATATGATGCAGATGGATGACGACGTGCGCGAGGCGATCCGCACGCATGGCATCCGCAATGCACTGCTGACCTCGATCGCGCCGACGGGGACGATTTCGCTTTATGCGGGCAATGTCTCCTCGGGGATCGAGCCGGTCTTTGCCTATGCCTATACCCGGAAAGTGCTGCAAAAAGACGGCAGCCGCACCGAGGAAGAGGTGGTGGATTATGCCGTGCAGATGTGGCGTGACCTGAAGGGCGATGCACCGCTGCCGGATTATTTCGTCAATGCGCAGACGCTGGCGCCGCTCGACCATGTGCGGATGCAGGCGGCGGCGCAGAAATGGATCGACAGTTCCATTTCGAAGACGATCAACTGCCCGGAAGACATCAGCTTTGATGATTTCAAAGAGGTCTATATGGCCGCCTGGGATCAGGGCTGCAAAGGCTGCACCACCTACCGTCCGAATGATGTGACGGGGTCGGTGCTCTCGGTGTCCGAGAAGACCGAGAAGGCCCCGGAAGTCGAAACCGGCGCCGATGTGGTCTATCTGACCGAGCCGCTGGACCGTCCGGGCGCGCTGGAAGGCGCCACCTACAAGCTGAAATGGCCCGGCTCGGAACATGCGATCTACATCACGATCAATGATATCGTGCATGGCGGCCATCGTCGGCCCTTCGAAGTGTTCATCAACTCGAAGAACATGGAGCATTTCGCCTGGACCGTGGCGCTGACGCGGATGATTTCGGCGGTGTTCCGGCGCGGCGGCGATGTGAGCTTTGTGGTCGAGGAGCTGAAGGCGGTGTTCGACCCGCGCGGCGGCGCCTGGATTCAGGGCAGCTATATCCCCTCGATCCTCGCGGCGATCGGCGGCGTGATCGAGCGGCATCTGGTGGCCACCGGCTTTATCGCGGGCGAGGGGATGGGGCTGAAATCCGATCCGAAAGCCGAGGTGATGGTGGTTGGCGGCGCCCCGCGCGGCGCGGCCTGCCCGTCCTGCGGCTCCTATGCGATGCGCAAGGTGGAGGGCTGCATGACCTGCGCTGACTGCGGCCATTCGAAATGCGGCTGATTTGATTGGTGACCTCTAGTGTCGGGCTCACCATAAAATCGCCATTTGCCACGGTTTTTGACCATTGTTGAGCACATAAAATGTCCACCGAAGGTTCCGCCTTCGGTGGTTTTCTTTTGCATCAATGCGTTGGCTGGTTTTCGTGGGCGGCGGTTCCAGGTCTGCTTCCCGACGCCCCCGCCAGTTGGCGCGGCAGGACACGCAGGTCTTTAGTCCGAGCAACCCGGGTTCTTCACATCTCACCGCCTCTCGAACATCCGTTCAGTGCGCGCTGGTGGCGCATGCCGCCCCTGCGGAAAGAGCCCGCATGTCCAAGCCCCTCCGCTTCACCAATCTCCGGTTTGACCTCGAGACCTCACCTCTGAGGATCGGTCATCATCTGACCGATTTCCTGTGGAAGTTGCGTCTCAAGGCGCAGGGGCTTGGGGCGACGGATGCTCCGGGACCTCGGATGGGAGTGGCGAGGGGCATGCTGGAAACAGGCGGCAGAGCAGTTCCAAAGCTCTGTCGGAGCGCTGCTGGCTTTCGGTGGCGTCAAGGGGCGGCATCCGGCCAATCACGCGGCGGATCTGCAGATCGCCCAGCAGCAGGCCCAGATAGATCTCGGTGATCATCGCGGGGTTGTCGCTCTGCAGTGCCCGCCCGAACAGGCCGGTCAATTGTGGTGCTATCGTGCCGCGCCCGGCTTCAGCAATGATCCGGCCAAGATCGCCGCTGGGGTCGGCCGCCGCCGCCCGGTTCAGGGCAACCACTTCCTCGCTGGTGAGAACCGCGATCAGCCGGGGGCCAAAATCCTGCAGGGCGGCCAGCGGATCGCGGCATGCTTCGGCCGACATCAGCAGCGCGTCGCGCAACTCCTCGATATTGGCCTGTACCATCGCGCGGAACAGACCCGGCTTGTCGCCATACCATTTGTAAAGCGTTTCAAGCGAAGCCCCGGCTGCTTTGGCGACAGAGGCCATCGTTGTCGCGGCATAGCCATGCTGGACAAGCAGCGCCAGCGCAGCCTGCTGGATCTCTTTCCGCCGCGCGTTCTGAGTTTCCTGCCGCATGTGCCTTTGCTCCTGAGCGCCCGCATTGACAGAATCAGTAATGGTAATTACGGATGACCGCAACCGTAATGAATATTACGCTTGTTTCTGTCCCAGGTTGGAGGGCCCGTCTTGTCTGAATCCCGCTCGATCTCCGCCGCGCTGAGCGTGCTGATCATCCTTCAGCTGGTCATGCTCGGCGCGCTGTACGCCCAGGTGCCACCGCATCCGCCCGCGACGATTCCGCTTTTCGCGATTGCGCCGTTCCTGGCCGTGGCCCTTGCGACCGCGGCCGCTGCGCTGATTGTCGGTCCCGTCGCAGGCCGGGCGGGGACGGCGCTCAGCGCAGCGGCCGCGCTGATGGCCATGCTGTCTTTTGGCCCCCAGAAGTATCTGGACCCGCAGTTTCCGCTGATCTGGCCCGCGGTTCTGACGGCACAGGCCGCCGTCATCGCGATTTTCATTGGGGTCTTCTCCCGGCAGCGGCGGCTTTCGGCATGATGCGGTGGTTTGCGCGGTTCCGGGCACCGGCATTGTTCACCCTGCTGCCGCTGATCTCGGTCGGCTTCTGCGGTGCCTGTTTCGGCTTTTTCTTTGCCTGGCAGAGTTCGACCCTGCGCGGTCTCGACATGATCGACCCGGCCACGGCAATCGCGGCCATGCAGGCGATGAATGCCTCTGTCCGCAATCCGGTTTTTGGCACGGTCTACTTTGGAACGCCTCTGGTTCTGGCACTGGCGGTGGTCGTGATGGCCGCGCTGCGGGCGAGACTCTCCGCCGCGCTGCTGGGCCTTGGGCTTGTCTTGCATATGACGGGGGTCTTTGGGGTCACTGCCGCATTCAATGTTCCGCTGAATCGGGACCTTGCCGCAGTCGATGCCCGGGCGCCGGGCGCCGGCACAGTCTGGCAGGCCTATTCCGCGCGTTGGCGGTCGGCCAACCTCGTCCGGATGATCGCCGCCGGAGCCTGCCTGATACTGGTTGCCTCAACACTCACCCCCGCCGTGCAGAACCGGAGACGATCATGAGCTTTACCCTGCTGACCTTTGCGCTTGCGGCCTTGTTGACCATCGCCCTGCCGGGGCCGACCTCCCTGCTGGCCTTCTCCAACGGTGCGCGCCACGGGTTGCGCGATGCAGGTTTCGGAATCGCGGGCGCAGTGCTTTCGGACCTGGTTCTGATCGCCGCTGTTTCGGCCGGTCTGGGCGTGCTGCTGTCCACCTCGCACCTGCTGTTCACGGTGGTGAAATGGCTGGGGGTGGCCTATCTGGCCGCTGTCGGTCTGCGGCTGCTGCTCAGCAAGGCCGCCGCTGCCGAAGCCCCGATGGTCCAGGTCACCGAGCGGCGGCGCCTGTTCTCGCGCAGCTTCCTGGTCGCCGTCACCAATCCCAAAGGTTACCTGTTCTTCACAGCGCTTCTCCCGCAGTTCATCGATGCCGCAGCGCCTGTCTTGCCGCAATATCTGCTTCTGGCGGTGACGTTCTCACTGATCGATCTGGCGGTCCTGCTGGCCTATGCGGCGGCAGGCAGACGTTGCGCGGGACGCTTTGGTGCGACGCTGTTGGCCCGGATGGACCGGGTCTGTGGCGGCGTCTTTCTGGTGCTTGCGGGGGGACTGGCCATGCTTCGGCGCGCGGCGGCATGAGTATGCTGCGCCATGCCGTGTTCTTCCCCGTCCGCAAGCGCGCGGATGCAGCGCGGCATCATTGCAGATCCCCTGTCGCCCGCGCGCCAGTGGGCGCTGCATCCCGGTAGATCCCGGGCCGACGCGTCGAACGCACCGCTGCAAATCCGCCCATGCGGCGTCAGCTGAACGGCCCTTTGAAGATAAAGAATGCCCCTGCGCAAATCAGACCAAAGCCCACAATGTGGTTCATGGTGATCCTTTCGCCCAGATAAGTGACTGAAAAGATCATGAAAACGGAAAGGGTGATGACTTCCTGTATGACCTTCAGCTCTGCCGCCGAATAGACCTGATGGCCGATGCGGTTGGCGGGCACAGCAAAGCAATACTCAAAAAACGCGATCCCCCAACTGGCCACGATCACGATGAGCAGCGGCTTGCCGCCGAATTTCAGGTGTCCGTACCACGCAAAGGTCATGAAGACGTTTGAGCAGATCAAAAGCACAATCGGGAGTAGGGCCGGAGACATCATCGCGAGATCCTTTGGCGCCAAATCGTCACAGGCCCTAACTGCTGTCAAGAGCGGAAAACGCGGCGGGTGCCGACGTGCCCCGTCGGCGCGCACAATCCCACTCCATCAGAGGAAACCCTGCCCCGTGGGGCCGCGGGCCGCAGGCGGCTTGCACCGGGCATGGCCTGCATATGGCCGTTTCCTGCGGGCGCGGGGGGACGGCGCAGGGCGCCCGCGTTGTGCTGTCCTGTGGTCTGGCTCTCGGCCGGGCTGTCCGTGAAAGGCGTGGCCGCCCCCGCGCACCTCGACGGCCCTGCGCTGCGGCAGGACGGGGCCGACCATCTGCCGCCTGCGCGCCACCGGTCTCCGGACCGATGCCAAGATCTCGCCCCGGATATTCAGCCGGGGCGTTTGCCGCTGACACCGGGCCGTGGGGGGCCGCATCTATTTCAAACGGCCGTGCTGAATGACCTGTTGGCAACCATGCGGGCCAGCCGCGCAGCCCATCCCGGGGCCGTGTTATAAAGTAACTTTGGCGCGAGGGATACGCGCGGTGCTTGTCAGCCGATGGCTGGCCCCGCTAGACCGGGGGCATGATCCGTACACTGCTTCCTTCCCTGATCCTCGCGTGGGCAGCCCTTGTGGCGGCGCCCGTGGCGGCGCATCCGCATATCTTCGTCGATGTCACCCATACGTTGTTGTTTGACGCGGAGGGGCGGCTGACCGGGGTGCGGGCGCGCTGGGATTATGATGAGATGTTCACCCTGCTGATGGTCGAGGATGGCAAATACGACATCAATGGTGACGGTGAGGTCGCGGGCGACGAGATCGCGGGGTTTCAGCATTGGGATGCCGATTGGCCGGCTGATTACACGGGGGACATCGAGATCACGCTCGATGGCGTGCCGGTGCCGCTGGCGGGGCCGGGGGATTGGGCCGCGGAATGGCATGACGGCCGCGCCGTATCGCTGCATACCCGCGCGTTGACGGCGCCGCTCGATCTGGCGGGAAAGGTGCTGTCGATCCGCCCCTATGACAAGGATTTCTACGTGGATTATGAAGTCGCTGCGCCGCCGCATTTCGAAGGGCGCAGCGATTGCACGGCAGAGGTGGTGGCGCCGGGGCCCAATCCGGTGTCGCAAAAGGTTGCGGATGCGATTGCCGCGCTGAGCCCGGATGTCACGCCCGAGGCGGCGGGGCTGCCATCCGTGGGGCGGCTTTATGCCGATGAGGAACGGGTGACATGCGGCAAGCCGTGACCGTGGCGGGGGCGCTGGTGCTGGCGGGGGCGGCGCTGGTGACCTGGCAGGCGGGCCTGATCACGCAGCTGCAACTGGACATCGTGGCGGCGCAGCGGGCGTTTCAGGCCCCTCTGGCCGCGGGCGTGCGGGCGCTGAAGGCGCAGCAGCCCGGCGCGGTGGCGGCGTTGATCTGGCTGGGCTTTCTCTATGGTGTGCTGCATGCGGCGGGGCCGGGGCATGGCAAAGTGGTGCTGGGCGGCTGGGCTTTTTCGGCGCGCGCGCGGCTGATCAAGGTTGCCGTGCTGACGCTGGCGGCGAGTCTGGCGCAATCCCTGGCGGCGATCGTGCTGGTTTTGGCGGGGGCATGGGCCTTTGGGCTCGGGCGCAGCGAGCTGACCGGTCTGGCCGAGGGACCGCTGTTGCGGGCGGGAGAATGGGCGCTGGTGGCGCTGGGCGTGTTCCTGATGCTGCGCGGCACCTGGCATCTGTGGCGCGAGATCCGCGCCCCCCGCCCCGATCAGGACTCCGGCCTTGCTCGCAGGCATGAGCGCAGCCAAGAGCACGGGCATGAGCACTGGCATGAGCAGGCACACAGTCATGACGCGGCCTGCGGTTGTGGCCATGCGCATGGGCCCGCCCCCGAGGTTGCCGCCCGTGCCTCGCTGCCCGAGGCGGTGATGCTGGTGGCCGGGGTGGCGTTGCGCCCCTGCACCGGGGCGGTATTTGTGATGCTGCTGACCGTGCTGATCGGCGCGCCGCTGGCCGGGGCGGCCGCGGTGTTGGCGATGGGTCTGGGCACCGCGATGGTGACGCTCGCGGTGGCGCTGCTCAGTGCGCGGCTGGGCACGCGCCTGCTGAGCGATGGGCGCGGGCGGGCGCTGCGCAGATGGGCGGATGCGGCGCAAATCGCGCTCGGCCTGCTGATTGTGGCGCTGTATCTCTGACGGTCCGGTGCTGCGGCCGGACCGCTGACAGGTGTGGGCGGCGTCCCTGATCTACGTGCGGCCCGCCTCCGGGGGGAGGCGGCTACCCGCGCGCGCTCAGGCGGCTTTCCCGCATCCGCCGCAGCGCGAGCGCGGCGAGGAACATGCCCGTCAGAATCAGCACGATGGTGGGCGCGGGTGCCGCATCCAGCCAGAACGACGCATAGACGCCGGTCACCCCCGCCAAAAGCGCGACGCCCACCGCCACCCGCAGCAGGCTGGCAAAGCGACGGGTGAGCAGAAAGGCGATGGCCCCCGGCGCAATCAGATAGGCCACCGAGAGGATCATGCCGACCGAAGAGAGCATCGCCACAATGGTCGCCGAGAGGATCGCCAGCAAACCGTAATGCAGCCAGACGACCGGCAGGCCGATCATCTTCGCCTGCACCGGATCGAAGCTATGCGCCAGAAAATCGCGCCATTTCACCCCCAGGATCAGCGCCACCCCGCCCGAGATCAGCCCGGCGGTCCACAGATCCTCTGCGTCCACCCCCAGCATATTGCCAAAGAGAATGTGATCGAGATGCAGCGCCGTCTCGACCTGAGTGTAGATCACGATGCCGAGGCCGAACATGCCGGAAAACACGACGCCCATCACCGTGTCCTGCTTGATCCGCGAATTGTCCTTGATGAACCCGGTGCCGAGCGCGCAGACGAGGCCCGCAAGGAAGGCGCCGATGATCAGCGGGATGCCCGCCAGGTAGGCCAGCACCACGCCCGGCAGCACCGCATGGCTGGTGGCATCGCCCATCAGCGACCAGCCCTTGAGCACCAGAAAGGCGCTGAGCATCGCGGCCGCTGGGGCAATCAGCACCACGATCAGCAAGGCGTTCTGCATGAAGGGGAACTGCAGCGGCAGCAACAAATTGTCCATCATGCGGCCTCCCGCAGCGCGGCCTTGCTGCGCGCGCGCGCGGCCAGCATCCCGTGTTTGGGGGCAAAGACCAGCGCGGTCAGAAACAGCCCGGTCTGCAGGCAAACGATTACGCCACCGGTCGCGCCGTCGAGAAAATAACTCAGATAGGCGCCGAATGCCGAGGTGAACGCGCCGATGGCGACCGAGAGCATCAGCAGCCGCGGGAAACGGTCCGTGAGCAGATAAGCGGTGGCACCGGGCGTCACCACCAGCGCGATGACGAGAAACGCCCCCACCGTCTGCATGGCGGCCACGGTCGAGGCCGAGAGCAGCGAGAAGAACACCAGCCGCAGCGCGGTGACATTCAGCCCGATGGAGCGGGCATGGCCTTCGTCAAAGAACACCGCCAGGAGATCGCGCCATTTCGCCAGCAGGATCACCAGCGACACACCGCCGATGATCGCCAGTTGCAGCGTGTCCTCGGGGGTGATCGCCAGAATATTGCCCATGATGATCGTCTGGATCGACACGGCCATCGGATTGACCGAGACCATGAACAGGCCCAGACCGAAGAAGGAGGTGAAGATCAGCCCGATCACCACATCCTCTTTCAGCCCCGAGGTCTGGCGCAGTAGCAGCATCGCCAGCGCGGCGAGGCCGCCGGAGAGGAAGGCACCAATCGCGAAGGGCAGGCCCAGCATATAGGCGCCCGCCACCCCCGGCACCACCGAATGCGAGAGCGCGTCGCCGATCAGCGACCAGCCCTTGAGCATCAGATAGGCCGAGAGAAAGGCGCAGACCGCCCCGACCAGCGCCGAGACCCAGATCGCATTGGTCATATAGCCGTAGTGAAAGGGTTCCAGCAGGATCATGACTGCCCCTTCACTGTGCGGGTACGGTCATCATAGATCACCAGCGGGCGCTCATCATCGGTGAAAATGTCCAGCTTGCGCGGGTCTTCATCGGCATGCAGCCGCGCCCCTTCCAGCAGGAAATGCCGCAACACGCCGCCAAAGGCCGCCCGCAGATGTTCGGGGGTAAACACCTCGGCGGTGGGGCCGCAGGCGAGCACGGTGCCCTTGACCAGCACCACGCGGTCGCAAAACTCCGGCACCGAGCCAAGGTTATGGGTGGCGACCAGCATCACCCGCCCCTCGGCGCGCAGGTCGCGCAGGAGCGCGATGATCTGCTCTTCGGTCTTCACATCGACGCCGGTGAAGGGTTCGTCGAGGAGGATCACCTGCGCATCCTGCGCCAGGGCCCGCGCCAAAAACACGCGTTTCTTCTGGCCGCCAGACAGTTCGCCAATCTGACGATCCCGGAATTCGGTCATATTGACCCGCGTCAGCGCGGCGGTGACCGCCGCATGATCGGCCGCGCGCGGGCGGCGCAAAAAGCCCATATGCCCGTAGCGCCCCATCATCACCACATCTTCCACCAGCACCGGGAAGGTCCAGTCGACCTCTTCGGCCTGCGGCACATAGGCGACGGCCTGCGCCTTCATCATCGCGCGCACCGGCTGTCCGAGGATCTCGATCTGTCCGGCCGAGACCGGCACAAAACCCATCAAGGCCTTGAACAGCGTTGATTTTCCCGCCCCGTTCACCCCGACAAGCGCGGTGATCGTGCCGCGCGGGATCGTAAAACTCGCGTCGCGCAGCGCGGTGTGCCCGTTGCGATAGGTGACCGTCAGCCCCTCGGCGCGGATGCCGTCGTCGCTCATGGTTGCAGCCCTTTGAGGATGGTTTCTGCCGTCACCCGCAGCAGGTCCAGATAGCTTGGCACCGGGCCATCCGCCTCCGACGTGCTGTCGACATAGAGAACGCCGCCATAGGCCGCGCCGGTCTCGCGGGCGACCTGCCGCGCGGGTTTGTCCGAGACGGTGCTTTCCGAGAAAACCGCCGGGATCTTGTGGTCGCGCACCGCGTCAATCACCGCGCGCACCTGCTGCGGCGTGCCCTGTGCATCGGCATTGATCGGCCAGAGATAGACCTCATGCAGGCCAAAATCACGGGCGAGATAGGAAAAAGCGCCCTCAGAGGTGACCAGCCAGCGGCGCTCTTCGGGCAGGGCGCGGGCGGCATCGCGCAGCGGGCCGATCACCGCCTCGAGCTGTGCCTGATAGGCGGTCGCATTGGCGGCATAGGTGGCGGCATTCTCCGGATCGGCTTTGCTCAGCGCATCGCGGATATTGTCGATGTAGATGCGGGCGGAATCGAGCGCCATCCAGGCATGCGGGTTGGGTTTCCCGTCATATTCGCCGCCGGAAATCGCCATCGGCTCCACCCCGTCCGAGATGGTCGCGGCGGGCACGTCACGCAGATTGCCAAAGAATTGCTCGAACCAGCGCTCGAGATTCAAGCCGTTCCACAGGATCAGATCGGCCCCCTGCGCGCGGACCAGATCGCGCGGGGTCGGCTCATAGCCGTGAATCTCGGCGCCCGGCCGGGTGATCGAGACCACTTCAGCCGCATCTCCCGCCACATTCTGCGCCATATCGGCGATCACCGTGAAGGTCGTGACAACCTTCAGCTTGTCGCGCGCCGCAGTCGGCCCCGCGATCCCCGCCACCGCAAGCGCCGCCACCATCGCCCAAACTGCCTGCCTGCCCAGCATCGTGCTCTCCCAATCGCATTCTTTGCCTTCTTGCATCTAGGAATGATTTGCAACTGTCAAGGCATATGCAAATGATTTGCATCTGGGGCTTGCGTCCTGCGGCCAAATTGCGCGAAAACCGGGCGATGACCGATATTGCCCGCAGAACCGAAAATCTGACCGCCGCCCTTCGCCGGGCGGGCGTGCGCATCACCCGCCAGCGGGAGGCGCTGGTGTCGGTATTGGCCGAAGCGGCGGATCATCCGGAGGCGACGGAACTGTTGCGCCGTGCCGAAGCGGTGGTGCCGGGGATCTCGCTCTCGACGGTCTACCGCACGCTGACCGAGCTGGAGGCCCAGGGCATGATCATGCGGCACCAGTTTGAAGGGGCGCCCGCGCGGTTTGAGCATGCCGAGACCCAGCATCACGACCACATGATTGATGTCGACACCGGCGCCGTGGTCGAATTTGCCAGCGCCCAGATCGAGAAGCTGCAGGCCGAGATTGCCGAGGCGATGGGCTATGAAATTGTCCACCATCGGCTGGAGTTGTATGTGCGCAAGAAATCCGCCGCCCATCCTCAGGACTGACGGGTTTTGCCCCGGCAGATCGCGGCGGGGGGGACGTCAAACGGCCACGGCAGGCGGCATAAAAAAGGGGCAGCCTGCGCTGCCCCTTGCCACATCAGGCGCGGCCATCCTGGCGTTCAATGCGCGAGCATTTCATGGGTGATCTCGTCGGCGGTCATCTGCGCAGGGTAATAGGTTGGCCAGCGCGTCACCTCGCCCAGCAGTGCCTGCCGGTCATCCCCCCAATAGAGGTGAAAATGCCCGGCCTTGACCGGTGCAATCGCATGATCGCTGAACTGAATGAAACCGGGCGCGGCGGCATCGCCTCCGGTTTTGCGGAAGATGAAGCGCACGCCGCGATTGCCTTTGGCATAGGTCAGGATCTCATGGCCGTCCGGGACATACTGCCCCTGCACCGCGCCCGCCGCGTCGTGGAATGTAGCGGTGCTTTCCGTGATCTCGATCCGTGCGACATCGGTTTGATAGCCCGTCTCGTAATAGGCGCGGTAGGCGGCGGCGGATTTATCGCCATGCTCGGCCTTATGCGCCATCACCGGATCCAGCGCGCCGCTTTGCAACAGCGGATAGACCGATTGCCAGTCGCCCGCCCAATCCGTCAAGGGCCGGTCCGCCACCTGAGCATCCTCAAAATAGCCGTCATAAACCGAGGGCGCCGCATGCGCATGATCGTGGCTTTGCTGTGCCAGTGCCGGGCCCGATACCAGGATCATCGCACCGACAATCCATGCTCCGAGGGGGTTCGACATCTTTTGCCTCCAATAATGTAATGTTATCACGTTACACCTAATGGCAAAACAGACGCCGGATGGCAAGAGATGATCTGGTGTGGTGGCGCTCAGGGCGGCGGCGCGGGGAAAGCAACCGGCTCCCAACCTCAGCGTCGCGGGCGCCGGGGCGCAGGCTGCGCAGGACGAGGGGGCCCCGTGTGCCCCCGGTGCGCGAAGAGCGGGGGCCCTCTGGTATCGACCGCAGGCGGGAGGGTTGCGCCCCGCCTGCGGATGTGGCGCCCCTGATGCGGGGGCGCCGCCCGCCACGGCTTAGTGGACAATCTGGCGCAGAAACTTTCGCGTGCGCGGATTGACGGGGGCGGTGAAAAACGGCTCCGGCGCGGCCTCTTCGATGATCTGGCCCTCGGCCATGAAAATCACCCGGTCGGCAACGCGGCGCGCAAAGCCCATTTCATGCGTCACCACCACCATCGTCATGCCCTCCTCGGCGAGGTGGATCATCGTGTCGAGCACTTCGCCGATCATCTCGGGGTCAAGGGCGCTTGTCGGTTCGTCAAACAGCATGATTTTCGGCCGCATGCAAAGCGCGCGGGCGATGGCGACGCGTTGCTGTTGTCCGCCCGACAGCTGGCCGGGAAATTTGCTCGCCTGTTCCGGGATGCGGACCCGTGCCAGAAAATGCCGGGCCCGCTCTTCGGCCTCGCCACGCGGGGTCTTGCGGGCAAGGATCTGCGGAAGGGCGCAGTTTTCCAGCACGGTCAGATGCGGGAACAGATTGAAATGCTGAAAGACCATGCCCACCTCGCGCCGCACCGCATCAAGGTTTTTCAAGTCATCGTCCAGCGTCACGCCGCCAACGCGGATCAGCCCCGACTGATGCTCTTCCAACCGGTTGAGACAGCGGATCAGCGTTGATTTCCCCGACCCCGAGGGGCCGCAGATCACGATCCGCTCGCCCTCGGCCACGGTCAGGTCGACGTCGCGCAGCGCGTGATAGCTGCCGTACCATTTGTTCAGCGCGGTGACAGTGATCGCGGTCATGCATAGGCCTTTCGTTTGACGCCGCGCTCCAGCCAGCGCGCGTAGAGGGAGATCGAGACGCAAATCGCGAAATAGATGGCCGCGATGAACAGATAGGTCTCGGTGAAGGGGGCAGGCCAGGCCGGGTCGCCCGCCGCCGCGCGGCCGGCCCCCAGCATGTCGAAGACACCGACGATCATCACCAGCGAGGTGTTCTTGACCATCACGATGGCGGTGTTGGTCAGCGGCGGGATCACCTTCTGGATCGCCTGCGGCAAGATGATGTGCCAGATCATTTTCCAATAGGGGATGCCCAACGCCTGCGCCGCCTCTGCCTGCCCCCGGCCGAGGCCCTGCAGCCCGCCGCGCAGCACCTCGGCCAGATAGGCCGCCGCAAAGATCGTCAGGGCCGCAACCGTCCGGCCCAGCTTGTCGATGCTCCAGTCGGCGGGCAGGAGCAGGGGCAAGAGGATCGCTGCCACGAACAGCAGCCCCACCAGCGGCAGCCCGCGCACCAGTTCGATCGTGCAGACCGACACTGCTTTGACAACTGGCAGGCCAGATTGGCGGCCCAGCGCCAGCAGCACGGCGAGCGGAAAGCCCAGGCCGAGCGACAGCACCGCCAGCAACAGCGTCACCGGCAGCCCGCCCCATTGCGCGGTGGGCACCACGTCCAGGCCGGGGGGGCCGCCGTGCATCAGCACCAGCATCAACGCGATCGCGCCGCCCCACAGGAGCATCAGGCGGCCGTTCCAGAACCGCGGCAAGAGCGAGGCCATCACCATGGCAAGGATCAGCACCATCACCAGAATGGGCCGCCATTGCTGGTCCGGCGGATAGATCCCGAACAGGATCAGCCGCGCCTTGTCGTGCAGATAGGCCCAGCAGGCACCGCTGGCCTGCCGGCAGCTGTCAGCGTCGCCGTGCCAGTCGGCGCTGACAAAGGCCCAGTCGAGCGCGGGCAGCACTGCCATCAGCAGCCCGGTGACGCCGAGGGTGATGGTGACGGAAACCGCATCGCCAAAGAGGAGGCGCAGCAAGGGCCGCCGGGATTTCGGCGGCGCGGGGCGGGGGGCAACGACATGATGTTCCATCAGCGCACCACGATCGCCACACGGGCGTTATACCAGTTCATCACCACAGAGACCGAAAGTGAAATGGTGAGGAACACAGCCAGCATGATCAGCAGGCTTTCAATCGCTTGCCCGGTCTGGTTGATCACGGTGTTCACCACCAGCCCCAGTTCCGGATAGCCGACGGCCAGCGCCAGTGTCGTGTTCTTCACGGTGGACATGTATTGTGAGGTCAGCGGCGGAATGATCACCCGCAACGCCTGCGGCAGGATGATGCGGCGCAGCGTCACGCGGTCGCTCAGCCCCAACGCGCGGCCTGCCTCCCATTGGCCGGAGGCAATCGCCTCAATGCCGCCGCGGATGATCTCGCCGATGAAGGCGGCGGTGTAGAGGATGAGGCCCAGCATCAGCGCCGCGAATTCCGGCGAGAGGCGGAGACCGCCGTTGAAGGTCAAGCCCTGCAGTTCCGGCACCGAAACGCGGGCCTGCATCATCACCAGCGACAGGGTGAAGGTCGCGAGGGCCGCGACCACCGCGCGCCGGGGGACCCGGCGGCAGAGAAGCGCCACCCCCCCGGCCACTGCCACCGCCAGCGCGAGGTCGGCGGCGGGCAGGGCGGGCAGAAAGATGCCGCGCTGGGTCAGAAACACGCCGGGCAGCGGCTCCCATGCCGCGCGGGGCGCGGGGAAGCTGGCGGTGGCCAGCGCATACCAGAACAACAGCTGCACGATCAGCGGCAGGTTCCGCATCAGCCCGACATAGCCCGCCGCCAGTCCGGACAGCAGCGGATGCCGCGAGCGCCCGGCAAGGCCGACGCCAAGCCCCAGCACCGTCGCGCCGATGATCGCGAGGGCCGAGATCCACAGCGTATTCCCCAGCCCGACGACATAGGCCCACAGAAAACTGTCCTGCGGATCATAGGGCAGCAGGCTCTCGGAAATCGGGAACCGCGCGGAGCGGTTCAGAAAGTCAAAACCGACGCGGATACCGCGTTCTGTCAGGTTTTGTACGGCGTTGTGGCCGATCCACACCAAGACCAAAGCCACCGCGGCGATGAGGGCGATCTGAATCAGACCGCCCCGCACCCGCGCATCGCGAAGAAGGCGCATCTTACTGGAAGGTCAGCGGGAACATCAGCCCGCCGTCTTTGTAGAGCGCGTTCGCGCCGCGCGCGAGTTTGAGCGGGCTGCCCGCGCCGAGATTGCGGTCAAAGATTTCGCCGTAATTGCCGAGCGCGCGGATGATATTGGCGGCAAAATCCTCGGAGAGGCCAAGGGCCGCCCCATTGCCCGCGTCGAGGCCCAGAAAACGGCGCACCCGCGGGTCCTTGCTGTCCGCAAACCTATCCACATTCTGCGATGTGATCCCGAGAAGCTCGGCGGTTTTCAACGCTTCGATCGACCAGGTGACGATGTCTTTCCACTGGTTGTCGCCATGCCGCACCGCGGGCGTCAGCGCGTCCATATAGTCGGTGGCCGGAAAGATCACATAGTCATCCGGGTTCTCGGCCTGCGTCGCGCGCACCGAGGCCAGCGCCGCCGCATCGGTGATCAGCGCGTCACAGCGCCCCGAGAAAAACGCCTGCCGGGTGGCGGAGGTGTTGTCAAACACCACCGGCTCCAGCCCCAGCCCCAGCTTGTCCGAGACATCGGCCACCACAACTTCGGTGGTCGAGCCGGTCTGCACGCAAACGGCGGCGCCTGCCATCTCTTCGACCTTGGTGACGCCCAGCGATTTCGGCACCATGAAGCCGGTGAACTCATAGTAATTCGGGCTGGTGAAATCGATGCCATTCGCGTCGCGCTGCAGGGTCCAGGTCAGGGTGCGGGGCAGCAGGTCTATCTCGCCCGTCTGCAGGGCGGGGATGCGCTGCTGACCCGAGAGCGGCACGAAATCCACCGCATCCTTGTCGCCCAGGACCGCCACCGCCACCGCGCGGCAGGTCTCGACGTCAAGGCCGCGCCAGATGCCATTGCTGTCGGGCGCGCCAAACCCGACGGTGCCCTGACTGGCGCCACAGATCAGCCGGCCCCGCTCTTGCACGGTTTCCAACGTGGTTGCCGCTTGGGCGACGACCGGCACGGACAGCGCAAGCGCCGCGAGGGTAAGATGTTTCATGGTGACCTCTCTCTGGGTTCGGGACGTTCAGACGTCCGCTTTTTCGGGGGTAAGGATGGCGCAGAAGGCGTCGAGATCCGCGCGCAGATCCGCCGGATCTTCGAGGCCGATCTGCAGCCGCAGGATGGTTTTGGCGTTGCGCGGATGTGGGGTGGCGCGGCTGATGGTCATCGGGGCCATCAGGCTGCGGGTGCCGCCCCAGCTGGCGCCAATCGCGAAGACTCGGAGCGCATCAAGGGCGGCGTTCAGACGGGTGGCATCGGGCAGGACCACGCTGAAGACGCCGCTCGCGCCCGCGAAATCGCGTTTGAACAGGCTGTGGCCGGGGCAGGAGGGCAGGGCGGGGTGCAGCACCTCGCCGATGCCGCGGGCCGACAGCGTTTGCGCGATCTCCAGCGCGACGCGGCCCTGATGCGCCAGGCGCACGGCCATCGTCTCGATCCCGCGCAGGGCAAGCGCCACGGCATCGGGCGGCACGCCCAGGCCCAGCATGCGCATCTGATCGCGCATGAGGCGGCGCAAACCGGCATCCGCCACGCTGACCGACCCCATCAACAGGTCGGAATGGCCACCGACATATTTCGTCAGCGCCTGCATCGAGAAATCCACCCCATGCGCCAGTGGTTTGAACAGCAATGGCGTGGCCCAGGTGTTGTCGATGCCCGTGCGGATGCCGTGCCGCCCGGCCAGCGCAACGATGGCGGGCACATCCTGCACCTCCATCGTGGTCGAGCCGGGGGATTCCATCCAGATCAGCTTCACGCTGGCGTCGATCTGCGCCGCAAGATCGCCCGCATCGGGGCGGTAGATCCGGTGGCCGATCCCCAGCGGGCCGAGGAAGTTCTGGCAAAAGCCGAGCACCGGCGGATAGGCGCTGTCGGGGATCATCACCGTGTCACCGGGCTTGAGCATCGCCAGGAACACCACCGCAATCGCGGCCTGCCCCGAGGGGAGCAGCACGGTATGTTGCCCGCCTTCCAGCGCGGTCAGCTGCGCCTCCAGCACGCGGTTGGTGGGCGTGCCGTGCAGCCCGTAGGAATAGCCGTCCAGATCGCGCTGGCCGCGGGTGGCATAAGCGGCCGCATCCGGAAACACGATGGTCGAGGCCCGATGTGTGGGCACCGTCAGGCTGGCATAGCCCGCTTCGGAAATGACGGGATGGATCGGGCAAAGGGTGGCGTCGCGCATGGGGCAGGTCCTGTTCTACGTCTCCCCAAGACAAACCCGACGGGGGACAGTAAAACAACTGATGCACAGGCATAGATCTATGCGCTAAGGTAATAGGATGAACTTCCGGCAACTCGAAGCTTTCCACACCGTCATGATCTCCGGCTCCACCGTGCGGGCGGCGGAGCTGATGAACGTTACCCAGCCCGCGGTCAGCCGCAGCATTGCGGAGCTCGAGCAATCGCTGGGGTTCTTGCTGTTTGACCGGGTGCGGGGGCGGCTGGTGCCGACACCGGAAGGGCAGATGTTCTTTCGCGATGTCAGCGAAAGCTACATCGGGCTGGACCGGCTGCGCTCTGCCGCCGCCGCGATCCGCGAATATGGCTCGGGTCTGTTGCGCATCGGCAGCCTGTCCGCGCTGGCGGCGACGCTGGTCCCGAAAGCGGTGCAGGCGTTTCGCGCAGACAATCCGAAGATCCGCATCACCTTGCAGGTCTCCGGCTCGGCGGCGATCCGCAATCAGGTGGCGGACGGGCAGCTGGATCTGGGGCTGGCCGCCGATGAGATCGACGTGTCGGGCGTTGATGCGCAGCCCTTCGCCAGCTTTCCCGGGGTGATCGCGATGCCCCCCGATCACCCGCTGACCCGCGCCAAAACCCTGACACCGGCGGATTTGGCGGGGGTGCCCCTGATCGGGCTGACCCCGGAGGATCGCGCCAGACACCGCTTTGATCAGGCGCTGGCAGAGGCGGGTGTGACGCCCAGCTACATCATCGAGACGGCGAATTCCTCAACCATTTGCGCGCTGGCGCTGGCGGGGGATGCCGTCGGCCTCGTCAATCCCTTGTCGACCGAAGGTTTTACCGAACGCGGGCTGGTGTTGCGCCCCTTCCTGCCCAAGGTGGCGTTCCGGTCCTTGCTGCTCTTTCGCCCGGACAGCCAGCGCGCGCGTCTGGTACGTGACTTCGCCCGGCATCTGTTCGCCACGCGCAACAGCCTGCGCTTTGAGGAGGGCTGACGTCCGGTCTCGGATGCGGCGCGTGCCGGGGCTGCGGTGCGGCGCCGCGGGCCGCAGCCCCGCATGAGGCGCTTTGATGGGCGAAACCCTCTGCCAACTCCGGCGCAAACCCGCTAAGCAGTGCCTTTCCCCCGGTCACGTGGGGTCGCGGTCGCTTCGGCAGAGAATTCACACAAGGGACACCAGCATGCTTTGGGACATTCGCGCGCGCATGAAGCCCGCCCTTTCGGTCATCGACATGATCCCCGATGTGCACCGCACACCGGCGCTGGCGGTGTTGCGCAAAGCGGCGCTGGAAGGGCGCACCACAACCGTGCAGCTGACCGATGAGGACCGCGAGCTGGCGTTCTATGACGGGCCGGTGCAGCTGATTTCGCCCATCGGCGGCCGCCTGTTGCGCGCGCTCTACCGCGAGGGGCGGTTGAAACTGAAAAAGCGCCCGCAGGCGAAATTGCCCAAGCTGGATGCCTATATCGAGACCGAGCCCGCCTTTCGCCGCGAGGTGGCGGCGCTGATGGCCGCGGAAGAGACTAAACGTCAGCGCCTTGCCGAGATTGTGCAGGACCCGGCCTGCGCGCGGCCCGAGGAGCTGAGCCCCTATCTGATCGACAAGGTTGTGACCGCCCATCTGGGGTATGGTGCCTATGGCAGCCTCGTGATTGCCGGGCTGACCTGCCACAAAAGCCTGGCCGCCGCGCCCGCCCCGACACCCGAGGCGGCGACGGCGCAGGTGCGCGCCGAAGACCGGGTTTTGTGCTGGTGGCTGGATGCGCAGGGCAACCGGCAGGGCGACGCGGAATAACGCAGCTGCAACGGCGGATCCGGTGCGTCCCGCACCGGCGGGCCTGCGGCGTTTCAGCATTTGGCGGGGCGTGTCCGAGCCTGGAAGCTTAGACCCAGAACCCCAGACCCAGAACCACAGATCTAAAACCCCGGACTTGGAACCCCGGACTTGGAACCACAGACCTGAAACCTCAGAACTGGACCTGCAGACTTAGAACCACTGGCCCGGTTCCATCAGGCCCAGATCCATCAGCTGTTGCGAGTTCCAGCCGAACGGGACCGAGTTGTACCAATGGAACCGGTGGATGCTGTGGCTTGATCCGGGGTTGGTTTTCAGCGCTTTGGCCACCCGGAAGGACATCACGGCGCAGGTGATGTTATGGTGCCAGGGGCAGGCGTAGGTGTTGTATTCTTCGATGTTGAAAGTGTGGTTTTCGCGCAGGGTCAGCCCCCGTTGCGCGCGAAACAGCGAGATGCGGTCGATCTTGCGGCGGGCGGGGGGGATATGTTCCTCAAACCGCCAGCGCAGGCCGCCGTAGAAATCATACTGCCGCTCCAGCCCATGGCCGTTCTCATCGGTGCGGGCCAGGGCGAAGTACCCCGATTTGTCCAGAAGCGCGCCCTCCAGACAGACGGCATTCGGATGCGTGTTCAGATCGGGGGCGTAAAGGTCGACCACATAGCTCAGCATCGCATCGCGGCGCTCTTCGGTGTGAAAGGTTACCATTTCGCGCACATCGCGGGTCTCGCAGAACGGGTGAAACAGAAACTCCGCATTGTAGCAGTAGTAGAGCCATGTTGTTTCGGGGCAGGCGGCGATGATGCGGTTCATCGCCCGGCTCATCGCTTCGGGCGCGCGCATGTCATAGGGGATGCGGTGCACGGCGGCGGCCATCGCGGGTGGCAGCGTCAGCGCGGGCGGCGCCAGCACGATCACACTGCGAAAACCCGCCTCCAGATGATGCTGAATCGTGGCATCCACGGCGACCAGATCTTCCACCAGGATCACCGCCACCGGACTCTTGGTCAAAGCCGCCTTTCCCTCTTCGAGAAAAGCCTCCAGCGAAAGATAATCCATACGAACGGCCCCAATGACGTACCCCGCCGGCCGGTACCGGCGGGCGGGGCCAAGATCGGTCAAGCCATGCCGGATTGCAAGATGCGCTGCAGTGCAGCGGCGCGGGTTTCTGCCCGTGGGTGTTGCCCCAGCGGGCCGAAGGGCGTATCAGGCGACGATTGCGAAAGGTGGCCCCGATGGCGGACGTGAAGGCAGACCCGAAAAAGCTGCATATCAAGACCTATGGCTGTCAGATGAATGTCTATGACAGCGAGCGCATGGCGGAAGCCATGGGCGCTGAGGGCTATGTGCTGACCGACAGTCCCGAGGGCGCCGATATGGTGCTCCTGAACACCTGCCACATCCGCGAGAAGGCCTCGGAGAAACTCTATTCCGATCTGGGCCGTCTGCGCGCCTTCAAGGAGATCAATCCGGATCTGAAGATCGGCGTGGCGGGCTGCGTGGCGCAGGCCGAAGGCGCCGAGATCCAGCGCCGGATGCCGCTGGTGGATATGGTGGTCGGGCCGCAGAGCTATCATCGTCTGCCCGCCATGGTCCGCGCGGCCGATCGCGGTGAGAAAACGGTGGATACCGATTTTCCCGCCGAGGATAAATTCGACCATCTGCCCGACCGCCCCAGCGCCAACACCCGCCCCACCGCCTTTTTGACGGTGCAGGAGGGCTGCGACAAATTCTGTGCCTTCTGCGTGGTGCCCTATACGCGCGGTGCCGAAGTCAGCCGCCCGGTGGAGCGCATCCTGACCGAAGCGGGCAAGCTGGTCGCCAAAGGCGTGCGCGAAGTCACGCTGCTGGGGCAGAACGTCAACGGCTATCACGGTGCGGCCGAGGGCGGCACCTGGGGCCTGGCGCAGCTGGTGCGGGCGCTCGCGCGGATCGAGGGGCTGGAGCGGATCCGCTACACCACCTCGCATCCCAATGACATGGCCGAGGATCTGATCGCCGCGCATGGCGAAGAGCCGAAACTGATGCCCTATCTGCATCTGCCGGTGCAATCGGGCAGCGACAAGATCCTGAAAGCGATGAACCGCAAACACACCGCCGAGGAGTATCTGAGGCTGATCGAGCGGATCCGCGCAGCCCGGCCTGACATGCTGCTCTCGGGCGATTTCATCGTCGGCTTCCCGGGGGAGACAGACGAGGATCACCGCGCCACGCTGGATCTGATCGAGGCGGTGGGCTACGGCATGGCCTATTCGTTCAAATATTCCGCGCGTCCGGGCACGCCTGCCGCCGACCGCGCGCCGGTCGATGGCGCGGTGGCCGATGCCCGTCTGCAGGAATTGCAGGCGCTGATCACCCGCCAGCAGCGCGAGGTGCAGCAGGGCATGGTCGGGCGCGAGGTGGGCGTTTTGATCGAAAAGCAGGGCCGGATGCCGGGGCAGTGGACCGGAAAATCCGATTACCTTCATGCGGTTCACATCACCGCGCCGGAGTTGCGCCCCGGCCAGCTGGTGCGGGCAAGAATCACCGAAAGCGGCCCGAATTCGCTCGCCGGTGTGCTGATCTGATCCGGCGCCCGGCCACGCACCGGCCGGGCCCACGCAAACAGTCAAAATGACCATTGTTTCCGCGCGGCGGCGAAAGCTGATGCTTTTGCCGCTTTGTGCAGAAGGCAGCTACAATATCTAGCTAAATCTGCTTCCCAATTCTCATTTTTCCGCTACTATTAGTCAATAATGGGTGAATTTCAGGTCCTGCCCTTGGCGGGCCGGATGCAGTTGGAGGCAGGGGCGGTGGACGCAAGGATTTCCAGGGCGCTAAAATCGGTTGTCGGCGTTGTCGCTGCGGGGGCCTGGGCGGTCTCAGTGATGAGCGCACCGGTTTCTGCGCAGCAGGGCAAGGCGGAGCGCTATATTCCGACCATCTGGATCGATCCGGATGGCTGTGAACACTGGGCGATGGATGATGGTGCCGAAGGTTATATGGACAACCGCATGACGCGTGAGGGCCGTCCGGTCTGTCACCGCGACGTTTGCGGCATCTTCCCGACCGATCAGCTGTTCGCCACCGACCGCAGCGCGATTGATCCCAATGCCCGCAAGCGGCTGGAGGAGTTCTTCCTCAATGCCAAGGCGCGTACCTTCGTGATCACCGGGCACACCGACAGCCGGGCCTCGGATGAATACAACATGAAGCTCTCGCAGCGCCGGGCGAACGCCGTGGCGCAGGTCGCGCAATCGGTGAACCGTCCGGTGCTGGCGGTGAACTGGTATGGCGAGCGGCAGCCGCGTGCCACCAATTCGACGGCGGCCGGCATGGCCGAGAACCGTCGTGTCGAAATCATCTGTGTGAAGTGAAGGGCAGGACCATGGTATTGAAACACGTTCTCGCCCTGATCGCCGTCCCGGCGCTGCTGGCGGGTTGCGCCTATGGCCCTGACAAGGGCATTGACCGCGGCGTTGACAGCAAGCATCTCAGCCAGCTGAAAGCCGGCATTTGGATCGACCCGGAAGGTTGCGATCACTGGATCATCGACGATGGTCTCGAGGGCTATCTCTCGGGCCGCTACGATGATTACGGCAAGCCGATCTGCTCGGGCGCGGGCGAGCCGAACACCGCGGTCGGCCCGTTCAAATCGGGATCTGCCGTCAATGATCCGGTCCGGCCCGACGACTACTGAGATTCGGTTTCAGAGCACTTCCAAAAAGGGCTGCACAATTTTTGTGCAGCCCTTTTTTTCAGCTTTTTGGCAAGTTTGGTATGTTTCCGCCGACAGACCGCAAGCAGTGCTTGCGTCCCCATTCGCGGCGGCGCAGAATTAATCTACATACACTGCCAGGGAGACTTCATTGGGCTTCAGCGCACCAACCACCCCGCCCCGGTCCCAGCCGCCGCATGAGACGCTGCTGGAATTTCCTGATAACCGCCTGCTGATCGATCTTTGCGGCGAATTCGACCGCAACCTGGCACAGATCGAACACAAGCTCGAGGTTCACATCCTGCGACGCGGAAATCTGCTCGCCGTGGTGGGAACGCCCGAGGCTCAGGCTCAGGCCGCGGGGGTGCTGAACACGCTCTACGCCCGGCTTGAGCAGGGCAAGCCGGTGGATGCCGAGGAGATTGACGCCGCGGTCCGCATGGGCACCCTCGCCACCGAGGCGCTGCCGATCCATGATCAGCTGGAGATGTTCGCCGCCGGTCACTTTGAGATCCGCACGCGCAAAAAACAGGTCGAGCCGCGCACCGATGCGCAAAAGGCCTATGTGCAAAATCTCTTCACGCATGAGATGGCCTTTGGCATCGGCCCCGCCGGGACCGGCAAGACCTATCTGGCGGTTGCCGTCGGCGTCACCATGCTGTTCGGTGGCCATGTCGACAAGATCATCCTGTCGCGTCCGGCCGTTGAGGCGGGCGAGCGTCTGGGCTTCTTGCCCGGCGACATGAAGGAGAAGGTCGATCCCTACATGCAGCCGCTCTATGACGCGCTGAACGATTTCGTTCCCGCCAAACAGCTGGCCAAGCTGATGGAGGAGAAACGGATCGAGATCGCGCCGCTGGCCTTCATGCGCGGGCGTACCCTGTCCAATGCCTTCGTGGTGCTGGATGAGGCGCAAAACGCCACCACCATGCAGATGAAGATGTTCCTGACCCGTCTGGGGCAGGGCTCGCGCATGGTGATCACCGGCGACCGCACCCAGATCGACCTGCCGCGGGGCATGCCCTCGGGACTGGCCGATGCCGAGCGCATTCTCGGCGGGGTGAAGGACATCAGCTTCAACTACTTCACCTCCAAGGATGTCGTGCGGCATGCCCTTGTGGCGAAGATCATCGAGGCTTATGAGCGGGAAGATGGAACCGCTGGTTGATATAGTTATCGAGGATGCACGCTGGGAAGCGTTGGGTCTGGACGCGCTGGCCGACAAGGCCGCGCGGGGGGTTTTGGCCGAACTGGGGCTGGGAGCCGAGGGGTTCATGCTCTGTGTGATGGGCTGTGATGATGCACGGATCATGGAGCTGAACACCGATTTCCGCGCCAAGGCCAAGCCGACCAACGTGCTCAGCTGGCCCTCGGAAGAGCGCGGCGCCGAAGACGACGGCGCCGCCCCCGATCTGCCCGAGGCGGGCGATGACGAGATGCCGGAAGAGCTGGGCGATATCGCCATCGCCTATGAGACCTGCGCCGCCGAGGCGGCCGAGCAGGGCAAGAGCATGGTCGATCACGTGACGCATCTTTTGGTGCATGGCACGCTGCATCTGTTGGGCTTTGATCACATTCGGGAAAAAGATGCCGCTCTGATGGAAGGATGCGAGATCAGCATCCTTGCAAAAATGGGATTGGCAAACCCATATGACTAGTGCCGCAATATCGGCCAGACGGAAAGGACCAATGGGACAGACAGCAGACGGTGCGCCCGCCAGTACGGGTGCCGGAGAACCGGATTCAAGCGACAGTTTCAGACCGGAGGATGACACGGGTTCTGTCCCGTCTCTGATCGAGGCTGATGCCGATGCCTCCGGCGGACGGGGATTTTTCGGACGTATTTTGGAGGCTTTCAGCCCTTCAGAACCCGATTCCACGACAGAAGAGGCGCCGCAACCTGCATTGCATGTGCATCCGCTGCCGGGCATTGCCAATCTGCGCGCCATGCGTGTCGAGGATGTCGCCATTCCCAAGGTCGAGATTGTGGCGGTGCCGGTCACCATCACCCGCGACGAGCTGGTGGAAGTCTTTCGTGAGCACGGTTTCTCGCGGATGCCGGTGTTCAAGGGCACGCTCGACAGCCCGCTGGGCCTTGTGCACCTCAAGGATCTGGCGCTGGAACATGGATTCAACGCGGCGTCAGGCCGCTTCGTGCTGCGCAAGCTGTTGCGCCCGCTGATTTACGTGCCCCCCTCGATGCCGATCGGGATCTTGCTGCAAAAGATGCAGGCGCAGCGCATTCATATGGCGCTGGTGATTGACGAATATGGCGGCGTGGACGGGCTGGTGACGCTGGAGGATCTGATCGAACAGGTCATCGGCGAGATCGAGGACGAGCATGACGAGGCAGAGGGCGATTTCTGGATCGCCGAAAAACCGGGCCAGTATCTGGTGCAGGCCCGCGCCCCGCTCGGGGAATTTGAAAGCGTGATCGGCCTGCAGCTGGCCGGTGAGGATGAGGGCGAAGAGGTCGACACGCTCGGCGGTCTCGTCTTCATGCTGACGGGCCGCGTGCCCGCGCGCGGGGAGCTGGTCCCGGCGCCGGGTGGTGTCGAGATCGAAGTGGTCGATGCGGACCCCCGGCGGATCAAGCGCTTGCGCGTGCGTCTGCCGCAGGGGTGGCAGGTCCCATGAGCACATCCCTCGGGGCCGTGATGCGACGGTTGGGCCATTGGATGCGCCCGACCTTGTCGGGGCGGACGATGTTGGCGGCCTTTGGCTCTGGCATGCTGGTCGCGTCGGGTCAGGCGCCCTGGGGATTCTGGATGCTGTCGCTCGCCGGATTGACCGGGCTGTTCTGGCTGGTCTTGCGCGGGCGTGCGCCGGGGTGGAGCGGTTTTGCCGCCGGGGCCGGTTACGGTGCGCTGGCGCTGAACTGGATCGTCTCGCCGTTTTTTGTCGATGCGGCACGCGATGGCTGGATGGCGCCTTTCGCGCTGATTTTCATGGCGGCTGGCATGGGCAGCTTTTGGGGCATCGGTCTGCGCTTCGGCGTGGCGATTGCCTGCCCGACCGGGCTGGTGCTGCGCGCACGCCCGGGGCATGAGCGGTTTGCGGGCTATCCGCCGCTGCGCGCCTGTTTCATGGCGGTTGGCATGGCCACGGGCCTCTGTGCCAGCGATCTGCTGCGCAGCTATGTGCTGACCGGCTTTCCTTGGGCCTTGTTGGGGCATGTCTGGGTCGATACGCCGCTGATGCAGGTCGGCGCGCTCCTCGGACCTTTGGGGTTGAGCATGGCGCTCGCCTTGCCCGCAGCGGGGATTGCCCTGCTGCTCTCGCGGCCCAGTTTCTCGGTCCGCCAGCCGCATGGCGCGGGGCAGCGCACGCCGGTTGCCCTCGCGCTGCTGGCGATGGCCTGTGTCGCGGTGATGCCGCTGGGCTGGGTCTGGGGGCTGGAGCGGCTGACCCAGCCGCTGGTGCCGCGCGCGGAGGCATTGACCCTGCGTCTGGTGCAGCCGAATGCGCCGCAGCATCTGAAATGGCGCCGCGACATGATGGGCTATTTCTTCACCCGTGCCCTGGATCTGACCGAGGCCCCCTCGCGCGGGGCGATGCCGGATCTGGTGATCTGGCCGGAAACCACCGCGCCCTTCTGGCTTGATCAGCCGGGGTTCGGCCTCGAAGATATCGCCGAGGCGGCGCGTCGGGCCGCCGCCCGCAATCTGCCCCGGTTTGCCGCGCTGGGTCCGAATGGCGCGGCGGTTGCCGATGCGGTGGCCGCGCCGCCGCATTCGCCGCTGCCACCGCCGGTGGCGGTTGGGATACAGCGCGCCGAGGGCACGCGCTATTACAACTCGATGGCGGTGATCAATCCCGATGCCACTGTCGGCCCGGTCTATGACAAATTCCATCTGGTGCCCTTTGGTGAATATCTGCCGCTGGGCGATCTGCTGGCCAAGATCGGCATCACGGCCTTTGCCGCGCAGGCGGGGCATGGCTATACGGCGGGGCCCGGGGCGCAGGTGCTCGATCTGGGGCGGCTGGGCAAGGTGCAGCCGCTGATCTGCTATGAGGCGGTGTTTCCACAGGATCTGCGCGCCGCGCCCGAGCGTCCCGACTGGGTGATGCAGATCACCAATGACGCCTGGTTCGGCTCGTCCTCCGGGCCGCAGCAGCATCTGGCGCAGGCGCAGTTGCGGGCGGTGGAAATGGGCCTGCCGGTGGCGCGCACCGCCAATACCGGCATCACCGCGATGATCGACCCCTATGGCCGCATCACCGGCGCTTTGGCGCTGGACACCCGCGGCGTGCTGGACGTGTCGTTGCCCGCCGCGCTGCCCGCAACCCCCTATGCGCGCTGGGGCGACCTGCCGATGATTATCATTCTTGGTGTTTTTGCCGCCCTGCTCGGGGTTTTTCGCCGCTATGGCGTTGACCCCGGCCCCCCGGCGGTCTAGCCAGAGCGCTTAACCGTCACAACGGCTTCCTGGCGTGACGGGGATCAACAATGGAGCACTTCCCCATGACACGTCAGAATTATGTTTTCACCTCTGAATCCGTTTCAGAGGGGCATCCCGACAAGGTCTGCGACCGGATTTCGGATGCGATCCTCGATGCATTCCTTGCCGAGGAACCCAACGCCCGCGTCGCCTGCGAGACCTTTGCCACCACCAACCGTGTGGTCGTAGGCGGCGAGGTGGGGCTGTCCTCGGCGGCCAAACTCGACACGTTCATGGGGCAGGTTGACGGGATCGTGCGCGATTGCGTCAAGGACATCGGCTATGAGCAGGACGAGTTCCACTGGAACACGCTGCAGCTCGACAATCTGTTGCACAAGCAATCGGCGCATATCGCGCAGGGTGTGGACCGTGACGGGGCGGGCGATCAGGGCATCATGTTCGGCTATGCCTGCCGCGAGACGCCCGAGCTGATGCCCGCGCCGATCCATTACGCCCATGCCATCCTGCGCCGTCTGGCCGAGGCCCGCAAATCGGGTGCCGAGCCGACGCTGCGCCCGGATGCGAAATCGCAGCTGAGCCTGCGCTATGAAAACGGTGTGCCGGTGGAGGTCACCTCGTTGGTGCTCTCGACCCAGCATGCGCTGGAAAGCCAGAGCTCGGACGACATCCGCGCCATCGTTGAGCCCTATATCCGCGAAGTTCTGCCCGAGGGCTGGCTGACCGAGAACACCGAATGGTGGGTGAACCCGACCGGCACCTTCGTCATCGGCGGCCCCGATGGCGATGCGGGCCTGACCGGGCGCAAGATCATCGTGGACACCTATGGCGGTGCCGCCCCGCATGGCGGCGGCGCCTTCTCGGGCAAGGATCCGACCAAGGTGGACCGCTCGGCTGCCTATGCCGCGCGCTATCTGGCGAAAAACGTCGTGGCCTCCGGTCTGGCGGACCGCTGTGTGCTGCAGGTGTCCTATGCCATTGGCGTGGCAAAGCCGCTCTCGATCTATGTCGACACTTTCGGCACCTCGGAAGTGCCCGAGGCCGAGATCGAGCGCGCCGTGGCCGAGATCATGGACCTCACCCCGCGCGGCATCCGTGATCATCTGGACCTCTGCCGCCCGATCTATGCCCGCACCTCGGCTTACGGCCATTTCGGCCGTGCGCCGGAGGCGGATGGCGGCTTCAGCTGGGAAAAGACCGATCTGGTCGAGGCCCTGAAGAAGGCGCTTTGACATGGCGGAAACCGATGTCAGCGGGTTGACGCAACTGGGGGCGAGCGTGGCCTCGCCCCAGAGCCCGGAAACCGCGGTGCTGGAGCGGGTGCCCGCCTCCAACGCCGGAACCCGCTATGTGGTGCGCTTCACCGCGCCGGAGTTCACCTCGCTCTGCCCGATGACCGGGCAGCCGGATTTCGCGCATATTGTCATTGACTATGTGCCCGGCGACTGGCTGGTGGAGAGCAAATCGCTCAAGCTTTTCCTGCATGCCTTCCGCAATCACGGGGCGTTCCATGAGGATTGCTCGATCTATATCGCCAAGCGGATCGTGGAATTGCTGAACCCCGAATGGCTGCGCATCGGCGCCTATTGGTATCCGCGGGGCGGCATTCCGATTGACGTGTTCTGGCAGACCGGGCCGGTCCCCGAGGGCGTCTGGCTGCCTGATCAGGGCGTGCCGACCTACCGCGGTCGCGGCTGAGAGTGAGGAAGGCCCCGGGAAACCGGGGCTTTTTCATTGGGATGCGCGGGGGCATGGGAGGCGGGCGTTCAGCGCGGCGGATCTGCCTCTTTGGCCTCGTGCGCATATCAGAGGCGAATGGTGTTCCTGGTCAGGACGGGTCCTTTCGGGCTGAGGTGGGCAGGCGCAGGCGGGGCTGGGGTTGTGGCGGGTACCTCGACGGGGAGTCTGGCGGGGGCGGGGCGTGCCGCCATGATAGTACGGGTGATGGTTTTTGCCGCGCCCGGCGCTAATGAAAATCCCGGCTGGGAAACAGCACCTTGGCCTGTTCGCGCGGATGGCGGGCGCTGCGCGGGGCGCGGCCGCTGCCCCCGCCGCCAGCACCGCCGCCGGGGCGCAGGCTGGGCGGGCGGGCCTCATCGGCGCGGGCGGTGTTCTGCGTCGGATCGGCCCCCGGCAGCAGCGCGCCGAGTTGCCCCAGCCGCCCCGAGACATCCTCGATCCCCTCGGCGATCAGGTTGATCACCGGCCCGTCGCGCTCCAGTCGCCCGCTGATGCGCAGCAGCCGCCCGCCGATCACCGCGCGGCGGAATTGCTGGTAGAGCTTGGGCCAGACCACCACATTGCAGACCCCCGTCTCATCCTCCAGCGTCAGGAAAATCACCCCCGAGGCGGTGCCAGGCCGCTGGCGGGTGATCACCAGCCCGCAAACGCTGACGCGCCCCTGCGCCTGACCCAGGCTGGCATGTGGGGTCAGGCCGGGCAGTTGCGGGCGCAGCAATTCCATCGGATGCGCCCGCAGTGACAGGCGCAGCGCCAGATAATCCTCGATCACCTCCTCGCCCAGCGTCATCGCGGGCAGGGACACGGCAGGCTCGATCCCGCCCTCGCCATCCGGCCCGGCAAACAGCGGCAGCGGATGCGGGCTGCGGATGGCGCGCACCTGCCAAAGGGCGGCGCGCCGCGTCAGGCCCAGATCGGCAAAGGCATCGCCCTCGGCCAGCCGCTCCAGCTTGTCGGGGCGCAGGCCCGCGCGCAGCCAGAGGCTTTCCACATCCGGATAGCCGTTGCGCCGCGCCGCCACGATCCAGTCGGCATCTTCGCGCCCCATGCCCTTGATCTGCCGGAACCCCAGCCGCAGCGCCCATTTCCCATCCGCCCGCCGCTCCAGCGTGTTGTCCCAATCGGAGCGGTTGACCGAGACCGGGCGCACCTCCACCCCATGCTCGCGCGCATCGCGGATCAGCTGCGCGGGGGCGTAAAACCCCATCGGCTGCGCGTTCAGCAGCGCGCAGGTGAACACCGCCGGATAATGGCATTTCACCCAGGCCGAGGCATAGACAAGGATCGCAAAGCTGGCCGCATGGCTCTCGGGAAAGCCGTATTCGCCAAAGCCCTCGATCTGGTCAAAACAGCGGACGGCAAATTCGGCATCATGGCCATTGGCGCGCATCCCCTCCAAAAACCGCTCGCGGAAGCTGCCGATGGTGCCCATGCGGCGGAAGGTGGCCAGACTGCGGCGCAGCTGATCCGCCTCGCCCGGGGTGAAGCCCGCCCCCACCACGGCGATTTGCAACGCCTGCTCCTGAAACAGCGGCACCCCCAGCGTTTTGCCCAGCACGGTCTTCAGCGCCTCCGAGGGCCATTCCACCGGCTCTTCGCCCCGGCGGCGGCGGATATAGGGATGCACCATGCCGCCCTGTATCGGGCCGGGGCGGATGATCGCCACCTCGATCACCAGATCGTAGAAGGTGCGCGGCCGCATCCGGGGCAGAAAGTTCATCTGCGCCCGGCTTTCCACCTGAAACACCCCCACCGCATCGGCCCGGCAGAGCATGTCATAGACCTTGGGATCCTCGGGCGGTAGATTGGCCAGCGTCAGCTGCATCCCCTCGGTCTGCGCCAGCAGGTCAAAGGCGCCGCGCAGGCAGCTGAGCATCCCCAGCGCCAGCACATCGACCTTGAGGATCCCCAGCGCGTCAATGTCATCCTTGTCCCATTCGATGATCGTGCGCCCCTCCATCGCGGCATTCTCGATCGGGCAGAGTTCATCCAGACGGTCGCGGGTGATGACAAAACCGCCGACATGCTGGCTCAGATGCCGGGGAAAGCCGATGATCTCGGCGATCAGCCGCAGCGTCAGCCCCAGCCGCCGGTCGCTGGTGTCCAGCCCCAGCTCGGCCAGCCGCGCCGGATCGGGCGCGCCCGACGACCAGCCCCAGCTTTGCCCGGCAATCGCCGCCAGCACATCCTGACTGAGACCCATCACCTTGCCCACCTCGCGGATCGCGGCGCGGGCGCGGAAGTGGATCACCGTCGCGGTCAGCCCGGTGCGGTGGCGGCCATAGCGGGCGTAAATGTACTGGATGACCTCCTCGCGGCGCTCATGCTCGAAATCCACATCGATGTCGGGCGGCTCGTCGCGCTCGGCGGAAATGAAGCGTTCAAAGACCATCAGCGTGGTGCCCGGGGGCACTTCGGTGATGCCCAGCGTGTAGCAGACCACCGAATTGGCCGCCGAGCCGCGCCCCTGGCACAGAATGCCTTGGCTGCGGGCAAAGCCCACGATGTCATGCACGGTCAGGAAATAGGGCGCATAGTTCTTGGCCGCGATCAGGGCCAGTTCCTTGGCCACTTTGCCACGCGTTTCGGCATCCGCGCCGTTCGGATAGCGCTCGGGGCTTTTCAGCCCCGCCTCGACCAGCCGGATCAGGCGCTCCTGCGCCGCTTCGCCGCCGGTGACCTCATCAGGGTATTGATAGGACAGCTCATCCAGCGAAAAGGCGCAGCGATCGGCGATTTCCAGCGTGCGGCGCAGCGCGGCGGGATGGCGCTGAAACAGCCGCGCCATTTCGGCGGCCGAGCGCAGGCGGCGTTCGGCATTGGGCAGGGCGCGGCGGCCGAGGCTGTCGACGGTGCAGCCCTCGCGCAGGCAGGTCAGCACATCGGCCAGCGGACGGCGATAGGCGCGGTGCATCAGCACATCGCCCACCGCCACCAAGGGCGCGGCACTGCGCTGCGACAGGGCCGCCAGCGCATCCAGCCGCCGCTGATCGGCGCCGTCATAGCGCGGGGCGGCCCCCAGAAACACCTGCCCCGGAAAGCGTTGCGCCAGCCGCGCCAGCGCAGCATCCCCGGGCAGGACCGCCGGTGGCGGCGGTGTGGCTGCGGCGGTCCCGCCCGGAGGCAGGGGGGCGCTGCCCGGGCCGGATGCGGCGGCGTTATGGGCCGCCTGCATCCCGGGCCCCCCGGGCATGTCTGTGGCGGGCATATCTGTGGCGGTCATGTCAGTGGTTTGGCCCGGGCTGTGTGCCGGGCTTTTGGGCATGGTTTGAGTGGCGCTCTGGCCCGTGATCTGGCCCCTGATCTGGCCCGTGGTCTGCCCTGTGGTCCGATCCGGATGGCGGTCTGCGTTTCGCGCCGGGGGAGCGCCGTTGCGCCGCGCCGCGTCGGCGTCGGCAGGCGGCATCCGGTGCGGGTGATCCGGGACGGCTTTCACCGCCCATGCGGTTGCGGGCCCATTTCTTGTGGTTGCGGCCCCCTCCCGTGTTGCTCCGGACAGCAGTGGGGCCAGCGGATCGGGGGGCAAGGCGATCAGCACCATGCCCAGCCCCCAGCACTCCAGATCGGCCAGCCGCAAATGGCATTGCCCTTTCGGGGCCCGTTGTTTGCCCAGCGACAGCAGCCGCGACAGCCGCGCATAGGCCGCCTTGTCGCGGGGCAGCGCCAGCCATTCGGTGGCGCAATCCTCGAGCACCAGCCGCGCGCCGATGATCAGCCGGGGCAGGGCGGGGGGCGGTGGTGCCTCCCCGGTCGCTTCCGCCGCGTTTCCGTCGGGCTCTGCGGCCCTGCCGACCCCCGCCGTGCCGGGCGCCATTCCGCGGGCCGCTGTCCCCATCGCGGCCAGCGTAGCGCCGCGCGGCAGCCCGGGCGCCACCGTGTCGCTGGTCCCCGTGTCGCTGGTCCCCGTGCCTCTGGTCCCCGTGTCGCTGGCCGCGGCGGCCCCGTCTCCCAGCGCGCCCTTTGCCGCCCTTTGGTCGGCGGCGGGCCTGCTGGTCGCCATGGCACAGACCGCTGTTGCCCCTTGCGATGCTGACCTGGCCGCTGCTGCGCTGCGCGATGCGGCCCCGTTTGTCATGACGATCCTGTACGCCGATGGCGTCGCTTCGGCGGTGGCCGTTCGGTGCAGCGGCCCCGTTGGCAGTGCGATTTCTGCCGGGGGGAGGGCTTTGACATGCGCTTCCGGGAGGGCTGTTTTGGTCCCTGTGGTCCCTGTGGTCCCTGTGGTCCCTGTGGTCCCTGTGGTCCCTGTGGTCCCGTGCCCGGGTTCGCCCACCGACTCTCGCGGGGGCGGGGCAGGGCGCAGCGGTGCCCCAATCACGCTGATCTGGCGGCTGGAGGGATCCAGCCGGTGGTGCGAGCGTACGGACAGCCCTGCGGACGCCGGCTGGGCCGGGGTTTCGGACGTCGCGCTCTCCGGCTTTTGTGGCGCAGGCTGCGGGCGCGCGGGGGATTGTGCTTCGAGCTGCATCCGGCGCAGCTCGCGCAGCGCGACATGCGCCCGCACCACCCCCGCGAGCGAGTTGCGGTCGGTGATGGCGATGGCAGTCAGCCCCAGTTCAACCGCTCGGCTCACCAGCTCCTCGGGGTGTGAGGCGCCGGTGAGAAAGGTGAAGTTTGAGGTGACGCAAAGCTCTGCATAGCGCAGCGCCTCGGCCGGGGTGGCAGGCTGTGATGCTTGCGATGCCTGAGGCGCGGGGGCACCCGGTGTTCCTCCGGCCTGTGCCGCGCGCTTTTGCACGGCAGCCTCCGGCACGCGGTGCGGCCCCTGCGCGCGCGCCGCTTCTGCCTGCGTCTGTTGCTCTCCGGCCTTTCGCCCTGTCTTTTGTTCCGCCTTTCGTTCCGGTGCTTGGGGGCCGTCTGCGGATTGTCCTGCATGCCCCTCTGCCTTTGGGGGCGGGTGGCCCGTCACGGCCGGTGCTTCGGGCGATGGCACTGCCTGTGCCGCATGCGCCGCCGCCGCGCGTGCATCCGGCCGGGGATCAGAGAAATTCGCCATGCACATACCATCCGGGGTCCTGCGGGGTGTGGAACAGCCACAGGCGCCGCCCTTCCCGTGTCTCAATTTGCCAGTAATCGCGCAGCCCTTTGCGCCATTCAGGGTCATCCAGCCACCATTCGGGCGCGATCCGCTCCGGCCCGCTGGCGCGGCCGGTCACGCAGCGCATCCGCCGCCAGCGAAACTGCGCGGGCGGCTGGCTGCCGCTGGCGGTGATGGGCTCGGGGGGGAAGATCTGCACCGGACGGGCGGGGCCGGGGGGCCAGGCTGCAGAGGCCGCCGCCGGGCTATGTGCGGCGGGCAGCACCAGAAAGCTGCGCTCGGGCAGGTGACTTTCGGCGGGGGCGCAGCGGGTGATCCGGTCAAACCCCATGCGGTTGCCCAGCCGGGTGATCAGATCGGCCAGCTGGCCCGCCGCCTCGCCCTCACGCGCGGTGCCGATCTGCCGGGGCCGCAGATCCTCGACCACCGGCGCGCTCAGCCGCAGCTGGTCAAAGCCGAAACCGGAATCGATGTCCTCGACCGCGGCGCGAAACAGCGGGGCAATCGCGGCGGGGTCGCGCATCGCGCGGGCCAGACCGATCTCGGCCTGCGCCGTGGCACCATCCACCCGCCGCAGCTCCAGCCGCAGACGGCGCGCGCCATGGCCACGGACCGCCAGCTGCTCGCACAGCCGCGCCAGCAGCCGGTCCAGCCCGGCCATGACATCGCTGAGCAGGCCAATCGGCTCCGGCAGGGTCAGTCGCACGCCGTAATGCGGCGGCAGCGCCTCGGGCGAGACCGGCTCGCCCACCGCGCCAAGCGCCTGATCCAGCCGCAGCATCACCGCCGGACCAAAGCGGCGCGCGAGGGCGGCACGGGGCAGGGCGATCAGATCGGCGATCTGGCGCAGACCCAGACGGCTGAGCGCCTCGGCGCTGGCATGGTCGATGCGCAGGGCAGAGGGGGGCAGAGGGGCCAGCGCCGCCGCCTCTTGCCCCGGCGCGGCGCGGCCCCCGCCATGCCGCGCCAGCGCATGCGCCGCCCCCCGCGTGCCCGCAAGGCCGGTGCAGGCGCTGATGCCGCCGCGCGCCAGCCGGTCGGTCAGATCCTCGATCAGCGCCGCCTCGCCGCCGAAGAGATGGCCGACGCCGGTGATGTCGGCCACCAGCCCCTCGGTGCCGTCCCGCGCCACCTGCGGCGCATAGCGCCCGGCCCAGCGGCACAGCGCGGTCAGGAAATCCGCCTCGCCCGCCAGATCGGCCGGGCGGGTGGTCAGGCCGGGGCAAAAGGCGCGGGCATCGGCCAGACTCATGCCCCGGCTGAGCCCCGCCGCCGCGGCGGCCGGGTTGAGGCAATGCAGATGGTCGGCATTGCCCGCCCGCAGGCTGAGCGCAAAGGGCCCCTCATGCGGGCGCAGCCGCAAGGCCCTCTCGCTCGCCAGACGCGGAAACCAGATGCACAGAACCCGTCTTTTCATCGAACCGCACCACCCAATTCGGCAACACTCCTTTCTTGTTCTTTACGCAGCGCCAGTGCTGCAACGCCCCGCCGCCGCCCGCCGGATCCCACAGCGGGGCGCAGTGCCAGCGGCTTTCGGCGGCATTGCAGCCCGCCCCCTCGCGGATCAGCAAAAGGCCGGTGGTCTGCCCGGCCTCGGCGGCCAGCTGCAGCCGCCGCCCCTGCGTCAGGTTCAGCGCCTGATCGGGGGCGGCCACCACCAGCGTGGCGACGCCCGCCCGCAACGCCTCCTCGGCAGCCCAGAGCAGATCGGTCTGCCCCGGCGCCCGCACCATCAGCAGCCGCGCCGGGTCCAGCAGCGGCGCACACCCGGCAGGCAAGAGCATCTCGCGCGCATGCAGCGGGGTGATCCAGACCACCGGCGCCGGGGCCTCCTCCCGCGGCCCCTCCCGCGCCGCCTCGCGCCGCCCGCCCGGCGGCACGCGTCCCTGGGCCCGCACCCGCTGCCGCCCCGCCTGCGCCAGCGCAAAACCAAGCGCCCCTGGCCCGCCCGCTTCATGCATGCGGGCGGGGGTGAGGTCAGGGAATCGGGGGGCATTGGTTCGGGTCATGCTGGAACATACCATGAACACATTCCGCCGCAACAGCCCCGCCGGGGCCGTCTCTGTCCGCGCTCACGGCTTGACCCGAGGGGCCGCCCGCTCTATCCCCCCGCCAACCGCAGCGGGGGCCCCATGAGCGACGACAATCACAGCGATGACGCAAAAGACAAAGGTGCGGAACAGGCGCTGACGCCGCAGGTCGCCGCGCAGCCCGCCCCTGCCCAGCCGGAATGGCGCAATTTCTATGGCCGCCTCGCGGGGAAAACCCTGCGCGCCAGCCAAAAGACCTATCTGAGCGAAGACCTCGAAACCCTGCGCCCGCGCGGCATCACCCGCGAGGAGAACGCCGAGCGCCTGACCGTCGATCCGCGCGACATCTTCGGCAATGACAATCCGGTCTGGCTGGAGGTGGGCTTTGGCGGCGGCGAGCATCTGGTGCATATGGCCGCGCTCTATCCCGGCATCAACATTCTGGGCTGCGAGCCCTTCATCAATGGCGTGGCGATGCTCTTGGGCAAGATCCGCCAGGCGGGGGTGAGCAACCTCGCCGTGCATCCGGGGGACGCCCGCGATGTGATGGAAGTGCTGCCCGAGGGCTCGGTTTCCCGCGCCTTTCTCAACTATCCCGACCCCTGGCCGAAACGCCGCCATCACCGCCGCCGTTTCGTGACGCAGGACCATCTTGTGCCGCTCTTCCGCCTGCTGGCCCCGGGGGCAGAGTTCCGCGTGGCCACCGATATTCCCGACTATATGCGCCAGACCCTGAAGGAAGTGCCGCAGGCGGGCTTTGCCCTCACGCATCACAGCCCGGAGGCCTGGGCCGACTGGATCTCGACCCGCTACGAGCAAAAGGCCCTGCGCGAAGGCCGCGCCCCGGATTACGCCACCTTCCTCCGCCCCTGACCGATAGCCCCCAGACCGGCTGGCCCAGATCGGTTGGCCCAGATCGCCCGACCTCAACCGCCCGACCCCGATTTGGGGCGGGCTGCACATCCGGGCTTGCTTCGGGTCAAATATCCCCGCCGGAGGCTCCCACCGCGGCCACAGGCCCCGGCGGCAGGCGCCACAGCCCTCTGCCCGTCAAAATGTGGTGATTTACGCCCCCCTCCGTTTGCGGTATCACCCGGGCGAATTTCGAGGGAGAACGAGATGTCCGGCCACGGTGAACCCATTCCGATGACCTCGCGCAAAGGCGCCGCCCTGAAGGGCGTGGCCGAGGTGCCGGGTGACAAGTCGATCAGCCATCGCGCGCTGATCCTGGGCGCGCTCTCGGTGGGCGAGACGCAGGTGACGGGCCTTCTGGAAGGGCAGGACGTGCTCGACACCGCCAAGGCGATGCGGGCTTTCGGCGCTGAAGTGACCCGCCACGCGGCCGGGATCTGGTCGGTGAACGGCGTTGGCGTCGGCGGCTTTGCCGAACCCACGAATGTCATTGACTGCGGCAACTCCGGCACGGGCGTGCGGCTGATCATGGGCTGCATGGCCACCACGGCGATCACCGCCACCTTCACCGGCGATGCCAGCCTGAACAAACGCCCGATGGGCCGGGTCACCGATCCGCTCGCCCTTTTTGGCGCGCGCGCTTACGGCCGCCAGGGTGGCCGCCTGCCGATGACCATCGTCGGCGCGGAATTCCCGGTGCCGGTGACCTACACCACGCCGATGCCCTCGGCGCAGGTGAAATCGGCGGTGCTGCTGGCCGGGCTGAACGCGCCGGGCCAGACCGTGGTCATCGAGAAAGAGGCCACCCGCGACCATTCCGAGCGGATGCTGGCGGGCTTTGGCGCCAAGATCACCACCGAAGTGACGCCCGAAGGCCGGGTGATCACCCTGACCGGCCAGCCCGAACTGCGCGCCCAACGCGTCGCCGTGCCGCGCGACCCCAGCTCGGCCGCCTTCCCGGTCTGTGCGGCCCTCCTGGCCGAAGGCTCGGATATCCTCGTGCCGGGCGTCAGCCAGAACCCGACCCGCAACGGCCTCTTCACCACTTTGGTGGAAATGGGCGCCGACATCACCTTTGAAAATCCCCGCACCGAAGGCGGCGAACCGGTCGCGGATCTGCGCGTGCGCTACACCGGGGACCTCAAGGGCATCGAAGTCCCCACCGAGCGCGCGGCCAGCATGATCGATGAATATCCGGTGCTTTCGGTGGTCGCGGCCTGCGCCACCGGCACCACGGTGATGCGCGGCGTGAAAGAGCTGCGGGTGAAGGAATCCGACCGGATCGACGCGATGGCGCGCGGGCTTGAGGCCTGCGGCGTGACCATCGAAGAAGATCTCGACACGCTGATCGTGCATGGGCTCGGTGCGGCAGGGGTGCCGGGTGGTGCCACCTGCGCCACCCATATCGACCACCGCATCGCCATGAGCTTTCTCGTGCTCGGTCTGGCCAGCCAAAAGCCGGTCAGCGTCGATGACGGCTCGCCCATCGCCACATCTTTCCCGATTTTTGAGGGGTTGATGGCCGGTCTCGGTGCCGAGATCGCGCGCGACTGACACGGGCGGAACGCTCCGCGGGGGATATTTAAGATCAGGCAAAGGCGCAGCTTCTCTCCTTTGCCTGATAACAAATATCCCCGCCGGAGGCTTCCGCCGCCATCCCGGTGCGACCGGCAGGAGGCAGACATGAACTTCACCGTGGCAATCGACGGTCCGGCAGCGGCGGGCAAGGGTACGATCTCGCGCGCGGTGGCGGCGCGTTTTGGGTTTGCGTATCTCGACACGGGAGCGCTTTACCGCGCCGTGGGGATGAAGGGTGGCGATCCGATCGAGGCCGCGCAAAATTTGACCACCGATGATCTGGCGCGCGACGATCTGCGCAGTCTCGCGGCGGGGCAGGCGGCCTCACAGGTCGCCGTCATCCCGGAAGTGCGCGCGGCGCTTTTGGCGTTTCAGCGCGATTTTGCCCGGAGGCCGGGCGGTGCGGTGCTCGATGGGCGCGATATTGGCACGGTGATCTGCCCGCAGGCCGAGGTGAAGCTGTACGTCACCGCCAGCTCGGAGGTGCGGGCGCACCGGCGCTGGCTCGAGGTTGGCGGCGATGCGGCGATCGTGCTGGCCGAGGTGAAAGAACGCGACGCCCGCGATATGGGCCGGGCCGACGCACCCTTGCGGCCTGCGGCGGATGCGCTGGTGATCGACACATCCGATCTCAGCATTGAGGCGGCGGTGGAGCTGGCCTGCGCGGAAATCGCACGGCATCTGCGCCCCTGAGCACAGAGCCGCTGCTTGCATCTGCCCGGCGCAGATCTAACTAAGGGCAGATCAAGGCGCGAGGGTGCGCCCCGAAAGGATTTGAGATGCTTCTTGATGTGTTGAACTGGCGCTACGCCACCAAGAAAATGGACCCCGCCCGCACGGTACCCGAAGAGAAAGTGGCGCGGATTCTGGCCGCCGCACAACTGGCGCCGACCTCCAGCGGCTTGCAGCCCTTTGAGATCATCGTGGTGACCAACGCTGAACTGCGCGCACAGATCCGCGCTGCGGCCTGGGATCAGGCGCAGATCACCGATGGCTCGCATCTGCTGGTTTTCGCCGCCTGGGACAATTACACCGAGGCCCGCATTGACGCCCTCGTGGCGCAGATGAGCGCCGAGCGCGGTGGCACCAGCGAGGCGGTGACCGCCTATTACGACCGTCTCAAGGAGATGTATCTGCCGCGTCCGGCAGAGGTGAATTACGAACATGCTGCCCGTCAGGCCTATATCGCCTTTGGCACCGCTCTGGCGCAGGCGGCCGAAGAGCAGGTCGACAGCACCCCGATGGAGGGTTTTGACCCCGATCAGGTCGATGCGATCCTGGGCCTGCGCGCGCGCGGTCTGCGGTCGGTCACGCTGATGCCCCTGGGCTACCGCGCGGCCGAGGGCGACTGGCTGGCCGGTCTGCCCAAGGTGCGCCGCCCGCTGGCAGAGCTGGTGACCCGGCGCGACTGACGCTGGGGCCGAAAACTCTTGCTCCACAGGCGATTCCCGCCTATAGCGACCCGGTCCGAGGGGGCAGACGCAGGTCTGCCCCTTTCGGGCATATCCACAACGAAGACCGGCGGAGCCAACCGCATGGCCAGTAAAACACTTGAAAAGGAAACTCACACGCATGTGCGCTAAAACCACTATGGAAGAATTCGAAGCCCTTCTGCAGGAGAGCTTTGAGATTGACACCCCCGAAGAGGGTTCGGTTGTCAAAGGTCGCGTGATCGCCATCGAGGCGGGCCAGGCCATCATCGACGTCGGCTACAAAATGGAAGGCCGCGTTGATCTGAAAGAATTCGCGAACCCGGGCGAAACCCCGGATATCTCCGTGGGCGACGAAGTTGAGGTTTACCTCGACCGCGTTGAGAACGCCCGTGGTGAGGCTGTCATCAGCCGTGAGAAAGCCCGCCGTGAAGAAGCCTGGGATCGCCTCGAGCAAGCCTATGCGAAAGAAGAGCGCGTCGACGGCGCCATCTTCGGCCGCGTCAAAGGCGGCTTTACGGTGGATCTGGGCGGCGCTGTGGCCTTCTTGCCGGGCAGCCAGGTTGATGTGCGTCCGGTGCGTGATGCCGGCCCGCTCATGGGTCTGAAGCAGCCGTTCCAAATCCTGAAAATGGATCGTCGTCGTGGCAACATCGTTGTCTCGCGCCGCGCGATCCTGGAAGAAAGCCGCGCCGAACAGCGCGCCGAAGTCATCGGCAACCTGACCGAAGGTCAAACCGTCGACGGCGTGGTCAAGAACATCACCGAATACGGTGCGTTCGTTGATCTGGGCGGCGTTGACGGCCTGCTGCACGTCACCGACATGGCATGGCGCCGTGTGAACCACCCGTCGGAAATCCTGTCGATCGGCGAAACCGTCAAGGTTCAGGTCGTCAAGATCAACAAAGAAACCCACCGCATCTCGCTCGGCATGAAACAGCTGCAGAACGATCCGTGGGATTCGGTTGAGACCAAGTTCCCGCTGGAATCGGTCCACAAAGGCCGCGTGACCAACATCACCGACTACGGCGCCTTCGTGGAGCTGGAAGCCGGCGTTGAAGGTCTGGTCCACGTTTCGGAAATGTCCTGGACCAAGAAAAACGTCCACCCGGGCAAAATCGTCTCCACCTCGCAAGAGGTTGATGTCATGGTTCTGGAAATCGACACCGCGAAACGTCGCGTGTCGCTGGGCCTGAAGCAAACCATGCGCAACCCGTGGGAAGTGTTCGCCGAGAACAACCCGGTCGGTTCGATGATCGAAGGCGAAGTCAAGAACATCACCGAATTCGGTCTGTTCATCGGCCTCGAGAACGACATCGACGGCATGGTCCACCTCTCGGATCTGAGCTGGGAACAGCGCGGCGAAGACGCCATCCAGAACTACCGCAAAGGCGACGTGGTCAAGGCCGCTGTCACCGAAGTGGACGTCGAGAAAGAGCGTATCTCGCTCTCGATCAAAGCTCTGGACGCAGACACCTTCTCCGACGCGGTTGACGGCGTGAAACGCGGCTCGATCGTCACCGTTGAAGTGACGGCGATCGAAGAGGGCGGCATTGAGTGCGATTACAACGGCATGAAGTCGTTCATCCGCCGCTCGGATCTGGCCCGCGACCGTGCTGACCAGCGCCCCGAGCGCTTCCAGGTCGGCGACAAGGTCGATGTGCGCGTGACGAACGTGGACAGCAAGACCCGTCGTCTGGGCGTGTCGATCAAAGCCCGCGAAATCGCGGAAGAAAAAGAAGCCGTTGAACAATACGGCTCGTCGGACTCGGGCGCCTCGCTGGGCGATATCCTGGGTGCGGCGCTCAAAGGCTCGAACAACTGAGCTGAGATGCGCCCCGCTGCCGGGCCCTGAAACGGGCCTGAAAACCGGAACGACAGTGATGGACGGCCCCGCCCCGAAAGGGCGGGGCCGTTTGCTTGCGCGATTCGCGAAAAGTTGGCGGCAACCGGGGTTTGTTCGCCCGGCGCGGGTGTGGCGGGGCGATGCTGCGGTGCAGCAGCGGCTGAAAGCTGCCGAACCTCGGGTAAATTCCGGAAAATCGGTGCTATTCCAAGGACTTTGATATTTGTGCGCAGATTTTTTCTGCCTATAGTCAGTGCAATAACCGGGTCTGCCACCCGGGAGAAACTCAGGGGGGTATGCATGATCCGGTCCGAGCTGATTGCCAAGATTGCCGAAGAAAACCCGCATCTGTTCCAACGCGATGTTGAGCGGATCGTGAACACGATTTTCGAAGAGATTGTCGAAGCCATGGCGCGGGGCGACCGGGTCGAGCTGCGCGGCTTTGGCGCCTTCTCGGTGAAAAAGCGCGATGCCCGCACGGGCCGCAACCCGCGCACCGGCACCTCGGTGGATGTCGATGAAAAGCATGTGCCGTTCTTCAAGACCGGCAAGCTGTTGCGCGACCGCCTGAACGGCGACGAGGCCTGAATGCTGCGACTGCTCCGTTTTGGCTTTCTGGCGCTGTTTGCAGTGCTGCTGATCACGCTGGCGATGGCCAACCGGGATCCGGTGACGCTGTCCCTGCTGCCGGTCGAAGCGGGCAGTTTCCTCGGCTGGGATTGGGTGGTGCAGCTGCCGCTGTTCCTGGTGATCTTTGCCGCGCTGCTTCTGGGGCTGATGATCGGCTTTTTCTGGGAATGGCTGCGCGAGTCGCAGATCCGTGCCTCGGCGGGCGAAAACGCCCGGCGCGCCGCCCGGCTTGAGCGCGAGGTCAAGCGGCTGGGGGGCGGCAAGCCAAAGGCACAGGACGAGGTGCTGGCGCTGCTTGAGGATGGCGGCCGGGCGCGCTAAGTCTGGCACATGAATACCCGCGTCAAAATCTGTGGCCTGAGCCAGCCCGAACATCTTGTCGCCGCCATCGCAGGCGGGGCGAGCTATGTGGGCTTTGTGTTTTTCGAAAAATCCCCGCGCAATGTCTCGATTGCCATGGCGCGCGCCCTGGCGATTGATGTGCCGATGGGCATCGCGAAAGTGGCGCTGGTGGTGAATGCCAGCGATGCCGAGCTGGACGCGATTTCCGCCGATGTGCCGCTCGACATGATCCAGCTGCACGGGCAGGAAACGCCTGAGCGGGTGCGCGAGGTCCGCCAGCGCTATGGCCTGCCGGTGATGAAGGCTGTGGGGGTGGCGGGCCCCGGGGATCTGGCGCAGCTGGCGGCCTATGAGGCGGTGGCGGATCAGATATTGGTCGATGCCAAGGCGCCGAAGGGCGCGGCCTTGCCTGGCGGCAACGGTCTTGCCTTTGACTGGCGGCTGATCGCCGGGCGGAAATGGACCAAGCCCTGGATGCTGGCGGGCGGGCTGACGCCGCAGAATGTGGCAGAGGCGGTGCGACTGACCGGCGCACGGCAGGTGGATGTGTCATCGGGCGTTGAAAGCGCGCCGGGAATCAAGGATACGGATCTGATTGCGGCGTTCATTGCCGCGGCGAAGGGGAACTGACATGGCCGAAGACCTCATCAACAGCTTCATGAGCGGCCCGGACGAGCAGGGTCGTTTCGGGATTTTCGGCGGGCGTTTCGTGTCGGAAACCCTGATGCCGCTGATCCTCGAGCTGGAAGCGCAATACGAATTCGCCAAGACCGATCCCACCTTCTGGGCGCAGATGGACGATCTGTGGAAGCATTACGTGGGCCGCCCCTCGCCGCTCTATTATGCGCCGCGGCTGACCGAGCATCTGGGCGGTGCCAAGATCTATCTCAAGCGCGATGAGCTGAACCACACCGGCGCGCATAAGATCAACAATGTGCTGGGGCAGATCCTGCTCGCGATGCGGATGGGCAAGACCCGGATCATCGCCGAGACCGGCGCCGGGCAGCATGGCGTGGCCACCGCCACCGTCTGCGCGCGTTTCGGGCTGAAATGCGTGGTCTATATGGGCGCCACCGATGTTGAGCGGCAGGCGCCGAACGTCTTCCGCATGCGCCTTCTGGGGGCGGAAGTGATTCCGGTCACCTCGGGCCGGGGCACGCTGAAGGATGCGATGAATGATGCTTTGCGCGATTGGGTGACCAATGTGCGCGACACCTTCTACTGCATCGGCACGGTGGCGGGCCCCGCGCCCTATCCGGCGATGGTGCGCGATTTCCAGTCGATCATCGGCAAGGAAGTCCGCTGGCAGCTGGCCGAGCAGGAGGGCGAGGGCCGTCTGCCCGACACGCTGATCGCGGCGATCGGCGGCGGCTCGAACGCCATGGGTCTCTTCTATGAATTCCTCGATGAGCCAACGGTCAAGATCATCGGCGTTGAGGCCGGGGGCCACGGCGTCGATGAGAAGATGGAGCATTGCGCCAGCCTGACCGGCGGCCGTCCCGGCGTGCTGCACGGCAACCGCACCTATCTGTTGCAGGATGAGGACGGGCAGATCCTGGAGGGGCATTCGATTTCGGCGGGTCTCGACTATCCGGGGATCGGGCCGGAACACGCCTGGCTGCACGATACCGGCCGCGCGGAATATGTGAACATCACCGACACCGAAGCGCTGGAAGCCTTCCAGCTCTGCTGCCAGCTCGAGGGAATCATCCCGGCGCTGGAGCCGAGCCATGCGCTGGGCCATGTGATCAAACTGGCGCCCACGCTGCCGAAAGACCATATTCTGGTGATGAACATGTGCGGGCGCGGCGACAAGGATATCTTCACCGTCGCCAAGCATCTCGGCTTTGATATGAAGATCTGAGCAGGTAACCGCCATCTGACGGATTTGCACCAGCCCCGCCTGAAAAGGCGGGGCTTTTTGCAGCATAAACTATGGTTTATGGGCTTTGGCACAGAGTTTAGCGGCGCTCTTTATCCCCGCTGGCGCATGGACGGACCGGTCAGGCGGCTCCCAGATGGCAACAGGCATCCAAGGGAGATGCCGGAGCGAGGAGAGTGAGATGCGTCAGATTTATCTTCCGTTGGTGGCCAGCCTGTTGCTTGCCGCACCGGCCTTTGCAGCGATCACCCCGGAGGGCGTGATGAGCACCTTCAGCGCTGAGGGCTATACCGACATCGAGGTCCGCTCGGGGGCCGATACGATCAAGGTTGAGGCCACACGCAATGGTCAGCGCGTTGAGGTCATTTATGACAGCACGACGGGCGACGTGGTCAAATCCGAAGCCCATGCGCTGGACGGCACCGCGCCGGCGGGGAACGGCCCCGGGAGCGGCAGCGACGATGGCGCATCCGCGTCCGATGATGACAGCGGCCACCATAACGGTAACGATGACAGCCATGATGATGATTCCTCGGGGGATGACAGCCATGATGGATCGGGCCATGATCGGGGGGATGATCACGGGGGTGACCATGGGGATGATCACGGCTCAGATGACAGCGATGACGACAGCAATTCGGGCTCGGATGATTCCGGCAGCCGGTCTTGAGGGCACTTCGGTCGCGCGCGCACCGGTCCCGCGCGACCGTCGGGAAGGGGAGTGAGATGCGGGGTCCGATGTCAAAACGCCAGCTGCTGTTCGGCCTGACCACGCTGCTGGTCTGGCCGCAGTTTGGCCTTGCGCAGAGCGCGCCGGATCAGATCGTCAAGCAGCTCTATGCGCAGGGTTATTCGGCGGTCAGCGTTGAGCGGACCTGGCTGGGACGCACCCGCATTCTGGCCCGCAACAGCGAGGCGCAGCGCGAGATCATCGTCAATCCGGCCACGGGCGAGATTCTGCGCGACTTCTGGAAACCCCTCGCGTCCAGCGCCCGTGCCGCCAAAAGTGACGTGGTGATCACCGAGGGTTCCTCGGGGAGTTCTGGCGGCAGTTCGGGAAGTGGCAGCTCCGGCAGCGGGACCGGATCCGATGATTCCGGTTCGGGCAACTCTGGCTCGGGCAGTTCCGGCAGCGATGACGACGATAGCGGGGAGGACGATTCAGGTTCCGACGATCATTCCGGCAGCAACTCGGGCAGCGGCTCGGGCCACGGGTCCGACGACAGCTCAGACGACAGCGAGGACAGTGATGACCGGTAGCGCCACGATCTGCGCGCGCGGAGGCCGGGAATGAAACGGCCCCGCTGGTTAGGCTCAGTTCTGATCGGAGTGATCCTGCTGGTTCAGGCGGTTTGCGCGCTGTTTTTCGTGTCGGATATTCTGATGTCGTTGTTTGGCATCTATGCCGAGCCGATCAGCTGGAAGACCCGCGAAATCATTGAGATGGGCGCGGCGCTGGGGTTGGTGCTGGGGCTTGTTCTGGGGGCCGCGGCCCTGTTTGTCAGCCTGCGCGCGCGCCACCGGGCACAAGAGCAGCTCCGCCGGGCCTCGGGCGCGTTCATGGACCTGCTGGCCGAGCGGTTTGCCGAATGGCACCTGACCCCGGCCGAGCGCGACGTGGCGCTGTTTGCCATCAAGGGCATGTCAACGGCCGAAATCGCCCAGCTGCGCAACACCTCGGAGGGGACGGTCAAGGCGCAGACGAATGCGATTTACCGCAAGGCCGGGGTCAGCGGCCGCCCGCAACTTCTGGCGGTATTTATCGAGGATCTGCTGGAGCCGGAGGCGCCCAAAAACCCGCCGGGAGATCTGCCCCCGCTGCGTGCACGGGCCTAGGACAGGGGCCTAGGGACAGGGGCCCGGCGAGCGGCAAGGGCTTTAGGGCGCGGGCCTAGGCCTTTTTCTTCTTCTTTTTCTTCTTGGCCTCGTCGGTATCCGGGGTTTCATCCGACAGGCGCTGTGCGAGATCCGCAGAATCGAGACGGCTCAGCCCCGCCATCCAGCCAGACACGGTCTCCACCGCCTCGCACAGGCTGCTGATGCGGGGATCCTGGCTCAGGGTTTCAATCGCATAAAGCCGGTCCAGTGCCGAGGCGAGGTCGCGGCGCTGCCGTTCGGCGATGATCTGGCGCACCAGCGCCCAAGGGTCGGCAGGTGCCACAAAAAACTCGCGCCGGTCACCCGGTGTGCGGGCAATCTGGACCATGCCCCATTGCCGCAATTCTTTCAGCGCGATTGAGACATTCGACCGGGAAATCCCCAGATCCCGCACCAGATCATCAGCACAAGGTGCCTGCGCGGCGCGCCAGATCGTGGCAAAGCAGGCGCCCGCGGGCCGTGACAGGCCCAGACCGGGCGCCATATCGGCAAACAGCGCCGCGAGTTCTGTCTGGCCGGGGGGGGTTCGTGGAAGATTGCCGGCAATCGTCATGCTTCACTCCGCTTGATCTGGGTCGGTCCGCGCGCGCGGAATCTGTCCTTCTGCTTCTACGCGCGTCAGGCGGTATTCCGTCACCTGTTCCCACGAACTTTCCGGAAGCATCGAAATGGACGGAAAATCCGCGTGATGCGGCGCATCAGGCCAAAGCTGCGCCTCGAGGGCGACACCCGCGCCGGGGCCATAGGGTGTGCCCATCAGGCCGGGGAAGGGGGCGGTGTTCACATGCGCGCCGTCGTAGATCTGCAGGCCGGGCGCCGTGGTGGCAATCTCCAGCGACACGCCCCGGGCGCCGGTCAGCCGCGCGGCAGGCGTCAGCGTGCGCGTGGTCGCCGCCCCCGGACCGCCGGGCATCAGGCAGTAATTGTGGTCGAGCGCTGGCAAATCCGACATGCCGCGCCCCTGGCGCAGATCCCGCATCCCCGTCACGGCGCGAATCTCTCCGGTGGGCAGGATGGCATCATCGACGGGCAGGAAATGATCCGCCGCCACCTGCAGCGTCAGGGTCTCGGTGCCGCGGGCCCCGTCCAGTGCCCAATAGGGATGATGCGCGAGGTTCATCAGCGTCGGGGCGTCGGTCTCGGCGGTCAGCCGCAATTGCAGGCGGTCGGGCGGCAGGATGCGGTATTCGGCGCGGATCACCCGGTTGCCGGGAAAGCCTTCGGTGCCATCCGCCAGCTCAAGCCGCAGCACCACATGCGCGGGGCTGGCGGCTTCCACCGTCCAGATCCGGCCCGAGGTGCCGACGGGGCCGCCGTGCAGGACGGCAGCGCCATTGTTGGCGACAAATTGCAGCTCTGCGCCGTTCAGCGGGGCACGCGCCCCCCGCAGCCGGTTGGCCACCGGGCCCACCACCGCGCCGAACCAGCCGACCGGCCCTTCATAGGCCGCCAGAAGGTCTGAGCCGAGCACGAGTGGCCAGCTGACCCCGGCCAGCCGCAGATCCTGCAAAATAGCCCCGAGGGTGAGGATGCGCACCCGCAACTCACCGTCGGTCAGGGTGATGACGCTGACCTCCCGCCCATCGCTCAGCTGGCCAAAGGGCCGGATATCGGCGCCGTTTTGATCTGGCGCAGCGATTGCCCCATGGGCGGCCGGGATGGCGCCCTCACCTGTCGTTTTCATCCTGCCCTGCCTTTGCCCCGCGCCCTGCCGCCGTCTTGTGTGGCGGCGCGCGGTGTTACCCTCATGCGGCGCTTGCTCCCAAGGCCGTTCCGGCGCCCATAAGACAGGGTCTGGCGCCGGGGATCAAGCATGGCGCAACGGCAGGTTCGGCCCGCCGATGCGGGACGGGCCCATGGCGCGGATTACCCGGCGCTGAGGCAGTCGCGCAGGGCGCTCGCCATTTCCTTCAGCAGCCGTTCATAAAGGTCGGCGCCGGGGGTGAGGGTGCTGCCCGCCGGGTCGATCGCAGCCCCTTGGCGGACGGGCGTCCCCTCGATCAGCTGCGCCATCTGCTTGGGGTCGTGATTGGCCTCCGGGAAAGCGCAAACGGCGCGGGCAGCTTGCATTTCACCCCGTAGGCGGCTCAGCCGCGCCGCACCCGGTGCCGCCGCATCCCCCAGCGAAATCGTGCCGCCCTGCGTCAGGCCGTAATGCGCCACAAAATACCGGTAGGCATCATGGCTGACCAGAAACGGTTTGTCGCGCACCGGCGCGAGTTCGGCCTGCAGCGTGCTGTCGAGGGTGGCCAGACGTTCCGAGGCAACCAGAGCATTCTGCGCATAAAGCGCGGCATGTTCGGGGTCGATCTGCCCGAGGGTTTCAGCGATCTGGCGCAGCCAGACCTGCGCGTTTTGCGGGTCGAGCCAGGCATGCGGATCGCGGAAGCCATGGTCATGCCCGTGATCGTGCCCGTGATCCTCCGCGTGGTCGTGGTCGTGATCGTGGTCATGATCGTGCGTGTGGTCATCGGCGTGGTCATGCGCGTGGTCGTGGTCGTCCGCGTGATCGTGGTCATGACCACCGCCCGCGCCGTCTGCGCTTTGTGCGTCGGCCGCTTCTTCGGCCAGCTCTGCCGTTTCGGGCGAATCCTCGGCAAATGCGCGCAAGATCGTGCCGGGGGTGGCCAGCAGGCCCAGTTGCGTGGTGCCGCTGCTGGTAACATTCGTCAGCGCGCGGTCCAGCCAGGGGGTCAGTTCCGGCCCGACCCAGACCACCAGCCCGGCCTCGCTCAGATCGCGCGCCTGGCTGGGCCGCAGCTGATAGCTGTGTGGATCACCGCCCTGCGGCAACAAGACCCCGGGCGTGCCGAGATCGCCCATCACCATCGCCACCAGGGATTGCACCGGGGGGATGTCGGTCACCACCTGCGGCACTTCTGCGGCGGCGGCACCCGCCCAGAGCGGCAGGGCCAGTGCTGCGCTGCAGGCAAGGCGGGCGAGGACGGGCTGAGGGTGATACGGCAGCGGCATGGGATCTCCGGGGAGTTGTTGCATCTTGGGGCAGGCTTTTGTATGTTATACTGTAACAGGTCAAGAGAAATGTGATAAAATAACATGACGCATCCCGACGCGACGCCCGAACTGGCCTTTTCCGCGCATGATCACAGCCATTGCACCGGCGGTGTTCTGGCGCGTGCCGAAGCGGTGATTGCGCAGAATGGCGGCCGGATGACGCCGGTGCGCCGGCGCGCGCTGGAGATCTTGCTGGAGGAGCACCGCGCCCTCGGGGCCTATGAGGTGCTCGAGCGGCTGGGGGCCGAAGGTTACGGCAAACAGCCCCCCGTGGCGTACCGCGCGCTGGAGTTTCTGGTCGAGAATGGCTTGGCCCACCGGATCCGGCGGCTGAACGCCTTTGCCGCCTGCATGCATCCGGGCGAGGATCATGCGCCGGTGTTCTTGATCTGCCGTCAGTGCAACAGCGTGGCCGAGGCGCCGGCGGCACCGGTGCGCAGCGCGCTGGAAGGGGCGGCGGCGGATCTGGGCTTTGTGGTGGAGCGGGTCAATATTGAGGCGCTGGGCCTGTGCCCGGTCTGTCTGGCCGCACCCGCGGCTCCGGTGGAGGCCCCGGCATGAGCCTGCTGCAGGCGCGCGGCCTGACCGTCAGTCACGGCGGGCAAGTGGTTCTGGCCGGGGTGAACTTTGCCATCGACCCCGGCGAGATTGTCACCGTTGTCGGGCCGAACGGATCCGGAAAATCGACGCTGATCAAGGCGTTGATCGGTGCCGAGCGGGGCGCCGAGGGTGAGGTGCAGCGCCAGGCCGGGTTGCGCATCGGCTACGTGCCGCAAAAGCTGCATATTGATGCCAGCCTGCCGCTCACCGTGCGGCGTTTTTTGTCGCTGCCCAAGCGGGTGAGCGACCATGCCGCCGGGGCGGCGCTGGAGCGGACCGGGGTGGCGGGCCTTGAGCGGCGGCCGATGGCGGGCCTCTCGGGCGGGCAGTTGCAGCGGGTGATGCTGGCGCGGGCCCTGTTGGCCGAGCCGCAGCTGCTGATTCTGGATGAGCCGACGCAGGGGCTGGACCAGCCCGGCACGGCGGCATTTTACAAATTGATCGAGGAGCTGCGCCGCGACAGCGGCTGTGCGGTGCTGATGGTCAGCCATGATCTGCATGTGGTGATGTCGGCCTCGGACCGGGTGATCTGTCTGAACGGGCATATCTGCTGCGAGGGCACCCCGACAGTGGTCCGCGCGGCGCCGGAATACCGGGCGCTGTTCGGGCTGGGCACGGGGGGCGCACTCGCGCTCTATCAACATTTGCACGATCACGAACATGATGAGAACTGCGCGCATCCGCATGATCACGCCCATGCGGTGGGCGGAGTCGGCGGTGCAGCGGCGCCTGTTCTGCATGATCACAGCGGCCATGAGCCAGCGCTAACCCCGACGGAGCACCGCCATGTTTGATGACTTCTTGCTGCGGGCGGCGCTGGCTGGGGTGGGGGTCACGCTGGCAACAGGGCCGCTGGGGGCCTTTGTCGTCTGGCGGCGCATGGCCTATTTTGGCGATGCCACCGCCCATGCAGCGATTCTGGGCGTGGCGCTGTCGCTGGGGTTCGGGGTGTCTGTCTATGTCGGGACATTGGCGGTGGCTTTGGCGATGGCGGTGACGGTGGCGGGGCTGGCCGGGCGCGGGCATGCGATGGACACCACGCTGGGCGTGCTCGCGCATTCGGCGCTGGCGGTGGGTCTGGTGGCCGCGTCTTTCCTCACCGGCGTGCGGGTCGATCTTTCAGCCTGGTTGTTCGGGGACATCCTCGCGGTCAGCCGCACGGATCTGGCGGTGGTCTGGGGGGGCGCGGTGCTGGTGCTCGCGCTGCTGATCTGGCGCTGGCAGGCCCTGTTGACCACCACATTGAACGAAGACCTGGCTGTCGCCGCCGGACATGATCCGCGGCGCGAGCGTCTGGTGCTGGTTCTTGCCCTGGCGCTGGTGGTGGCGGTCGCGATCAAGATCGTCGGGTCGCTGCTGATTGCCGCCCTGTTGATCGTGCCGGCCGCCACCGCCCGGCAGTTCGCGCGCACGCCCGAAGAGATGGCGCTGGGCGCGACGATTGCGGGGGCATTGTCGGTCTTGGCGGGGCTCGCGGCTTCGTTGCAATTTGACACGCCTGCGGGTCCGTCGATCGTGACCGGCGCATCGGTGCTCTTCGGCGGAGCATTGCTGATCGGCCGGTTGAAAAGGTAAATTTCCCCATCGGGCCCGCGCGGGTGAGGACAGGCCTTCACCGGAGGAAACGCGCGGGCGACGGAAACGGTTCCGTCCGAAATTATTGTTTTATTTCAGCTTCCTCTATTGGTTTTGTCGTGAAACCCCTGTCTTTATTGACGGAATTATGCTGCGGTGCGGCAAGGGTGCTGGCTAAACTGCAACAGTTTAACAATCCGCCGATTCTTCGCTGCGAATTCCCCTTTGCAATCCCATGTCTTTATGTAAATGTCGCTTCGATGCTGTCGAATGCGACGGCCTTCCACAGTAAAGACGGAGCACACCATGAAAAAAATCGCTACTCTCGCTATCGCCCTGACCATGACCGCTGGCGCCTCGTTCGCTGGTGGCTACGTTGCCCCGGTCGTCGAAGCGACCCCGGTCGTTGTTGAAGACAACGGCTCGTCCTCGAACGCTGGCCTGATCGTTCCGGCTCTGCTGCTGCTGGGCGTGATCGCTGCCGTTGCTTCGGACAGCTAATCGCTAGGGTCCCGCAGGGATCTTTTGGCCGGAAAGCGCAAGCTTTCCGGCCTTACTTTTATCTGACGTCCGGACATGCGGGCAGGGTGCCAGGCGCCGCCGGCAGACGGCGCGGCGCAACAGAAAAAAGCCCCGCTCCACAAGGGACGGGGCTTTTTCATATCTGGGCTCCGGCCGGTTCAGGGCCTGCTCAGAGGCGGACAACCCGCAGCGTCACATACCCCAGGTTCGGGCCAATCCATTGGCGTGACAGCAAGATATCGCCGCTGGCACTGACCACGTAGTTGTTGGTGAAATTCGCACCATTGTCGGTGCAGGTCTGAATGACCTGCTGGCCCTGCCAATGGCTGCCCGCAAAGTCAAAGGCCTGTTCCGCGCCAGTGCTGACCGTGCAGGTCACCGGCAGCGGCCGCTCCAGCCCCAGACCATCGAGGTAGCGCAGGGTGACCGGCACCGTCCCCGCGCGGCGTTCGCGGATCAGCTGCGCCACCGCATCCACCTCGGCGGACATCATGTCATGGCCGAGGCCGCGGGTGCCGACCAGAATGCCCTGCCGGAAAATCATCGCCTGCTGCGTGGGCGTGGCATAGGTGCGCATCGTGCCGTTTTCGCCGATCATCCCCAGCACGCTGCGGCTGCCGGTGCTTTCGATCGTCGCGATCATCGCAGGCGTCTTGAGCGAGCGCAGGGCAGCCTGGGCGAGGGCCTCATCGTCGCCGGCGACGGCCTTCGTCTCGTCCGGGGCCTTTTTCGGCGTGACCAGTGCCACAACATCGCGGATCACGCCGCCTGCCACCTGAGCATTCTCGGTCTTGTTGGTGTCATTGCCGCAGGCAGAGAGGACCAGCGTTGCCGCCAGCGCCCACCGCAGGGCCCGTGTGCCGGGCCGCGGATGCGTCATCATCGCCAGAATCTCCCCCAGCTGTCATAAAGATCGCCGGTATGCGCCTGACGGATCGTGTCATAGAGGCGGCCATCAACGTCCAGACGCGCCCCGCCATCGCGGTTCAGCGGCCGGATGACCGTATTAACCTTGTTCACCGAGGGCTTGCCCGTGGTCCAGGCCACCGGGATGGTGACGCGGATGCCTTTGTCGAAGGAGCCTTCACCAAAGTCGTCTGCCGACATGTCGGTCACGGTGGCAAAGGCACCCACGCGCCAGCCGTTCGAGAATTCCCGGTCAACGGTGAGCGTGGCGCCCCAGTCCTTGGCCAGATAGCGGCCCACGTCCAGCTCGGTGTTGAAGCCCGCGCCGATGTCATAATAGACCGAAGCATGCCCTGTGGCCGTGCGGTAATCACGGAAGTCGAAGCGCTGGTCAAAGCCGCGCTGCTGCACATAGTTCAGCTCCACCCCGAGCGCGAGGCGGCTGTCCACGGGCTTCCACAGGATTTCGGTCGAGATACCGCCATACATCCGTTCCAGAAGACCCACGGTCACGCGGGAATAGACGTTCTCGGCAGGGTGGCCATACCAGGCCAGCTGCAGGTTCTGGATCGCCAGATCGCCGCGCTTTTGATATTCGACCAGATCCGAGCGCACATGGTAGACGGTGCTGTCCGAGACCCGGGTGCTGTCGCTCAGATTGCCAATGGCGCGCTGGTTGATCGCGCCCGACAGGACCAGACCGGGGCGGAATTCATAGCTGCCCGCCAGCGTCAACCCGAGGTCGATGCGGAACGGATCATCCGGGTCAAAGATCGAGGCTTCGGCATAGGGGGTCAGCGCCCATTTGAACCGCGGGAACAGACCCTCGGTCAGGTGCAGCTCTTCGGTGCCCGCGGCGCGGGAATCCGAGATGCCGATGCGGGGCAGCAGGTCATAGGAATTGCCATTCTCCATCGATTCCAGATCGCTGCGCCGGAAGGTGATGGAGGAGGCGGGAATGCCACGGGTGACCGGGGTGATCACGATGGTTTCAACCGACGGCGGCAGCGCGCGGGTCAGGATGCGGGCGGTATGGCCCAGAGCCTGCGGCTCGGCACCATAGGTCTCGTTGCTCACCCGCACTTCCGCACGGGTGGCGCTGAGCGACATGGATTCGATGATCTGACCGTCTTTGGCCAGGGCGGCGGCGGCGGCGTTCTGAATGGCGGGACGCGCGGTCGGGTCCTCGCTCCAGGTGCCCGCCCATCCCTCGGGATCGGCGGCACGGCTGGGGCGCGGCAGAACCGGCTGCGGCGCGGTCTCGATGCCGGAGGGGAAGGGCGGTTTGCGCGGGTCGATGTTCAGGTTGAACTGCAGGCCCACCTTGTTGCCGTACATGTAATAGCCGGTGACATTGACGTTGTCGTTGAACCGGTAATCCACCGCAAAGTTCAGCTGGCTTTTGGCCTTCATCTCGCCGACCGCCGTTTCGCGGTCATAGCCGTCCGAGGAATATTCGGCCTTCAGCGTCACTTTGTCGTTCAGCATATAGGCCACACCGGCGAAGGGCGCAAAATCGCCCTTGAACCATTGGCCTGCGTTGAACTTGCCGCCGGTCGAGCTGAAATCATAGGGCTCGCGCGCGCCGAAACTGCCGATGGCGCCGGTGCTGCCGAGGCGCCCCCAACCCAGACCCCCGGTCACCCGCAGGCGCGGACCGATTGATTTGGTGGCGACGATATATTCTGACGAGTAAACCCCGGTGCCGACAATGTCGCGCAGGCCGATGGCGATGGCGGGACGAATCGGGCCCTCATCCATCAGCTGGAACTGCATGTCAAAGGAGCGGTCGTAGAGATCCTCATTCCCTGGCATCAGCCCCGGCACCAGCGAGTAGCGCAGGCTGGCCGACAGGCGGGGCACGATCTGGAACGAGAACGTGCCGCGGGTGGTGCCGTTGAAATTGAAGACGGTGGCCCCCAGGGTGCCATCGGGCCGCGCTTCGGCGCTTGGCATGTCGATCAGGCCGGGCATCCCGAAACTGTTGCGCGTCACACCAATCAGCGGATCTGCCACCGCCAGCGGTGCCCCTCCCAGCAGCGCCAAGGCGAGACCGCCCAGGCTGCGGGCTCCGATCCGTTTTGCGATCCTGCGCATTCCAGCCACTCGAATTCCCCCGTCTCACATATCCGTGCACCCTATATACAGGGATTAAGCCGCGAGGCGATAGGCTTTGGTCCTCGCAGTGGCAAAGCCTTGCTGGTGGGCAGCGCTGCAACGGTTCGCATCGCAACAGCCCCGCGCGGCCCGTCAGAACCGGGTGACCCTGCAGGCCTCTGCCGCCGCGGCCGTGGCCCGGCCGGCGATCAGGTCACTTACAATCTCGGCGGTGACCGGGGCGAGGGTCAGACCGATATGGCCGTGACCATAGGCATGGATCACATCCGCCCCGGCGCGGCTGGCGCCGATCACCGGCAGGCTGTCGGGCATCGAGGGGCGAAAACCCATCCATTCGCGGTCCGGCGTGCCGAGATCGGGGAAATAGGCCCGTGCGCCCTCCAGCAATTTCGCCAGACGGTGCGGCGAGGGTGGCGCGGTCAGCCCGCCCAGCTCCACCGTGCCCGCCACCCGCAACCGGCCCGCCATCGGGCAAAAGTAAAAACCGCGCGCCGTGGGGCAGGCGGGGCGGGTCAGCGGCGGCTCAGCCATGTCCCATTCGAGATGATAGCCGCGTTCGGTATCCAGCGGCACCGCATCGCCCGCCATCCATGCCAGCTGCCGTGAATGGGCCCCCGCCGCGATCACCACCTTGCGTGCTGTCAGCGTCAGCCCGGGGCCGGTCAGCTTGATCCCGTTCATCTGCCGCGTGATCAGGCTGACCGTGCGCGGCTGGTACTGTGCCCCCGCCGCCCAGGCCGCCGCGGCCAACCGCCCGACCATTGCCCCGGGATCGCTCAGAAATTGTGCCTGCCGGAACCAGACCGCCCCCCCCGCCATCGGCGGCAATCCGGGTTCCAGCGCGGAAAGCTCCTGGGCGGAAAGCATGTCAAGCTCGATCCCCAGCGCCTGCCGGAAGCTGAGATCTGCCGCCGCCGCCGCCGCCTGCTCTGGCCGGTCATAGAGATAGAGACAGCCCTGCGCCTGCATCAGCGCGGCCCCGTCAATCTCGGCGGCCAGCGCCGTCCAGCGCGGCGTGGCATCAGCCAAAAGCGCCGCCAGCGCCTGCGCGTTGCGCCGCGCGGGCCCGGGCAGCGATTGCGCGGCAAAGCGCAACAGCCAGGGCGTCAGGCTCGGGAGCGCTGCGGGGCGGATGGTCAGAGGGGACATGCGGTCAAACAGCAATGATGGCAGGTTTTTCAGCACGGCAGGTGTCCCCACCGGCTGCACCGCGTAATCCGCAATCGTGCCCGCATTCCCATAGGACGCCCCCGAGCCCGGCGGGTTGGGGTCGAGCACCACCACCTCATGTCCCGCCCGCGCCAGCCGATGCGCGATGGCCAGCCCGACGACGCCCGCGCCGATCACCGCGATCTCGGTTTGATGAAAGCCGGTCATGCTTGCCGCCTGTGTGCTGGGGTGGAGAGGGCGGATCGCTCCGCGGGGGATATTTGCAACGAAGCAAGCCTGAGAGCCCAGCAATTGCTTCGTTGTAAATATCCCCGCCGGAGGCTTCCGACCGTGGTCAGAAGCTCCGGCGGAGGGTTTTACATGCAGGCCCCGAACAAAGCGCGGGTATTTTCGCGCGTCATCTCAATCGGGTTGCCGCCGCAGGAGGGATCCTCCAGCGCCATTTCGGTCAACTCATCGAGGCGGGCAGGATCAACGCCCATCGCGGTGAGGTTTTCCGGGATCGAAAGCTCCGCCCGCAGCGCCATGATCGCCGCGCGGAAGCCGTCAAAGCCGCCCGCGATGCCGAGATAGGCGGCGGCTTTTTCGATGCGGTCTTCGATGGCGCTGCGGTTGTAATCCAGCACCATCGGCATCACCACAGCATTGGTGGTGCCGTGATGCGTGCCGTAAACCGCGCCGATCGGGTGGCTGAGCGAATGGATCGCGCCCAGACCCTTTTGGAAGGCCACCGCGCCCATGGCGGCGGCCGACATCATATGCGCCCGCGCCTCAAGGTCGGTCGGGTTGGCATAGGCTTTCGGCAGGTTCTCAAACACCAGCCGCATGCCTTCCAGCGCGATGCCCTGGCTCATCGGGTGGTAGAACGGGCTGCAATAGGCTTCAAGGCAATGCGCCAGTGCATCCATGCCGGTGCCCGCGGTGATGAATTTCGGCATCCCCACCGTCAGTTCCGGGTCACAGATGGTGACCGCGGGCAGCAGTTTCGGATGGAAGATGATCTTTTTCTTGTGAGTTTCCGAATTGGTCAGCACCCCGGCGCGGCCCACTTCCGAGCCGGTGCCCGCCGTGGTCGGCACCGCGATGATCGGCGCGATTTTTGCGGCATCGGCGCGGGTATACCAATCGCCGATATCCTCGAGATCCCAGACCGAGAGGCCCGGCGCCTGATGCGCCATCAGTGCGATCATCTTGCCCAGATCGAGCGCGGAGCCGCCGCCAAAGCAGATCACCCCGTCATGGCCGCCCGCGAGGTAGACCGCGATGCCATCGGCCATGTTCTTCTCATTCGGGTTCGGATCCACCTCGGAAAACACCGCCCGCCCAAGGCCTGCCGCGTCCAGAATATCCAGCGCAGCGGCGGTGATCGGCAGGGTCGAGAGGGCTTTGTCGGTCACCAAGAGCGGCTTTTTCAGCCCGACCGCCTTGCAATGGTCGGCCAGTTCCTTGATGCGGCCCGGTCCGAACTTGATCAGCGTCGGATAGGACCAGTTGGCGGTCGGGATCATTTCTGCACCTTTTTCAGATGGAAGGATTTCGGGCGGGTGACCGCCATATAGCCGAGCGGCGACAGGCTGCCGCCGCGCCCGGTGTCTTTGCAGCCGGTCCAGCAGAGCGCCGGATCGAGATAGTCGCAGCGGTTCATGAAGACAGTGCCGGTTTCCAGCTGTTGCCCCAGCATGCCCGCGGCCTCGGCGTCGCGCGTCCAGATCGAGGCGGTCAGGCCATAGGGGCTGTCGTTCATCACCGCGATCGCTTCGTCATCGCCCGAGACCGGCATGATGCCGACGACGGGGCCAAAGCTTTCCTCGCGCATCACCCGCATCTCATGGTTCACATTCACGAGGATCTGCGGCGCGAGATAGGCGCCGCCGTCATCCTCGGGGAAGAGGGCAGGGTCGATCAGCGGGGTGGCACCTTCGGCAATCGCCTCGGCCACCTGTTCGCGCACCACGGCGGCAAAACGCTTGTTGGCCATCGGCCCGATGGTGGTGGCGGCGTCGAAGGGATTGCCGAGTTTCAGCGCCTTGACCCAGGCCACGGCCTTTTCGACGAAAGCGTCATAGAGGCTTTCGTGAACATAGATCCGCTCGATCCCGCAGCAGCACTGACCGGCGTTGAACATCGCGCCATCCATCAGGCTGTCCACCGCGGCATCCAGATCTGCATCGGCGCGGACATAGCCCGGATCCTTGCCGCCCAGTTCCAGCCCGAGCGGGGTGAAGGTGCCCGCCGCCGCGCGCTCCATCGCCGCACCGCCCGCGACCGAGCCGGTGAAGTTGACGAAGTTGAAGGCGCGGTCAGCGATCAGCTTTTCGGTCACTTCATGGCTGAGCACGACATTCTGGAACACATCCTCCGGCACGCCGCCCGCATGAAAGGCCTCGGCCAGACGCTCGCCCACCACCAGCGTTTGGCTGGCGTGTTTCAGCACCAGCGTGTTCCCGGCGATCAGCGCGGGCACGATGGTGTTGATCGCGGTGAGATAGGGGTAGTTCCAGGGCGCCAGCACAAAGACCACGCCCAGAGGCGTGCGCTCAATCCGGCGCTCAAAGGCGTCGGAGGCTTCGACCACCATCGGCGCGAGGGTCGCCTCGGCGATCTCGGACATGTAATTGGTGCGGTCATTCACACCGCCAAATTCGCCGCCGTACCGGGTCGGGCGGCCCATTTGCCAGGCCAGTTCCTCAACCAGAACGTCTTTCATCTCGTTCAGGCGCGCGACACCGGCCTTGACCAGCGCGATGCGCTCGGCAATGGGGCGCGCGGCCCAGGCGGGTTGCGCCGCGCGGGCGCGGGCCACCATTGCCTCGGCATCCACCTGATTCAGGCTGGGCCGTTCGGCATAGACGCGCCCATCCACGGGCGAGATACATTGGATTGTTTTGCTCATCGGGTTCCGTCCTTTCGCGCCTTACGCGCGCTCAAAGCCCCGCATCCGCTCCCAATCGGTCACGATGCGGTTTTGTTCTGCAATTTCCCAGCGGGCGGCATGATAGTAATGCTGCACCACTTCTTCACCAAAGGCACGGGTCAGCATCGGGCTGTCCTTCATGGCTTCGGCCGCCTCGATCAGCGTGCCCGGAATCGACTGGGCCTCGCCGGATTGGTAGATATCGCCTTCAAACGGCGCGCCCAGTTCCAGCATCTGTTCTACCCCTTCCAGCCCCGCCGCCAAAAGCGCCGCACAGGCGAGATAGGGGTTCAGATCGGCGCCGCCAATGCGGCATTCCACCCGCACCCCCTTGGTATCCGCGCCGCAGACCCGGAAACCGGCGGTGCGGTTATCAAGGCTCCAGACCGATTTCGTCGGCGCGAACATGCCCACCGTAAACCGCTTGTAGCTGTTGATATAGGGGGCGAGGAAAACCGTGATGTCGCGGGCAAAGGCCAGCTGACCGGCGATATAGTGGCGCATCAGCGCGGACATGCCATGCTCGGCCTGCGCGTCGTGAAAGGCGTTTTTGCCGTCCTTCCACAGGCTCTGGTGCACATGGCTGGAAGACCCGGCGCGGCGATGGTCGTATTTTGCCATGAAGCTCGCGGATTTGCCGTGCTTCTGCGCGATCTCCTTGGTCGCCTGCTTGATGATCACATGCATGTCGGCAGTGTCGAGCGCGTCGGAATATTTGACGTTGATCTCTTCCTGCCCGGCCTCGGCCTCGCCCTTCGAGTTCTCGACGGGAATGCCTGCATCATAGAGCATGTTGCGCAGATCGCGCATCACCGGCTCATCGCGGACGGTGCCAAAGAGCGCATAGTCGACGTTGTAGCGCGCGACGGGGGTCAGCTGCGCGTAATTGGCGTCAAAGAGCTCGGTATAGCTTTGCTCAAAGAGGTAAAATTCCAGCTCGGTCGCCATATAGGGGGTGAACCCCATCGCCTCGGCCCGGGCGATCTGCGCCTTCAGGATCGAGCGCGGCGCATGCGGCACCGGCTGATGCGTGTGATGGTCGAGCATGTCGCACATCACCATCGCGGCGCCGGGCGCCCAGGGGATGCGGCGGATGGTGGCCAGATCGGGCTTCATCACGTAATCGCCATAGCCTGCGGCCCAAGAGGTGGCCGCATAGCCCTGCACGGTGACCATCTCCATGTCGGTGGCCAGAAGATAGTTGCAGCAATGGGTCTCTTCCCAGCCACTTTCGACGAAATGGCGGGCGTGAAAACGCTTGCCCTGCAGGCGGCCCTGCATATCGGCAAAACAGGCGACGACGGTGTCGATCTCGCCGGTGGCCACGGCTTTTTTCAGGGCGTCAAAACTCAGATTGGCAGGCATTGCGGGTCTCCTCCCGGCGGTGGTGCCGGTGTCACACCGGATGGGCATCTTGACCGGTCTCAGGCCGGTGGGGTGTCGTTTCCGGTCGGGCACCGGAGGCGGGGGGACGCGGGGGGTATCCCCCCGCGCCTTCTGTCATGCGCGTCGCGCGGCGGCTCAGCTGTAGCGATAGGGACGCCCGGCTTTCACCATCGTCTCGTTATATTGCTTGATGATGCTGACGACTTTCGCCTTCACTTCGCTCTCTGCCGCGATCTCATCCCAGAACTTCTCGGCTTCGGCTTCCACCGTGGCCCATTCCGCATCCGGAATCGAGGTGAGTTTGGTGTCGGCCCCTTCGACGCGCAGCCGCGCCTCGCCGGTCCAGTACCAGTGCTGGCGGTAGTAATGCGACTGGTCGAAGCAAGTCCGCATCAGGGTTTGCAGATGCGGCGGCACTTCGTTCCAGCGGTCCATATTGGCAAAGAAATGCCCGATCCAGGCGCCGGAGATGTTGTTGGTCAGGAAGTTCGGGGCCGATTTCGCCCAAGAAGCGGTATAGACCTCGGTGATGCCCGACCATGCGACGCCATCCAGCTCGCCGGTTTGCAGCGCGATCTCGATATCTTCCCAGGGCAGGGTCACCGGCACCACGCCGAAACGGGCGAGGAAGCGGCCCGCGGTCGGGAAGGTAAAGACGCGCTTGCCTTCCAGATCCTTCAGGCTGGTCACCGGATCTTTCATCGAGAAATGGCACGGATCCCAGGACCCGGCCGAGATGTGTTTGACGCCGACCTTGGCGTATTCTTCGCCCCAGATATCGCCCAGACCATAGTGGTTGAAGAGCGCAGGCACATCGAGCGAATAGCGCAGCGCCAGCGGGAAATAGCCGCCGAACACCGTGACTTCGGTGGGCGAGGCCATGGAGTCATCATCCGATTGCACCGCGTCGATCGTGCCCTTTTGCATGGCGCGGAACAGTTCCGAGGTCGGCACCAGCTGATCGGCGAAATAGAGCTCGATCTCCATCTGGCCCTGCGCGATTTCATTGAAGGCGGTGATCGCGGGCTTGATCACTTCCTCGCCAAGGGCCGCCCCGGCATAGGTCTGCAGGCGCCATTTGATCGGGCTGCCCTGTGCCATCACGGCGGGGGCCCCCAGCGCGCTCGCGCCGGCAGCCAATGCGCCCGAGGTCAAAAACTTGCGTCTTGTGGTCATTTCTCTCTCCTTGTGGGGGTAATGCCCCGGTGTGCCGGGGTCGTTGGTTTGAGGTGACTTAGAGCGACAGAACTTCACGCGGCAGCCAGAGGGCGATGTCCGGGAAGATCATCACCAGCACCAGCGTCAACAGCATGACCGCGACGAAAGGCACCACCGAGCGGTAGATGACCGGCAGGGTGAAATCGTCGGGCGCCATGGCGCGCATGAGAAACAGGTTATAGCCGAAGGGCGGCGTGAGATAGGCGATCTGACAGGTGATCGTATAGAGGATGCCGTACCAGATCATGTCAAAGCCAAGCGCCTTGGCAAGTCCGACATAGATCGGCGCCACGATCACCAGCATGGCGGTATCGTCAAGGAACATCCCCATCACGAGGAAGCTGAGCTGCATCAGGATCAGCACTTCCCAGGCGGTCAGGCCCAGATCCCGGATGAAGAAATTCTCGATCGCGCGCCCGGCACCCAGCCCGTCAAACACCGCGCCAAAGGACAGGGCCGCCATGATGATCAGCATGAACATCGTGGTGATGGCGAGGGTGGAGCGGGTCGAGACCTCGAATACTTCCTTGGTGAAGCGCCCCTTGATCACCGCCGCCAGCACCGCCGTCAGCGCGCCGATCACCGAGCTTTCGGTGAGCGAGGTCCAGCCCTTGATGAAGGGGATCATCATCGCCGCAAAGATGAAGACCGGCAGGAAGCCCGCGCGCAACAGCCGGAACCGCTCGGCCCAGGTGATGGCGGCGCGTTCCTCGGCGCTCATTTTCGGCGCCAGCTCGGGGTTTTTCCAGCAGCGGATGACGATGTAGAGGATGAAGAGCGTCGCCATCAACAGGCCCGGCATCAGACCCGCCATCCACAGCTGGCTGACCGGCTGCTTGGCGATCTGCGCGAACAGCACCAGCACCACCGAGGGCGGGATCAGGATGCCGAGACTTGAGCCGCCCTGAATGACGCCGGAAATCATCAGCTTGTCATAGTTGCGCCGCACCAGCTCGGGCAAGGCAATGGTGGCGCCGATGGCCATGCCCGCCACCGACAGGCCGTTCATCGCCGAGATCATTACCATCAGCAAGATGGTGCCAATGGCCAGGCCGCCGGGCAGCGGCCCGAACCAGACGTGGAACATCTTGTAAAGGTCTTCGGCCAGACGGCTTTCGCTCATCACATAGCCCATGAAGACGAACATCGGCAGCGTCAGCAGCGAGTTCCATTTCATCAGCTTCATCACCGAGGAAAACCCCATGTCCGAGCCGCCGGTGCCCCAGAGCGAGAGTGCCGCCACCACGGCGACAAAGCCGATGGCCCCGAACACAAGCTGCCCGGTGATCATCATCAGCAGCATGGTCGAGAACATCAGGATCGCGATCAACTCATAGGACATCAGATTTCCCTTCCGCGCAGGATCGCGACATCGCGGATCAGATGGGCAATGGCCTGCAGGATCATCAGCACGAAACTGAAGCAGATCACCAGTTTGATCGGCCAGAGATAGGGCCGCCAGGCCGTGGGCGAACGCTCGCCCACCTCAAAGGAATAGATCGTGCTGTCGGTGGCGCCGTAGAGCATGACGCCGAGATAGAAGATCAGCGCAAAGACGGTGAACACATCCCACAGCGCCTGCGTGCGCGGGCTGAGGCGGGAATAGAGGAGATCCATCCGCACATTGGTGCCCAGCTGAAAGCTGTAGGGCGCGCCCAGCAGGTAATAGGCCACGAGCAGGAATTGCGCCATTTCCAGCGTCCAGTTGGCGGGCAGTTTCACCACCTTGCTGGCCGAAGAATAGAGCAGCACCGCCATCATCACGAACAGGAGGTACATCGCGAAACGGCCGATGCGGTAGTTCAACCCTTCGACATGGCGCACATAGGCGCGGCTCCAGGCGGGCATTTGCGGGGCTTGGATACTCGGGGCGGGCATCAGCGGGCCTCCTGCGCGGTCAGATCATGCAGCGCGGCGCGCAGGATCGGTGCGAGGCGCGCGGCCATGGCCGCTTCGGCCTCCGGGCTGTCGATCAGATCATTGCGGATTTCGAGCATGACATTCGCCAGCCCCATCGGGGTTGCCTGCAGCGCCAGCGTATGGGTCACCTCATCGGCGGCGGAATAGGGGGCGTTCAGTTGGGTCAGAAGGCCCGAGCGGGCCTCGGCCTCGGTCTGAACCGCCTGTGCCAGGCGCGGATCGGCATCATGGATGACGCCGAATTCCACCGCCCGGTGCTGGCCGTTATAGACCGGGGTAAAGCTGTGGACGGTGACCAGCACCGGCCGCTCGCCCCGCGCCAGACGCTCGGCGATCAGCGCGCGCAGACGGGCGTGAAACGGCACATAAAGCGCCTCGGTCCGGGCGGCGCGGGCCTTGGGCGTCAACGCAGCATTGCCGGGCACAGAGTAGATTTCGCTTTTCGCCGCCATCGCACCCGGGGAATGCGGCGGGCGGTTGAGGTCATAGACCAGCCGCGAGACGGCACCCGCGATGAGCGGGGCCTGCAGCGCTTTTGCCAACCCGCGCGCCAGACCCAAAGCACCCGGATCCCAGGCGATATGCGCGCATTGCGCGGCGGCATCGAGCCCGAGATCGCCCCAGGGCGCGGGAAAGGCATTGCTGGCATGTTCGCAGATCACCACAAACGGCCCCGGCGCGGCGGGGTTTTCCAGCACATAGGCCGCGGTGGCCTCGGATCTGTGGTCAGGCGGCGTAACGTTTTCCGTCATCTTCCGTCTCGATTCCCTGTTGGTCTTTGTCCAAGGCTCGTCTTTTGCAGGGCGTTCTGTCAATATCATTTCAAAGCGGACAAGACTGTTACAAACTATTCTTGGCGAATCGGCGGGGACGTCGCGGGCCCTCGGGAAAAGGATGCCTGATTTGGCAGCAGTTCAGAAAACCATCGAGGAACGACTGCGGGCGGATTTCGACGGGCTGACCCGGGCCGAGCGGCAATTGGCCAGCCATTTGCTGCGTCATTATCCGGTGGCGGCGCTGGGCCCGGTCTCGGCACTGGCGCGGGCGGCCGAGGTTTCGGGGCCGACGGTGGTACGGTTGGCGCAAAAGCTGGGCTTTGCCGGATGGCCGGATCTGCAAAACACCCTGCGGGATGAGTTGGAGGAGCGGCTTGTCTCGCCACTTGCCAAGCATGACCGTTGGGCGGGGGGCGTGCCCGAGACGCATATTCTCAACCGCTTTGCCGATGCGGTACTGGGCAATTTGCAGGCGACCCTGGCGCAGGTCGATCATGCGGAGTTTGACGCGGCGGCGGCGCTGATGGCCGATCCGAAACGGCGGATTTTTGCGGCGGGCGGGCGGATCACCCATGCGATGGCGGATTACTTCGTCACCCATATGAAGGTGATCCGGCCCGAGGTCAGTCTGATTTCCGATATGTCCAACGCCTGGCCCACCGCGCTAATCGAGATGCGGCCGGGGGATGTGCTGCTGGCCTTTGACATCCGGCGCTATGAAAACAACGTGTTGCAGCTGGTGGAAATGGCGGCGGAGCTGGGGGCGGAGGTGATCCTGATCACCGACCCCTGGGTCTCGCCCGCCGCCGCCCATGCGCGCTACCGGTTCTCGGCGCAGATCGAAGTGCCCTCGGCCTGGGATTCCACGGTGGCCATTCAGGTGCTGGTCGAGACGCTGATGGCACAGGTGCAGAGCCTGACCTGGGATGAGACCTCGGCGCGGATGAAGCGGTTGGAAGAGCTCTATGCGCGGGCGCGTTTCTTTCGGCGCGGGCGCTAGCGGGAAAACCGGGCACTAGCCGGGAAAACCGGGCGCGGGCGGCTAAAAAGAAGGGGGGCTGTCTGCCCCCCGTCCCCCTGCGGGGGCCTCCCCCCGAGGATATTTGTGCCGAAGCAAGGATCAGTCGGCGATGAGCAGGAGATCCGAGGCGTTGAAGTTCAGATAGACGTTATCGCCGCGTTTCGGCGGGGTGGCGGCGGGGGCGTTGAACGTGTCGAAGGCCACCGTATTGCCCGCGACATCGGCGCGGATGCGGATCACCGAGCCGAGGAAATCCACATCCGTGATCGTGCCTTCCAGCGTGGTCAGCTGCGGATCGGCGCCGAGGCGGATCATCTCGGGGCGGGCGGCCAAAGTGTGGCGGCCGGCGGGCAGCGGACGGCCGAGGATGGTTTCGGTGCCCGCCATGCGGACATGGCCGGTTTCGGGGTCGAGCACTTCGGCGGCAAAGAGGTTCAGCGTGCCGACAAAGCCCGCGACAAAGCGGGTGGCGGGTTGGTTGTAGATCTCGAACGGGGTGCCGATCTGATCGGCGATGCCCTGGTGCATCACCACGATCCGGTCCGACATCGAGAGCGCCTCTTCCTGATCATGCGTCACGAAGATGGTGGTGATGCCCAGCTTTTGCTGGATCGCCCGGATCTCATTGCGCAAGCTGACGCGGATCTTGGCGTCGAGCGCCGAGAGCGGCTCATCGAGCAGGAGCACTTGCGGGCGCGGCGCGAGGGCGCGGGCGAGGGCGACGCGCTGTTGCTGACCGCCCGAGAGCTGGAACGGGTAGCGCGCGCCGAGGTCAGAGAGGCCGATCAGTGCCAGCATCTCGGCCACGCGGGCGTCGATCTCGGCTTTTGGCATCCCCTTGACCTTCATCCCGAAGGCGACGTTCTGCGCCACGGTCAGGTTGGGGAACAAAGCATAGGCCTGAAACACCATGCCGATGTTGCGCTGGTTCGGTTTCAGCCCGGTGACATCCTGACCATTGATCGAGATGGTGCCGGAGGAGGGGGTTTCAAACCCCGCCACCATGCGCAGCACCGTGGTCTTGCCGCAGCCCGAGGGGCCCAGCAGCGAGACGAACTCGCCCTTTTCGATGTTGAGGTTGAAATCCTTGACCACGCGGTTGGGGCCAAAGGATTTTTCGAGATGGGTGATGGAGAGGAAGCTCATGTTCAGCGCGCCGCCTTGTTATGTTTCGAGAACCGGGTGACCAGCTGGATCAGCCCCATACAGGCCCAGGTGATGCCGAAGGAAATGACGGCAAGGGCCGCCGGTTCATAGGCGCGGTTGGCGCCGATCAGTTGCAGATAGGGCCCGAAGGCCGGGCGGTTCAGCAGGGCGGCCAGCACGAATTCACCGATGACGATGGCGAAGGTGAGGAAGGCGCCCGAGAGGACAGCGACCAGCACATTGGGCAGGATCACCTTGGCAAGGATGGTCGTCCAGCCCGCGCCCAAGGATTGCGCCGCCTCGGTCAGGGTGGCGATGTCGATGGTGCGCAGCCCGGTATCCACCGCCCGGTACATATAGGGCAGCGACAAAGTGGCATAGCCGAAGACCAGCAAGAGGTTGGTGCCAAAGACCGAGCCGGTCAGCGGCAGGAAGGAAGAGGTGTTGTAAATGCGGATATAGCCGAAGACGATGACGATCGGCGGGATGACCAGCGGCAAGAGCGTCACGAACTCCAGAAGCGGGCGCATCCGCGGCAGCTTCAGCCGTACCCAATAGGCCGTCGGCACCACAAGGAGCACGCCAAAGACGATGGTCAGCAGCGCCATCATCACCGAAAAGCCGAAGGTCTGCTGAAAGCGCGGATCGCCAAGCACGACGCGGTAGGCGTCAAAGGAATATTCCCCCCGCCGCATGCGGAGCGAAAATTCCAGCGTGCCGATCAGCGGCAGGAAGAAATAGATCAGCCCGAAGGCAAGGGCGAGCCAGGACCAGATACGGGTCATTTCATCCACCTTTCGGCGCGGGCGCGGAGCGTCACGTAAACGGCATTGGCGATGCCGGTGATAAAGATCATCCCGAAGGCCAAAGCATAGCCCAGATGCGGGTCCTGCAGCACGTCACCCCGGATCTGCGCGAAGAGCACGATCGGCACGATCGAGAGCGAGGAGCCGGTCAGCGCATAGGCGGTGGCCACCGCGCCAAAGGCATTGGCAAACAAGAGCGCGAAAGTGCCCAGCAGCGAGGGGAACAGGATCGGCAGCGCGACCATGCGCCAATATTGCGGCCCGGTGGCGCCGAGCACGCTGGCGGCTTCGCGCCATTCGCGTTTCAGCCCGTCCAGCGCCGGGGTGATGATCAGGATCATCAGCGGGATCTGGAAAAACAGATAGGTCAGCGTCAGGCCCCAGAAACTGAGCAGATTGAAGCCATGCGCGTAGAGGTTAAAGCCGAACCATTCGCGCAGGGCCACGGTGACCAGGCCGAGGCGGCCGAGGGTGGCCAGAAAGGCGAAGGCCAGCGGCACACCGGCAAAGTTCGAGGCAACCCCGGAGAACGTCAGCAGCGGTCCGCGGATCCACTGCGGCAGGTTGCCCAACACCATGGCGGCGGCCACGGCGAAGCCGATCAGGCAGCCGAAAAAGGCGGAAGCCACCGAGATTTTGATGGAGATCCAGTAGGAGGCGAGGATCGAGGGCGAGAACAGCCCCGCGATATTGGCCAATGTGAAAGTGCCGGCCGGATCCCGAAACGCGCCGAGGACGATGTTCATCGTCGGCAAAAGCAGGAACAGCAAGGCAAAGAGTGCGAAAGGCAGAATTCCCAGCCAGTTCAGCTGTAGCTGCCGCCGGGCGGGGCTTGGCGTCGTCATGTGGCAACGTCCCTGATATGTCGTGTTTGATTTTATTGGGAATCCCGGCGGCACGCGGCCGCCGGAAAACCAGATCATTCAAAGCCGGATCGGCTTATTGCACGTTGGCGCCGACAACGGCATCCCAGCCTGCGGTCACGGCCTCTTTATTGGCCGATTGCTCGTCCAGGCTCGGGAAATAGGCGGCGGCATAGGATTCGGCCGGCGGCAGCGCGTCGATCAGCTCTTGCGGGATTTTGCCCGCAGCGGCCATGGCGTTGAAGCGCGCCGGGTGGCAATAGCCCTTGAGCCAGAGGTTCTGACCTTCGTCCGAATAGATGTATTCCATCCAGAGTTTGGCGGCGTTCGGATGCGGCGCATAGGCCGAGATCGCCTGCACATAGACACCGGCCAGAACGCCCGATTTCGGCACCACAACCTCAACCGGCGGGTTGCCGTTCAGCGTGTCACGGGCGGCGAGCGCGTTGTAGTCCCACATCACGACGACGGGGGTGGCACCCTGCGCCAGCGTGCCCGCCTTGCCGATGACCGGCACAAAATTGCCCGCCTTGTTCATCTCGGCAAAGAACTCCAGGCCCTTGGTGCCCGATTCGGTGCCAGCTTGACCACCAGCGGCCATGCCTGCGGCCAGAACGGCCAGAATCGCCTGGTTCGAGGCGCGCGGATCGCCCGCCAGCGCGACCGAAGCGGCCAGTTCCGGCTTCAGCAGGTCCGACCAGTCGGTCGGGACGTCCTGCACGAGGTCCTTGTTCACCATGAAGGACATCACGCCGTAATAATCGCCGTACCAGTAGCCATCGGCATCCTTGATCGATTCCGGGATATCGTCCCAGGTCGAGACTTTATAGGGCTGGATCAGGCCCTCTTCTTTCGCGGCCGGGCCAAAGGACAGGCCCACGTCGATGACGTCGGGCGCCTGCGGGCCGGTGTTGGTTTTGTTGGCGCGGATGGCTTCCAGCTCATCTGCCGAACCCGCATCCGGGTTCAGCTCGTTCACCGAGATTTCCGGATATTTGGTTTTGAAACCCTCGATCAGGGCGCCATAGCCGCACCAGTCGTGCGGCAGCGCGATCGTGGTCAGCATGCCTTCGGCTTTCGCCGCAGCTTCCAGCGCGGCCATGTCTTGCGCAACGGCCGTCGAGGCCATCAGCGCCGCAACGCCTGCCAGCATGTACATCGGTTTCGTCTTCATTTGAGACTGTCTCCCCGGTTGTCGGATCTTAGGGCCCGGATTGGGCACCGGCCCGCATTAGGCCCGCTATGTGACGGCATGGTGACGCCAGCATCGGGCTTGGGGAGCATTGACGGTATTTATTGAGCCGACAATCAATTTTTTTACACCAATGTCACATTTCGCAACGTCAGCCCGGAAATTTACCCGCCCTGCGCGCGGATTGGGCGGTCCTGCCGGGGTTCCCGGGCCGGGCATTCCGCGCTACCACTTTGGGGAAATCGAGGAGGATGCCGATGAAGCTGGTACGGTATGGAGCGCCCGGGCAGGAAAAGCCGGGGATTCTGGATGCGGCGGGTCAGGTGCGCGATCTTGGCGCGCATGTGCCCGATCTGGCGGGGGCGGTGCTGACGCCCGAGGGGCTCGCCCGTCTGGCGGCGCTTGATCCCGAAAGCCTGCCCAAGGTGCCGGGCGTGCCGCAGGCGGATCTGCGGCTGGGGCCCTGCGTCGGGGGCGTGGGGAAATTCATCTGCATCGGGCTGAACTATGCCGATCACGCCGCCGAATCGGGCCTGCCGATTCCCGCCGAGCCGATCATCTTCAACAAATTCACCAGCGCGATCTGCGGCCCCGATGATGATGTTGAAATCCCGCGCGATTCGCTCAAGACCGATTGGGAGGTCGAACTGGGCATCGTCATCGGGCAGGGCGGCAAATACATCCCGCAGGAGCAGGCGCTGGAGCATGTGGCGGGCTATTGCGTGATCAATGATGTCTCGGAGCGGGAATATCAGATCGAGCGCGGCGGCACCTGGGACAAGGGCAAGGGCTGCGACACGTTCGGGCCGCTGGGCCCTTGGCTCGTCACCCGCGATGAGGTGGCCGATCCGCAGGCGTTGCGGCTCTGGCTCGAGGTCGACGGCGTGATGCGGCAGGATGGCAGCACGGCAACCATGATTTTCGGCGTGGCCGAGCTCGTGTCCTATGTCAGCCGCTTCATGTCGCTGCAGCCGGGCGATGTGATCTCGACCGGCACCCCGCCGGGGGTGGGCATGGGGATGAAACCGCAGACCTATCTGCGCCCGGGGCAGGTGATGCGTCTCGGCGTTGAAGGGCTAGGCGTGCAGACCCAGCATGTGGTGGCCGCGCAATGACGGACGGCGCCGCCCCCCGTTTGCGGCTCCGGCTGCATCTGCCGGGGGGCGGAATGCTGGGGCCGGGCAAGGCCGATCTGTTGCGGCTGATCGCCGAGACGGGTTCGATCTCTGCCGCCGGGCGCGCGATGGGCATGAGCTATAAGCGCGCCTGGGGTCTGGTGGAGGCGCTGAATGCCATGTTCGCGGCGCCTTTGGTGCTGAGCGCGCGCGGCGGCGCGCAGGGGGGCGGGGCGGCCCTGACCGCGCTGGGGGCAGAGGTCCTGACCCGCTACGACCGTCTTTGTCAGGCGGCTGCGGCGGCGGGGGGCGCCGAGATCGCAGCGCTGGGCGCTTTGGCGGTACAGGCGCGGTCCGCGCCCGACGCGCTGGCGTCGCATGCCAGGGCGCCGGATGCCATCATCCCTGCGGTTGCCGATCAAAAGGTCACCGCCACAGAGAAGGATGCACCGGAGAAAGACGCCCCGTAGAAAGCAGCAAGGGATGTGTCCGGACGGGAATAACGCTTGCCGCACCGTGAAGATACGCGATATGTCTGGGTGGACATATCGAAGGGAAGCCAGATGACCCGCCACGCCGCCTTGTTCTCGCTCAGCCTTCTGGCCCTCGTGCCCGCCGGAGGCGCCGCGGCTGACGAAGCTCTGGTCGCCGTGGCCGCCAATTTCGCCGGTGCGGCCGGGGCGATGGCGCCGGCATTCAAGGCAGCGACCGGGCATGAGCTGGTGCTGACCACTGGCTCGACGGGCAAGCTTTATGCCCAGATCGGCGCGGGCGCGCCTTTTGATGTGATGCTCTCGGCGGATTATGCCACGCCCGAGCGGCTGGTGGCCGAAGGCAAAGCCGAGGCCGCGAGCCTCAGGGTCTATGCCATCGGGCAGCTGGCGCTCTGGTCGCCAGATCCTGCGCAGATCAGCGGCGATCCGGCGGCGGATCTGGCGCGCGACCCTTCGGCGGGGGGCATCCGGCATCTGGCGATCGCCAATCCCGATCTCGCGCCCTATGGCGCGGCGGCGCGGGCGGCCTTACAGGCGCTGGGCCTCTGGGACGGCGTGCAGGAGCGGCTGGTGACGGGCGAGAACATCGGCCAGACCTTTGCCCTTGTGCAAAGCGGCGCGGCAGAGGCGGGTTTTGTCGCGGCCTCGGCACTGAAGGCGCCGGATGTGCCCCAAGGTTCGGTCTGGATGGTGCCGCAGGATCTGTATCTGCCGATTGCGCAGGGGGTGGCGATCCTCGCGCATGGGACCGGGAATCCGGCGGCGGCGGCCTTTGCCGACTGGCTGAAAGGGCCGGAAGCCGCGGAGATCATGGCGGAACACGGCTATCAGGCAGGGGGCGCATGACGCTTCCCGACCTTGGCCCGCTCTGGCTGACGCTGAAACTCGGGGCGGTGGTGACGCTGCTCCTCATGGCCGTCGGCACGCCACTGGCCTGGGCGCTGGCGCGCGGGCGCGGCTGGTGGAAGCCGCTGGTCGAGGCGGTGACCGCACTGCCTTTGGTGCTGCCGCCGACGGTGCTTGGCTTTTATCTCCTTGTGCTCTTTGCCCCTTCTGCACCACTTGGCGCGGGGTTTCTGGCGCTGACCGGACAAACCCTGACCTTCTCCTTTGCCGGGCTGGTGCTGGCCTCCTGCCTCTATTCGCTGCCCTTCACCGTGCAACCGCTGCAGGCGGCGTTTGAGGCGATGGGCCGCGCGCCACTGGAGGCGGCGGCGATGCTGCGGGCGGGGCCGCTCGACCGCTTTCTGACCGTGGCACTGCCCTTGGCCGCACGCGGCGGGCTGACGGCGATGGTGCTGACCTTCGCGCATACGTTGGGCGAATTTGGCGTCGTGCTGATGGTTGGCGGCAATATTCCGGGCAAGACCAAGGTGATCTCGATCGCGATCTATGAACAGGTCGAGACGATCCGGCTGGCCGAGGCGCAGGCGCTTTCGGGGCTGATGCTGGGGCTGTCGTTCCTGCTCCTCCTCGCGGTCTATGCGCTGAACCGCCGCTTTCCCACGGGGGCACGCGGATGAGCCTTGCCGTCGATCTGCGCCTCACGCGCCCGGGGTTTTCGCTGTGCGTGACCCATGACTTCGCCGCCTCCGGGGTGACGGCGGTCTTTGGCCCGTCGGGTGCTGGAAAATCCACCCTGCTGCGGGCGATTGCGGGGTTGGAGCCTGTGGCTGAGGGGCGGGTCTCCTTTGGCGATACGCTCTGGCAGGCGGCAGGCAACTTTGTGCCGCCCGAGAAACGGGGCGTGGGCTATGTGTTTCAGGAGGCGCGGCTTTTCCCGCATCTGCGGGTGCGGGGCAATCTGGCGTATGCTGACCGGCGCGCGCGCGGCCTGCCGGGGATGAGCCTTGAGCAGGCGGTGTCGCGTTTTGATCTGGGGGATCTTTTGCACCGCTGGCCCCTCAGCCTGTCCGGCGGCGAGCGGCAACGGGTGGCGCTCGCCCGCGCGCTTCTCTCGCGGCCGGGGCTGTTGCTGCTGGATGAGCCGCTGGCGGCGCTGGATCTGGCGCGCAAGGCCGAGATCCTGCCCTATCTCGCGCAGCTGAGCGACCTTGGTCTGCCGGTGATCTATGTTACCCATGCGGTCGAGGAGGTGGCGCAGCTGGCCGATCACCTCGTGCTGATGCAGGCGGGCCGGGTGGTGGCCTCGGGTCCGGTGGCGGGCCTGCTGGCCGATCCCGCGCTGACGGCCCATTTGGGCACGGGGCTCGGTTCGCGGATCGCCGGAGCGGTGCTGACCGCGCGCATTCTGGCGCATCACGATGATGGGCTGAGCGAGCTGGCGCTGGGCGCGGCACGGCTCTGGGTCCCGCGATTGGCACAGGCGCCGGGCTCTACGGTGCGGCTGCGCATCCCCGCGGAGGATGTCATTCTGGCGAAAACGCCGCCCGGTGATGTCTCGGCGCTGAATGTGCTGCCGGTCGTCGTGCGCGCGCTGCATCCCTTGCCGGATGGCGGTGTGGCGGTGGGGCTGCAGGTGGGTGAGGCGGCGCTGGTGGCGCGGCTGACCGCGCGCTCGGTCGCGGCGCTGGCGCTGCGTCCGGGCATGCAGGTCTGGGCGATGATGAAGGCGGTGGCGCTGGGCGTCTGACGCGCGGTCCGGGGCGGCGCGCGACGGCCTGATGTGCCAGAAATTCAGCCGCGCAGGCGCGGTTTCACGATTAGCTCCCAGCCCGCATAGGCACCCGCCCCGGCAAAGATCAGCGCCCAGCCGGGATTGCCTGTCGCCAGCTCGACGCCGCCCCACAGGATCGGCAGCACGGTGGTGAGCACGCGGCGCCACATCGGGGCGAAGAACGGATGGTCGGGATCAATCATTTTCATCGCGACACTCTAGCCGCGCGACCCGGCCCCGGCAAGCACAGGCTGTGCGTGATTTTTCCGCGCGACCATGCCACGATGGCGGGGCAGGGAAGGAGGATCCTATGCCAACAATCACCACTGATTTCAAAGGTCAGACCGTCTTGACCACCTTCGAGATGACGCCGGGCACCGCCGCCGATCTGATGGAGGCCTTGCGCGATGCCTATGATGCCTGCATCCGGCACCAGCCGGGGTTTCTGGGCGCGGGGCTGCACATGAACGACGCCCAGACCCGGATTGCCAATTACAGCCAATGGGCGCGGCGCGAGGATTTTCAGGCGATGCTGCGCACCGAGGAAATGCGCAAGCGCAACCGCCATATCGCCAGCCTCTGCTCGCATTTTGAGCCGGTGATGTATGAGGTGATCCAGTCCTATTAGGACGGTGCCCGTGGCTTAGAGAGGTGCCCGTGGCGTGGGATCGCTTGTGGTGGCGGCGCGCGCAATGGTGACCTTGCCCCGCGTTGCTTTCCGCCGTCCTTCCCCTGATCTTCCATTGGAGAGCCGGGGCAGGGATTGGCGCAAGATGCGCCGGTGAAAACGGGCCGTGGTCACGGGCAGACGTGCCTGAGGCCGCAGCCATCAAAGGGGGGGGCAAGGGGGTGGCGCGCCGCCTGAGCCCCGCTTGTTTGCGCGCGGCGCTGTGCTTAGGTGGATGTCAGGCTCTGAACGGGCGGAATTTGCAGGAGGATGTGATGGGGATTGAAAGTTTGCTGCTGATGTTGCTGATCGGCGCGATTGCCGGTTGGCTTGCGGGAAAAATCGTTTCAGGCAGCGGCTTTGGCCTCTTGGGCAACATCGTCGTGGGGATATTGGGCGCGGTGGTTGCCGGGTATTTGCTGCCGCGCTTGGGCTTTGGGGTCGGCGGCGGGGTGATCGCGGCGATCTTGCATGCGACGCTGGGGGCGGTGGTGCTGCTGGTGGTGGTGCGGCTGGTCAAGCGGATCTGAGAGCGCTGACCCGAGGTGGCGGATCCGAAGTGGCGCGCAATGCGGGGCCGGATGTCCCAAAGGGGCAAGGCCGGACCCGCTGTTGCACAGGGCCCCTCGCACCGGAGGTGCAAAGGGCCTGCCGCGCCGGGAGCGCGTGAAACGCAGGGGGGAGAGGGCAGGTCACCCGGTGCACGGGCCCTACTCGGTGAACGGGCCGGTCAACTCTGCGGTTTTGGCCGCTTTGTCATAGATGCAGATCATGCGCTCCGGACCCGCCTCATAGGCGACACTGACCACTGCGGCGCCGTAATGCTCCGAGCCGAAGGGGTTCACCTCAACGGTGATCTCATGGCCTTCGGCGGTGACCAATGCGGTGCAGGCCTGTTCGACGGCAACGCGGAATTCGACCCAGGCGTCCTCGGAAGAGGCCTGCGCCCCGGTCGCGCAAAGCGCGGGCAGCAGGGCGGCGGTAAAGATCGGGCGCAGGCGCATGGGTCTCTCCTCAATTCTGTGGCTGTCGGGGCAACGCCAAGCGGGCAGGCGGGGTTCCCGCTGCGGCATTGAAACGCGTGCATCCGCCACGCGTCTGTGGCACGCTGCGACGCAGCAACGGGGGTGGATATGGTTGGAACGGTGATTACGGTGGCCCAGCAAAAGGGCGGTGCGGGCAAGACCACGCTGGCCGTGAACATGGCGGTGGCGTTGCTGCGGCGGGGACATACGGTGGCTTTGCTCGACACCGATCCGCAGGGCTCGCTCGGACGGTGGTTCATGACGCGGCGCGAACGGATGGAGGATCCGGGGGTGGAATTTTCCACCGCATCGGCCTGGGGCGTGTCCTATGAATGTGAAAAGCTGAAGAAAATCTACGACTATGTGATCATCGACACGCCGCCCAAGGCCGACAGCGATCTGCGTCCCGCGCTGCGCGAGGCGGATGTGGTGCTGGTCCCGGTCTCGGCCAGCCATGTCGACCTCTGGGCGACCGAGGGCGTGCTGGATCTGGCGCGGCGGGCGGGCAAGCGGACGGTCGTGGTGCTGAACCGCACCAAGGCGGGAACCAAGCTGGGCACCGAAATCCGCGCGGCGGCAGCCGAACTCGACTCGGATCTGGCCGAGGCGCAATTGGCCAACCGGGTGGTCTATGCCGAAACGCTGGGCCTTGGCCTCGGCGTGCAGGAGGCGGCGAAAAAGGGCCCGGCGGGCGCGGAGGTGGAAACCTTGCTGCTGGAAGTCGTCGGCTGACCGGCGCGTCGGGTTCCGGGACCGAGGGGCACGCCTGCCCAAGGGATGGGCGGCGCTAAGATCATATGGACTTGAATTTTGGTCCATATGATCTATGTTGTGGTGAACTGCCTCACAGGGGGTCACGGCAATGCAGCTTGCACATCATATTCACACCGGGGATGAGCTGAAGGACGTCGCGCTCAAGGCATTCGCGCGGATCGCCGATGCCTGGGGTGTGACGCAATCCGAGGCGGCGGCCCTGGCGGATATGTCGGAAAGCACGTGGAAGCGGGCGCGCAAGCCTGCGTTCAAGGGAGAGCTGACCCGGGACCAGTTGCTGCGGCTGAGTGCGCTGACCGGCATCTACAAAGCCTTGGCGCTGTATTTCTCGGAGCCGCTGGCGCAGCGCTGGATCGTTTTGCCCAATGCCGGCCCGTTGTTTGGCGGCGCGCGGCCGCTGGACACGATGATCGAAGGCGGATTGCCGCAGTTTCTGACAGTGCGCACCTATCTCGATGCGTTGCGGGGCGGCGCGTGAAGACGACCTCTCTGGCGGACCGCGCGCTGATCCGGTTGCTTCCCGCCACCTATCACAAGCCGCCGGTCCTGCGCGGGCTGGTGGATTCCGATGCGGAGATGGCGCTGCTGGCCGAGCTGGAAGGGCTGACCAGCGCCCGGCTGAGCGCCGAGCGTGGCCGCAACCTGCATCTCGACCCGCGCGAATTGGCCTATCGCCGCCGCGCGCAGGATCAGCGGGTCTATGGCGACAGCCATGTCAATGCGGCCTTCACCTATACCCGCAGCGGCGGCAACCGCTTTAACACCGAGGCGCGCGGCGCCTGGTATTGCGCCTGGGAGCTGCAGGTCAGTGTTGCCGAAGTGGCCTATCACCGCACGCGGGAGCTGGGGTTTATCGGCATCTATTCCGATCGGGTTCGCTATGTGGAGCTTTTGGCCGATTTCATCGGGACCTTCAGCGATCTGACAGATGAGCCCGGGCATCCGGCGCTGCAGGCCGACCCGGCGCGTGGCTATCCCGAAGGACAGGCGCTGGCAGAGCACCTCCGCCGGGCGGGTGCGCGCGGGCTGATCTATCCGTCGGTGCGCGCACCACAGGGCGCCTGCCTCGTCTGTTTTGAGCCTGCTGCCGTGCAAAACGTGCGGCCGGGCGCCAGCTGGGACCTCGTCTGGGACGGCACGCCGGACTACGATATTTTCGGCGTTGCATAACCAGCCCCCGGGCAGACGCTCGCACCTGCTGCTTTCCGGGCAGGTGATTGGCCCCGGTCGCCCCTGCGCAAAGTCCGGCGGCTCGGGGTGTGCAGGGGCAATGCTTCGCAATGTTGCAATTCGCAGTTTCATCACTGGCAATAGTTTGCAAATTTTCTTGAAACTGCTTTGGGAAATTGCTGCGCGCGCATAATGTCCGGCAAAGACCGATCGGGGGAAGCGATGAAGGATATTCTGGAACAGCTGGAGGCACGTCGGGCCGAGGCCCGTCTGGGCGGCGGGCAACGCCGGATCGACGCGCAGCATGCCAAGGGCAAGCTGACCGCGCGCGAGCGGATCGAACTGCTGCTCGACGAAGGCTCGTTCGAAGAATTCGACATGTTCGTCGCGCATCGCTGCACCGAATTCAACATGCAGGCCGACCGCCCGGCGGGCGATGGCGTGGTGACCGGCTGGGGCACCGTCAACGGCCGCATGGTCTATGTGTTCAGCCAGGATTTCACCGTCTTTGGCGGCTCGCTCTCGGAAACCCACGCGCAAAAGATCTGCAAGATCATGGATATGGCCATGCAGAACGGCGCGCCGGTGATCGGGATCAACGATTCCGGCGGCGCGCGGATCCAGGAGGGCGTGGCCAGCCTTGCGGGCTATGCGGAAGTGTTCCAGCGCAATGTGATGGCCTCGGGCGTGGTGCCGCAGATCAGCCTGATCATGGGGCCCTGCGCGGGCGGGGCGGTCTATTCTCCGGCGATGACCGATTTCATCTTCATGGTGAAAGACAGCAGCTACATGTTCGTCACCGGCCCCGATGTGGTGAAAACCGTGACCAATGAGGTGGTGACCGCCGAGGAGCTGGGCGGGGCGGGCACGCATACCAAGAAATCCTCGGTCGCCGATGGCGCCTATGAGAATGATGTGGAGGCTTTGGCCGAAACCCGCCGCCTGATCGACTTTTTGCCGCTGAACAACCGCGAAAAGGCACCGGTGCGGCCGTTCTTTGACGATGTGGCGCGGGTGGAGGAAAGCCTTGATACGCTGATCCCCGACAACCCGAACCAGCCCTATGACATGAAAGAGCTGATCACGAAGATCGCCGATGAGGGTGATTTCTTTGAAATTCAAAAGGATTTCGCCGGGAACATCATCACCGGCTTTATCCGGCTCGAGGGGCAGAGCGTCGGCGTGGTGGCCAACCAGCCGATGGTGCTGGCGGGGTGCCTTGATATCGACAGCTCGCGCAAGGCGGCCCGCTTTGTCCGATTCTGTGACGCGTTCGAGATTCCGATTCTCACGCTGGTGGATGTGCCGGGCTTTCTGCCGGGCACTGGTCAGGAATATGGCGGCGTGATCAAGCACGGGGCCAAACTGCTGTTTGCCTATGGTGAGGCCACGGTGCCGAAAGTGACGGTGATCACCCGCAAGGCCTATGGCGGCGCCTATGACGTGATGTCCTCCAAACATCTGCGCGGCGATTTCAACTATGCCTGGCCCACCGCCGAGATTGCGGTGATGGGGGCCAAGGGCGCGGTCGAGATCCTCTATCGCTCGGAATTGGGCGACCCGGAAAAGATCGCGCAGCGCACCAAGGATTACGAGGACCGCTTTGCCAATCCTTTCGTGGCGGCCGAAAAGGGCTTTATCGACGAGGTGATCCAGCCGCGCTCCACCCGGCGGCGGGTGGCACGGGCTTTCGCCAGCCTGCGGTCGAAGAAACTCACGAACCCGTGGAAAAAACACGATAACATTCCCCTGTAAGCGCGGCTTTGGGGGGCGGAAACCATGCGGAATTGTCGAGGCGGCCCGGTTCGGACGCTGATGGAGGCGGCAGGGCTGTGGGGGGTGATGGTGCTGCCGGTGGCAGCGGAGGAGATCATCGCCCCCTCGGGTCAGCAGATCGAATGGCTGGAGACGCGGCAGGATGTGCCGGGCCCCGAAGGGCTGACCTTTCGCTTCCGGTTCCTCGCCCCCGATATCGACGGCAAGATCGACACCGATGCCGCGCTCGATGACATGCAATGGCTCTGCGACAGCTGGGCCTTGCCCCGGATTGCCGGTACCGGCCCGCAGCCGGCGCAGGTGATCATTTCACTCGCGGCGCGCGACGTTCCCTTTGGCGTCGCATCTGACGACACAACACAGTATTTCGAGGCATTCCGCCCCGAAGGCGGCCGCTGCATCTGGGAGATTTACTGATGATGCCTCGTTCCGGTCTTACCAAGACCCCCGTGCCCGCTCTCGGTGCGGATTTCCGCCTATCAAAACCTCAAGCCGTTGATTTTGCCCCCTGTGATTGCACCGCGAAGCACGGTATCTTGATCGCGGGCCGATTTGAAAATGCCCGTAACGTGACAATGGTGGGTGAGGCAGGGACGCGTGACGTCCCGGTCGCCATCCGCCCCAGGAGAGAAACATGTCGAAAAAAGCAGTTTTGGCGGTCGCCTTGTTCGGTTTCCTCGCAGCTTGCGCTGCGAAAACCATGGAAGCTCCGGCTCCGGCCGAAGTTACCGTTGAGCCGACCTACACCGGCAAATACAAGTAATCCGGCAGCGGGGCGGGTACAGGCGCCCGTCCCCTTCCACCCCGGTGTTTCGGCCCGTCTCTCCCTGAATGGGGAGGGTGCATCATGCTGAAACACCGTGGTTTTCCGGGGCGTTTGCCCGGCACCGATCATCAATTCGTTATCCGCCGCGCCAACCACTCGAAAGGTGTGACCAAACTGGTCGCCCGCGAGCGGTTCCGTGATCGCTCTCCGGGCGACCGCCGGGCGGATCTGGCCTTCATGGCCGCCCTCTGGGATCATTTCGGCGAAGAACCGTTTGAGCGGGGCAATCTGGACGCCGGGCGTCTGGGCTGGCTCTTCATGCGCGAAGTCGTGCCCGCCGAAGAGCCGTTTGATCCGGCAAGCTATGAAGCGCTGCTGAAGATTGATCTCAAGCGCGCCAAGGCTGCCTTCCCCGACGCCTTCCTGACCGACAATGACTTCGGCGCCGAAGACGGCGACCAGGATGAGGACGATTGGGCATGATCCTGCCGGTCCTCTCCCCGCTCCGGCACGTTCTTGCCGACCGCGCGCAATGCCCTTCAGAAGGCTTTGAAACCGCGCGCGGCCGGGGGCATGCTGTTCGGGCGGGAGAGGGCCACAGCACGGCGCTCGCCTGTGTCCTACGACCTGTTCCTGACCCTTCAGAACACCTCTGGCCTGACCCCATTCGGGTCAGGCTCTTTTCTGCTTTCGGCGGCACTTCGCCGGATCGGCAATCCTCCGCGCAATGCTTTGCGACGGCGCAAATTTTTGCGGAAACCTGCTTTCTATTGGCGCAGGATGCGCTAGTTCATCAGGCAAGACACAGCTTTTCAGGAGGCAGAAAAACATGCGTAACATCACCCTTATCCTCGGCGCCCTTGCCATCACCACGCTCGCGGGCTGCATGCAGACCGACGGCGAGCGCGCGCTCGCAGGCGCCGCGGTCGGCGCGGTTGCAGCCGATGCGACCGACAACAATGCACTTACAGGCGCGGCCATCGGTGCGCTGGCCGGCACCTATTGCGACGACCTGCGCGTTCCGGGCTGCGTCAACCGCAATCGTTACTGAGGTCACGTCGGCCCGGGAAACCGGGGCGTTTCAATCGGTTGACGCCATCGGGGCTTTGCGCCCCGGTGGCGTTTTCTTTTGCGTCAACAAGAAGACCGGACCGGGGGCGCCCGCTCCCGATCGCGGGGAGGGGAAGTGCTGAGATGTTCAAGAAGATCCTGATCGCCAACCGCGGCGAGATTGCCTGCCGCGTGATCAAGACCGCCCGCAAGATGGGCATTCAGACGGTGGCGGTCTATTCCGACGCCGACCGCAATGCGCTGCATGTCAAAATGGCCGATGAAGCGGTGCATATCGGGGCCTCTCCCGCCAACCAATCCTATATCGTGATCGACAAGATCATGGATGCGATCCGCCAGACCGGCGCCGAAGCGGTGCATCCGGGCTATGGCTTCCTCTCCGAGAACATGAAATTCGCCGAGGCGCTGGAGGCCGAAGGCGTGGTTTTCATCGGCCCCCCCTCCGGCGCAATCGAGGCGATGGGCGACAAGATCACCTCGAAAAAACTGGCGCAGGAGGCCGGGGTCTCGACGGTGCCGGGCTATATGGGCCTGATCGCCGATGCCGAAGAGGCGGTGAAAATCTCCAATCAGGTCGGCTATCCGGTGATGATCAAGGCCAGCGCCGGTGGCGGTGGCAAGGGGATGCGCATCGCCTGGAACGATACCGAAGCGCGCGAGGGGTTTTCCTCCTCCAAGAACGAGGCGGCCAACAGCTTTGGCGATGACCGCATCTTCATCGAGAAATTCGTGACGCAGCCGCGCCATATTGAAATTCAGGTGCTGGCCGACAAGCTCGGCAACACGGTGTATCTGCATGAGCGTGAATGCTCGATCCAGCGCCGCAACCAGAAGGTCATCGAAGAGGCGCCGAGCCCCTTCCTCGATGCGGCGACCCGCAAGGCGATGGGCGAACAGGCCTGCGCTTTGGCGAAAGCGGTGGGCTATACCAGCGCCGGGACCGTGGAATTCATCGTCGACGGCGACCGCAATTTCTATTTCCTCGAAATGAACACCCGTCTGCAGGTGGAACATCCGGTGACCGAGTTGATCACCGGCGTCGATCTGGTTGAGCAGATGATCCGCGTGGCGGCGGGCGAGGCATTGCCCTTCGCGCAGGAGGATCTGAAGATCAACGGCTGGGCGATGGAAAGCCGCCTCTATGCCGAGGATCCCTATCGCAACTTCCTGCCCTCCATCGGCCGTCTCAGCCGCTATCGGCCGCCGGTTGAGGGGGAAACCGAACGCGGTGGCATCGTGCGCAACGACACCGGCGTCTTTGAGGGCGGCGAGATCAGCATGTATTACGACCCGATGATCGCCAAGCTCTGCACCTGGGCGCCGACGCGTCTGGAGGCGATTGAGGAGATGCGGCTGGCGCTCGACACGTTCGAGGTCGAGGGGATCGGCCATAACCTGCCCTTCGTCGGCGCGGTGATGGACCATCCGCGCTTTGTGTCGGGCAATATAACGACCGCGTTCATTGCCGAGGAATACCCGGAGGGTTTCCTGGGCGCGAGCTTGGATGAGGCGCTGTTGCAGCGCATCGCGGCGGCGACGGCGGCGATGAACCGCGTGGCCGAGATCCGGCGCAGCCGCATCTCGGGCCGTCTCGGCAATCATGAGCGGCATGTGGGCGACGATTGGGTCGTGACGCTGCAAGGCACGGAATTCGCGCTGAAAATCGCGGCGGATCCGGAGGGGGCCACGGTGACCTTCGCCGGTGGCACCGCGATGCGGGTCACCTCGGATTGGGTGCCGGGGCAAAGCCTCGCGCGGCTGATGGTGGCGGATGAGCCCTTGGTGCTCAAGGCCGACAAGATCCCTTCGGGCTTCCGCATCCGCGCGCGCGGCGCCGATCTCAAAGTGCATGTGCGCAGCCCGCGTCAGGCGGAACTGGCGCGGCTGATGCCCGAGAAACTGCCGCCCGACACGTCGAAATATCTGCTTTGCCCGATGCCCGGCCTGATCGTCGCGGTGAATGTGGCACCGGGTGATGAGGTGCAGGAGGGGCAGGCGCTGGCCACGGTCGAGGCGATGAAGATGGAAAACATCCTGCGCGCCGAGCGCAAGGGCGTGGTGAAATCTGTCTCGGCGGTGCCGGGCGCCAGCCTGCGGGTCGATGATGTGATCATGGAGTTTGAATGATCCGCCATCACCACATCCGGGGCTAGGGCATGGAGATCATCCTGCATATCGGCGCGCATCGCACCGGCTCGACAGCGCTGGAACGCTGTCTGTCGGACAATGCCGAGGTACTGCGCGCCGAGGGCACGGCGATCTGGGGCCCGACCCGGATGCGGTCCTTGTTGAATTTCGACAAGGCGATGTCGCTGCGCGCCGCGATGCGCGCAAAAGACCCGGAGGCGACCGCCGCCTGGACGACCCTGCGCGCCGCTTTTGCGCAGGAACTGGCGGCGGAAGCCGATGCAGGGATCACCAAGCTTCTGATTTCTGAGGAAAACATGCTGGGCACGATGCGCAGCAATCTTCTGGAAGGCCGCCTTTATGCCAATGCCCGGCGCAATCTGGCGGCCTATGCGGCGCTCTTGCCGCACAAGCCGGTGCGGATCGGCATTGGCATTCGCGACTATGCCGCCTATTGGCTCTCGGCCTATGCCTATGTGATCAGCCGCACCCATGCCGCCCCGATCCCCGATCTGGCGGAACTGGCCCCGGCGCTCGCCGACTGCCGCCGCAGCTGGACCAAGGTGCTGGCGTCGGTCAGCGAGGTGTTTCCGCAGGCCGAGCGTTTCGTCTGGCGGGTCGAGGAGCTGCGCGGGCGTCCGCTCGAGGTGGCCTGCCAGCTGATCGGCCGCGAAAACGGCACCGATGGTCTGCGGCCTTTGGAAAAATCGGTGAACGCCAGCCGCCTGCGGCCCGCCGATATTCCGGCCTTCCGCGCGCTGCGCCTCGCGCATCCCGATTGGTCGCTGCGCCAGTTGCGCCGCGCGCTGCCCGCAGACCCCGCGCCGCGCGACTGGTTCACCGAGCGCGAGACGGAGGCGATGCAGCTGCGCTTTGCCTTCGATCTGTTGCAACTGGCCGATGATACCGGGGGCACCCGTCTGATCGGGGAGGCGGCGGCATGAGCGCGCGCTTGTCCGCCTCCGCTCAGGGCAGGGCGCGGAGTTCCTCGCGCCGGATCGGCATCTTGTCGATGGCCCGGCCGATTTCGCGCACATCCCAGGGGACCGGCTTGCGCAGGGCGATCTGGCCGTCCTTTTCGATGATCACCAGCGAAAATCCGTGCGGATGCAGCCGCTTGCGCAACGGACCATTGGCCTTCGGATCAGTGTCGGTCAGCAAGACCACATCCCGCGCGGCGAGGTCCGGCCAGCGCTCGGCCAACATGCCCATCTGTTCTTTGAACGCGGGCACCTCCGGGCTGTCGGCAAAGATGATCAGCGGGCGCGCCACCCAGAGAAAGGCGTCCAGATCAACGCTCGCGCCGTCCAGCGGCGCAAAGGCAGGCTCGGTCGGCGGTGCCGTCTCGGTGGCCGGGCTGGTCAGGGCGCCGGTCGGGGCGGGCAAATCCGCACCGGCCCGCTCGACATCTGCCTGCATCTCGCTCGCGATCCCGATGGTCTCGGCGCGCACGCTGTCCGCCGCCAACGACGGCCCTGCCGCGAGCACAGCCCAGATGCCCAGTCCGATACCCCAATGTCGCATGACCCGCCTTTTCTCTGTTCCACCCCATCATATAGGCACGATGACGCCTGTCGGCGAGGGGCAGACCCGAAAACGCCGCGACAGTTCGCTGTCTGCCTCGGCCTCTGGCCGACCCACCCCGATGCAAGGATTCCGCCAATGACCCACAATCCGACGAAACCGCTACCCGCCGATTGGTCCGCGCTCGCGCAAAAAGAGCTGCGCGACCGTCCGCTGGACAGCCTCACCTGGGACACGCTGGAGGGGATCGCGGTCAAGCCGCTCTACACCGAGGCTGATACCGCCGATCTGCCGCATATGGGCGGGGTGCCGGGGCAGGCGCCCTTTACCCGTGGCGTGCGTGCCACGATGTATGCGGGCCGCCCCTGGACCATCCGGCAATATGCGGGCTTTTCCACCGCCGAGGCGTCAAACGCCTTTTACCGCAAGGCCTTGGCGGCGGGACAGCAGGGGGTTTCCGTGGCCTTCGATCTGGCGACGCACCGCGGCTATGACAGTGACCATCCCCGGGTTGAGGGCGATGTCGGCAAGGCGGGTGTCGCCATCGACTCTGTCGAGGATATGAAAATCCTGTTTGACGGCATCCCGCTGGAGAAGGTCTCGGTCTCGATGACGATGAACGGCGCGGTGATCCCGATTCTGGCCAATTTCATCGTGACCGGCGAGGAGCAGGGGGTGGACCGCGCCCTGCTGTCCGGCACGATCCAGAACGATATCCTCAAGGAATTCATGGTGCGCAACACCTATGTGTACCCGCCGGAACCCTCGATGCGGATCATTGCGGATATCATCGAATATACCGCCGCTGAGATGCCAAAGTTCAACTCGATCTCGATTTCGGGCTATCACATGCAGGAGGCGGGCGCGAACCTCGTGCAGGAGCTGGCCTATACATTGGCCGATGGCCGCGAATATGTCCGCACCGCGATTGCGCGCGGGATGGATGTGGACGCCTTTGCGGGACGGCTGTCGTTCTTTTTCGCCATCGGCATGAACATCTTCATGGAGGCGGCCAAGCTGCGCGCGGCGCGGATGCTTTGGCACCGGATCATGACGGAATTTGGCGCGAAAAAGCCGGGCAGCCTGATGCTGCGCACGCATTGCCAGACCTCGGGCGTCAGCCTGCAAGAGCAGGACCCCTATAACAACGTGGTCCGCACCGCCTATGAGGCGCTGGCGGCAGCTTTGGGCGGCACGCAGTCGCTGCACACCAATGCGCTTGACGAGGCAATCGCGCTGCCCACCGATTTCTCGGCCCGGATCGCGCGGAACACCCAGTTGATTTTGCAGGAAGAAACCGGGGTGACCAAGGTGGTCGATCCCTTGGCGGGGTCCTATTACGTCGAAAGCCTGACGGCGGAGCTGGCGGAAAAAGCCTGGGCGCTGATCGAAGAGGTTGAGGAGATGGGGGGCATGACCAAGGCCGTTGCCTCGGGCCTGCCGAAACTGCGGATCGAGGAATCGGCGGCGCGGCGGCAGGCGATGATCGACCGCGGCGAAGAGGTGATCGTCGGCGTCAACAAATACCGGCTGGCGCAGGAAGATCCGATCGACATTCTCGACATCGACAATGTGGCGGTGCGCGACAGCCAGATCGCCCGGCTGCGGGCGATGCGTGCCGCCCGGGATGAGGCCGCCTGTCAGGCGGCGCTCGACGAACTCACCCGCCGTGCGGGCGAGGGGGGTAACCTGCTCGACGCGGCGGTGGCAGCCGCCCGCGCCCGGGCCTCAGTGGGGGAGATTTCATCTGCGATGGAAAAGGTATTCGGCCGCCACCGGGCGGAGGTGAAGACCCTCGCCGGGGTTTACGGCGCCGCGTATGAGGGGGATGCGGGCTTTGCGCAGATCCAGCAGGATGTCGAAAAATTCGCCGAGGAAGAGGGGCGCCGCCCGCGGATGCTGGTGGTGAAAATGGGGCAGGACGGACATGACCGCGGCGCCAAGGTCATTGCCACCGCCTTTGCCGATATCGGTTTTGACGTCGATGTCGGCCCGCTGTTCCAGACGCCGGAAGAGGCGGCGCAGGATGCCATCGACAATGACGTGCATGTCATCGGCATCTCCAGCCAGGCGGCGGGGCACAAGACCCTCGCGCCCAAGCTGATCGCGGCCTTGCAGGCGCAGGGGGCGGGCGAGATTCTGGTGATCTGCGGCGGCGTGATCCCGCAGCAGGATTATGATTTCCTGAAAGCCGCCGGGGTGAAGGCGATCTTTGGTCCGGGCACCAATATCCCCGCCGCCGCGCGCGATATTCTGGAACTGATCCGCGCCGCGCGGAAATAATCCGATCTGGCGCGGGGGCTCCCCCGCGCCGCGCCGGACTTTGGCCCCGCGTCGCAGGTGGCGAACGCCGCTTCCGGCGCGCTTTTCGGGGCCCGGGTTGCCCATTTTTCAACCTTGCCGCAGCGCATCACCTCCGGCAAGGTTTGCTGCCCCACCGATCCCCTTGCCCCCCGCGCAACCGCCCGTCATCATGGCGGAAATCTTGCCCGGAGCCGCAATGACACCCCCCCTGATCCGCCCCGTCACCCCCGCTGATTTCGCCGCCGTCATGGCCTTTTGGAATCCGATGATCCGCGAGACCACGGTGACCTTTTCCAGCGAGGAAAAGACCCCTGAAACCCTGACCGAAATGGTCACTGCCCGCCGCGCCGCGGGCCATGAGTTTTTCGTGGCAGAGCGGGCGGGGGTGGTGCTCGGTCTCGCCACCTATGCGCAGTTTCGCGGCGGCAATGGCTATACCCATGCGATGGAGCATACGATCATTCTGTCGCCCGCCGCCCATGGTCAGGGTGTGGGGCGCGCCCTGATGCGGGCGGTTGAGGATCACGCCCGCGCGGCGGGGGCGCATGTGATGATCGCCGGGGTCTCGGCCGAGAATGACGCGGGCGTCGCCTTCCACGCGGCGCTGGGCTATGTCGAGACCGGGCGGATGCCGGAGCTGGGGCGCAAATTCGGCCGCTGGCTGGGCCTGGTGCTCATGCAAAAGTCATTGTGACACGCTGACATTTCGCGCCGCAGCGTTTATGCTGGCTCCATGTCGATCTGGACCCGCATTTCCGAAGCCATTGCCGCCCTTGCCCGGGGCGAGGGGCTGTCGGTTGCCTTTGAACGGCTGAAGGGCGCGCCGGAACGCTCGGTCGCCTTTACCATCGCGGTGATCGCGCTCGGGGCCAAGATGGCCAAGGCCGATGGCGCGGTGACGCGGGCCGAGGTCGCGGCCTTCCGGCAGGTGTTCACCATCCCGCCCGGCGAAGAGGCGCATGCCGCCCGCGTCTTCAATCTGGCGCGCACCGATGTGGCGGGTTTTGACGCCTGGGCCGCACGGATTGCGGCGATGTTCGGCCCGGGGGCCGAGGTGCTCAAGGATGTGTTGGAGGGGCTGTTCACCATCGCGATGGCGGATGGCAGCTACCACGCCGCCGAGGATGAGTTTCTGGCCGAAGTGGCGCGGATTTTCGGCCTGAGCGACCGGTGCTTCCGCGCCATCCGCGCCCGGCATGTGCCCGAGGCCGTGCCCGATCCGCATGAAGTTCTGGGCGTGCCGGAGAATGCGCCGCTTGAGGAAATCCGCGCCGCCTGGCGGGCGGGGGTGCGCGAAAGCCACCCCGACCGGCTGATGGCACGGGGACTGCCACCCGAGGCGATCAAGATGGCCGAGGGGCGTCTGATGGCGTTGAACCGCGCCTGGGAAGAAATCCAGCACCAGCACGCCGCCTGACATGCATCTGCGGATCGCCAGCTATAATGTGGAGTGGTTCAACAGTCTCTTTGATCGTGACGGGCGGATGCAGCCCGATCTGGAGCCCTCGGCCCGCTATGGCGTGACGCGCGAAGAGCAGCTGGGCGCGCTGGGGGTGGTGTTCACCGCGCTTGATGCGGATGTGGTGATGATCATCGAAGCGCCCGACACCCGCCGCAACCGCCGTACCACCGATATGCTCGAGCGGTTCGCGGCGCATTTCGGTCTGCGCGCGCGGGTGGCGGTGCTGGGATTTGCCAATGAGACCCAGCAAGAGATCGCGGCGCTTTACGATCCCGACCGCGTGACACTGATCCATGATCCGCATGACGATGCTGTGCCGCGCTTTGACGGGCGCTATGAGATTGACCTCGACACCGATGGCACGCCGGACAAGGTGCGATTTTCCAAGCCGCCGCTGGAGCTGGCGCTGACCACGGCCGAGGGGCACCGGCTGCGGCTGATTGGGGTGCATGTGAAATCCAAAGCGCCGCATGGGGCGACATCGCCCGCCGCTGAGATCCGGCTGGCGATTGAAAACCGCCGCAAGCAGCAGGCGCAATGCCTCTGGCTGCGCGCCCGGATCGAGGCGGATCTGGCGGCGGGGGATGACCTCTTGGTGATGGGCGATTTCAACGACGGCCCCGGCCTCGACGAATACGAGGAACTCTTTGGCCGCTCCGGGCTCGAAATTGTGCTCGGCGTCGGCGGCCCGCCTGAATTGCGCCTGCAGGAACCCTTTGCCACCGCCGCCCTGCGCCATCCGACCGCCGCCGCCCCGGTCTCGGCACGGTTCTGGCTGGCGGACGCGCATCAGTATTTCTCGGCGCTCCTGGATTACATCATGCTGGCGCCTTCGCTCTGCGCCGCCGATCCGCGCTGGCGCATCTGGCATCCCTTCGATGACCCCGCCTGTTACCGTGTGCCGGAGCTGCGCGAGGCGCTCTTGCAGGCCTCGGACCATTTCCCGGTGACCGTGGATCTGAACCTGCCGGCGGTTTCCACAGCGCCCGCCCTGCATGCCGGGTGATATTTCCGGCGTTCTGCCCTATATTGGGGGTATGAGCCATCGCATCACCCCTTTTCTGATCGCGCTTCCCCTGGTTTTCGCCATGGGCAGCCTTGCCTTGGGCGAGCGCGCGCCGGGCCCGTCCCCCGATGCCGCGCCCGAGGCCATTTTGCCCGAGGCTGCCGCGCCCGAGGAGGGGCCCGGCCTGATGGAACGCGGTGCCCGCATGCTGATGCAGGGCCTCTTGGAAGAGGTGGGGCCGCAACTGGGCGAGATGCGCGATGGCATGGGCGAGGCAATGCGCGAGGCGGGCCCCGCGATCCGGGATTTTCTCGCGATGATCGACGATCTGCGCAATTACGACGCGCCGGTGATGCTGCCGAATGGCGATATCCTGCTGCCGCGCCGGGCAGGGGCACCGCCGCCGCCCACACCGCACGCGCCCGCCTTGCCGGAAGAAACCGGGCCGGACGGCGAGATCGAACTTTAGCCGATCGTGCTCCGCTCGCCGGGGCGCAGCACCACCGGCTGCGATTTCAGCGCCGCCGCCAGCGACAGGAACCGCGCCTCGGCCACCTCGCCAAACAGCCCCTCGCCCAAAGCGGTCAGCCGCAGTTGCAGGATCTTTTTCTTCGGGAAAAACTTCAGCGCCCCGGCCTCTTCCGGGCTTTCCACCGCGAACATGGCACCAAAGCGCATCGCCTTGCCCAGAACCTCGGCGCTCTGGATCTTTTTGTCATCCAGCAGCCGGAACAGGGGCTCCATCGGGCTGCCCGCACGCGAATTCTTGTAGCGGTGCAGCAGCGACAGCCCCAGAAACACCCGCTCCTCATGCGAGAGCGCGGCCATATTCGCCCGCGTCACATTGTCAAAGCAGCTTTCCGCCCGATAATCCGGATGCGCCCGCCAGGTGGTGTCGTGCAAGAGGCAGGCCGCCCGCACCAGCCGCAGTTTCTCGGGCGTGGCGGTGGTGTAGAGCGGCAGCAGGAAGGTATAGAGCTTTTTGCCAAAGCCCGGAATCCGCGACAAAGTGCGCTCCAGGCTGCGGCAGGCCTCGATCATCGGGTCGCGTTTGCGCAGCCGGTCCGGCATCTGTTCATAAAGCAGTCCCTCGCGGATGCCATAAGAGGAAACCGCCACCTCATGCGGGTGAAAGGTGTGCATCAGCTCGCGCAGCACCAGGCTGGCCAGCGGCACCAGCTCCATCCGCGCGACCGAAAGGCCGGTGCGCGCCCGCAGGGCCATGATGTCATTCTCGGCGATCCAGTTCACCGTTTGCGCCACGCTTTGCGGCCCCATCCGGTATTCGTGCAGCACGGTCATCGGATAGCCGCGCCGCTCCATGTCCAACCGCGCAATGGCGCGCCAACTGCCGCCCACCAGATAGATCCGCTCATGGCCCAGCCCGATCTCTTCGGCCAGCCCGGCCATGATCTTGCGGATATGCGCGATCAGCCCGGCTTTGCCGCCCGGCACCTGTTGCAGCCGGAACGGCCCCAGAGGCGAGCTGACACGGGCCCCCACCTCGCCGTTGCGCACAATCGCCAGCTCCATCGAGTTGCCGCCGATGTCGCAGACAAGGCCGTCCGCCTCGGGCCAGCCAAGCAGCACCCCCTGCGCCGAGAGCCGCGCCTCTTCCGGGCCATCGACCACCCAGAGATGCAAGCCGGTGGTGCGCTCCACCTCTTCCTGAAAGGCCGGGCCATCCTCGGCCTCGCGCACGGCGGCGGTGGCCACGCAGGAAAGGGAATCGATCCCCATCCCCTTGGCCAGCAGCGCGAACCGTTTCAGCGCCGCCAGCGCGCGGATCTTGCCCTGCGGGTTCAGCCGTCCGGTCTCGGCCAGGTTCTGCCCCAGCCCCGCCATCACCTTTTCGTTGTAGAAATAGGCCGGGCTGCGCGCCGCCCCGTCAAAGACCACAAACCGCACCGAGTTGGAGCCGACATCGACCACCCCCACCCGGCTGAGCGCGCGGGCGGAGGGGTCGTCGAACAGAGGGCGGCCAAAGGGCTCGTGGTCATCGGGGCGCATGTCGATCATCAGCGGGTCCTTTTGGTCTTTCAGAAGGTGCCCGCCGCCGGAACGGCGCGGGCCGTCGGGGTCAGTCTTGGCTGTGGGCAAGGGCGGGCACATCGCGCGCCCCGGCCGAACCCCGGCCCGAAAGCGAGGGGTTTTCCATGAAGAAACGGTGGCAGTTGAACAGATCCTGCTTGTCCTCGGGCAGATAGCGGATGTAGCGGCCATCGGGCTGCAGGATCCAGCTTTGCGCCTCATCGGCCAGGTTCGCCGCCATGATCTGGCTGACGATCTGCGCCTTGACGGTGGGGTTGTTGATCTCGATCAGCGTCTCCACCCGCCGCGTCAGATTGCGCCCCATCCAGTCGGCGGAGGAGATGAACACCCGCTCTTTCTTGGAGGGCAGATTGTGGCCATTGCCAAAGACCACGATGCGCGAATGCTCAAGGAATCGGCCCACGATGCTTTTGACGCGGATGTTCTCGCTCAGTCCCTTGATGCCGGGGCGCAGCCCGCAGATGCCGCGCAGCACGAGGTTGATCTTTACCCCCGCCTGACTGGCGGCATAAAGCGCGTCGATGACATCGGGGTCGATCAGGCTGTTCATCTTGGCCCAGATCTCGCCGGGGCGCCCGGCGCGGACATGCTCCGCTTCCTCGCCGATCATCTTGATCAGGTTGGATTTCAGATCAATCGGCGCAATCGACAGGTTCTCCAGCCCCTCGGGTTGCACATAGCCCGAGAGATAGTTGAACACTTTGGTCGCATCGCGGCCCAAAGCGGCATCGCAGGTGAAAAAGCTCAGATCGGTGTAAATCCGCGCGGTGATCGGGTGGTAATTGCCGGTGCCGTAATGGGTATAGGTCACCAACTGATCGCCCTCGCGCCGCACCACGGTCGAGATTTTCGCGTGGGTCTTGTAGTTGATGAAGCCATAGACGACATGCGCCCCCGCCCGCTCCAGCCTGCGCGACTGGCGGATGTTGGCGGCCTCGTCAAAGCGCGCCTTCAGCTCGACGAGGGCGGTCACCGACTTGCCGCTTTCCGCCGCCTCGCAGAGCGCCGAGACGATCGGGCTGTCGCGGCTGGTGCGGTAGAGCGTCTGCTTGATCGCCAGCACGTTCGGATCGCGCGCCGCCTGATCGAGGAAGCGGATCACCATGTCGAAGGTTTCATAGGGGTGGTGCAGCAGCATGTCTTTTTGCCGGATGGCCGCGAACATGTCGCCGTCATGGTCCTGTACCCGCTCGGGCACCCGCGGGGTGAAGGGCGGCCAGAGCAGATCGGGGCGCGACGACAGCACCAGCTCCTTCAGATCCGCGACGCCGACCAGACCGCGCACCTCGATCACCTCATCGGGCGACACGTCGAGTTCTTCCATCACCAGCTTGCGCAGCCCCTCGGGCGCGCCGGCGGTGACTTTCATCCGGATCACCTGCCCGCGGCGGCGGCGCTTCAGCGCGGTTTCAAACTCGCGCACCAGATCTTCGGCCTCATCCTCGACCTCAAGGTCGCTGTCGCGCAGCACCCGGAAGGCGCAATGGCCGGTGTCCTTGTAGCCGGGGAAGAGCGAGTTCAGATGCAAGAGCAGCAGCTCTTCCATCGGCAGGAACCGCGCTTCGCCCGGCAGGCGGATGAAGCGGTCGATCTGCTGCGGGATCGGCAAGAGCGCCTTCAGCGGCCGCGCGTCCGTCGCGCGCTCCAGCGCCAGCGCCAGACAAAAGCCGGTGTTGGGAATGAAGGGGAACGGGTGCGCCGGGTCTATGGCCAAAGGCGAGAGCACCGGGAAGACCTTGTTCAGGAAGTGATCGCGTAGAAAGGTCTTGTCGCGGACGGTGAGTTTCGAGCGGGTGAGGATGGTGATCCCCGCTGCCTCCATCTCGCGCTTCAGCTTGGTCCAGACGATCTGTTGCGTCTGCATCAGCCGGCGGGCATCGGCGTTAATCTGCACCAGCTGCTGCGCCGGGGTCAGCCCGTCCTGGCTGATCGCGGAATTCCCCTCGCGCACCAATTCGCGCAGCCCCGCCACGCGGACGGTGTAAAATTCATCAAGGTTGGTGGCCGAGATCGACAGGAAGCGCAGCCGCTCCAGCAGCGGCACCCGCGGGTTGCGCGCCTCATCCACCACGCGCCAGTTGAAAGCGAGCCAGCTGAGCTCGCGGTTGAACAGACGCTGGGGCCCCTGCGTCACCTCTTTGGGAAGCGAGACCGCATTGGGGAAGGGGGCGTTGAGGAAATCAGCTTGCGTCATAGGGGGTTAATCGTCCGGACAAAGGGTATTCAACTATTCTGCGGTTTTCGGGCTGTGCTGTCCAGAAAGCCGTGGCGGGTGGCGCGCGCCGTTCCGCCGCCGCTAGGGCGCGGGCTCGGGCGGGTCGAGCTGTCCCAGCACCTCAGCGGCGAGCGCGCGGGTGATCGGCCCGCGCTTTTGCAAGGCGCGGGCATCGAGGGCGGCGACAATGGCGCGGGCGGCGGCCATCGAGCGGTCCATCCGCGCCACCAGCCAGGGGATCAGCGTGCCGGGCACCACCAGCTGCCGGTCGGCGAAATGTTTGACCAGAACGGCTGACAGCAGAGCATCATCGGGCGCGTCAATCCGGGCGGTGGCGGCGGCCTGCATCCGGCTGGCCAGATCGGGCAGCGCCAACCCCCAATCGCGCGGCGCGGCGGTGGCGGTCATCAGCAAGAGGCCGCGCGCCTCGGCCATCAGATTGTGCAAATGAAACAGCGCCTCTTCCGCCGCAGGGGTGCCAGCGGCGCGATGCGCATCCTCGATCACCACCGCCCCGGCGCGGGCCAGTTCCGGCACCACGGCATTGGTCAGCGTTTCGGCGGCACGGACGGGGGCGGCGCGCGGCCCCGCCCAAACCTGCGCCAGATGCGTCTTGCCCGCACCCTCCGGGCCGATCAGCACCAGCTTGCCCAGAGGCCAGGCCTCCGGCGCATCCAGCGTCGCCAGCGCCAGCGCGTTCGAGGGGGCAACGAAGAAATCCTCGCGCCCCAGTGCCGCCCGCACCGGCAGATTGAACGTCAGCTGTTGCGCGCTCACGGGGTTTCACGACCCTCTGTGGCGGGGGGATGCGCCCCCTCGGGCAGGATCAGCCCCGGCGTTTCCAGCCCGTGATAGAGGCGGCTGTCGAGATATTGGTCCAGTCCGAAACGGACCAGGACGCCGATCACCGCCGCCACCGGCACCGCGACCAGCATGCCCACAAAGCCAAAGATCGAGCCAAAGGCCGAAAGGGCAAAGATCAGCCACAAAGGGTGCAGCCCGACGGAAGAGCCCACCAGCTTCGGGGTGATCACATTGCCCTCCAGAAACTGGCCAACGGCAAAAATCCCGGCGACGATGCCGATGGACACCCAGTCGCCCCAGAACTGAAACAGCGCCAGCCCGATGGCCAGCACCCCGCCCAAAAGCGCACCGACATAGGGAATGAAGGTCACCCCGCCCGCAATCGCGCCCACCACAAGGCCGAAGTTCAGCCCTGCGAGCATCAGCGTGCTGGCGTAAAACGCCCCGAGGATCAGACAGACCGAGACCTGCCCGCGCACGAAACCCGAGAGCACGCGGTCAATCTCGCGCGCGAGATGGCGGATGGTAGGGGCATGGTCGCGCGGCAACCAGCCGTCGATCCGCGCCACGATCCGGTCCCAGTCGAGCAGCATGTAAAACGCCACCACCGGCACCACGACCACGAAAATCAGCGCGTTCAGCACCGAAATCGCCGAGGACAGGAGGCCGGTCGCCAATTCGCCGCCCCGCGCCTTGATCGCCTCGCCAAGGCTGGCCAAAGTGTCGCGCACGACCGAACCTTCGACCATGATCGAGGGGAAATGGCTTTCGAGGAAGCTTTGCAGCCGGGTGGCAATATCGGGGGCGGTGGCCACCAGCTGCGACAACTGCCGGATCAGGGTGGGCAGAATGGCCAGACCGGCAATCACAAAGATCGCGGCGGCCAAGAGCGCGATCAGCGCGGTGGCGGCAATGCGGCTCAGCCCCAGACGTTCAAGCCGGTCGGCGACAGGGTCCATGAAATAGGCAATCGCCCCGCCCATGAGGAAGGGCAGCAGGACATTGCCAAGGCCCCAAAGGACGATCAGCAGCACCACGACGGCGATGCCCCAATAGCTCAGCTGATGCCGGACTGGCAGTGCCATCCTTACCCCCATGAAAACTGGCGCCACCATCGCCCAATCGGGCGGCATTCGCAACCCGATGCCGGGGCGCGCGGGCGGGCTCTTTTGTGGCTGTCGCGGACAGATCCGGCGGGCCCGCGCTGGCGCAGTGCTTGCCTCAAGCCCCTTGATCGCTTAGACGAAAGGCAATCTCGACACCCAAAGGATCCCGCGCAATGCGTCTGACCCGCTACTTTCTTCCCGTGCTGAAAGAAAACCCCGCCGAGGCGCAGATTGTCAGCCACCGGCTGATGCTGCGCGCGGGCATGATCAAACAGCAAGCCGCGGGCATCTATTCCTGGCTGCCGATGGGCTACAAAGTGCTCAAGCGCATCGAGCAGATCGTGCATGAGGAGCAGATCCGTGCCGGTCACATCCCGCTTCTGATGCCGACGCTGCAACCGGCGGACCTCTGGCGCGAAAGCGGCCGCTATGACGATTACGGCCAGGAAATGCTGCGCATCAAGGACCGGCATGACCGCGACATGCTCTTTGGCCCGACCAATGAGGAGATGATCACCGACATCTTCCGCAGCCATGTGAACAGCTACAAGGACCTGCCGCTGACCCTTTACCACATCCAGTGGAAATTCCGCGATGAGGTGCGTCCGCGCTTTGGCGTGATGCGGGGCCGCGAATTCCTGATGAAAGACGGCTACACTTTCGACCTGACCAAGGAAGATGCGCTGCACGCCTATAACCGGCATCTGGTCAGCTATCTGCGCACCTATGAGCGGATGGGCCTGCAAGCGATTCCGATGCGCGCCGATGGCGGCCCGATCGGCGGCGACTATACCCATGAATTCCTTGTGCTGGCGGAAACCGGTGAATCCGAGGTCTTCTATGACAGCGAAGTCACCGATCTGACCTTCGGCGACCGCGTGATCGATTTTGATGACCGCGCGCAGTGTCAGAGCATCCTTGAGGAATTCACCTCGCGCTATGCGCGCACCGATGAAACCCATGATGAGGCGCTGTTCAACGAGATCCCGGAGGAGCGCCGTCGCGTTGCCCGTGGCATCGAAGTCGGGCAGATCTTCTACTTCGGCACCAAATATTCCGAAGCGATGGGTGCGACCGTGGTTACCCCGGATGGCAGCCGCGTGCCGGTGGAAATGGGCTCGCACGGGATCGGCGTCAGCCGTCTTCTCGGCGCGCTGATCGAGGCCAATCACGACGACAAGGGCATCATCTGGCCGGAGGGCGTCACCCCGTTCCATGCCGGGATCGTCAACCTGAAACAGGGCGATGCCGCCACCGATTCCGCCTGCGAGGCGATCTATAAAGCGCTGGTCGCCAAGGGGCTTGAGCCGCTCTATGACGACCGCGATGAGCGGGCAGGGGCGAAATTCGCGACGATGGATCTGATCGGTCTGCCCTGGCGGGTCACCGTCGGCCCGCGCGGTCTGGCCAATAATGTCGTCGAGTTGACCTCGCGCCGCACGGGCGAAAGCGTCGAGATGTCGGCCGAGGCCGCCGTTGAGCGCATCGCGCAGATCTACGCGGATCTGTGATGCGCGGCGTGCTGGGATTTATCGGGGGGCTGGCGGGGGCGATTTCGCTCTCGCAATTCCCGGAATTTTCTCAGCAATATCTGCAACGTCTCGGCGGGCAGCGCGATGCGCTGGCCGCCGTGGTTCAGGCCTTTGACGCTTCGGCGACGGAAAATGGCCTCACGCGCGAGGCGGCGCTGTCTGACCTCTCCGCCAGCCCGTTCCAGCTGGCGCATCAGGCCGATATCCGCGGCACGATTGAGCGGCTGCACCGGGTGGACGCTGACCTGACCCTGCTGCGCGCGGCGGGTCCGCTGGAGCGTCTGGCCCTGCCGCACCGTTTCCGCGACACCGAGACCTTTCAGGCCACCTGGAACGATTTCAAACCCGCCGTGCCGGTCACGCCCGAAGGGCTGATGGCGGGCGGGATCGGGCTGGCCGCGGGTTGGCTCTTGATCAGCCTCTTGCTGGGTCTGATCCTGCGACCCTTTCGCCGCCACGCCTGACAGGGCTTTACCCGATTTTTTCCATCGGATATGGCAGGGCAACCCCAATCTCAGGTGCGCCATGCGTTTCGCCCCCCTTTTGTCCGCTGCTTTGCTGACCGCCCTCGCGCTGCCGGGGGGGGCCGATACCGCGCAGCCCTATGACAGCCCGGCCGCCTGGGGCGAGGCGCTGTTTTTCGACACGGCGCTCTCGGCCAACCGCACGCTCAGCTGTGCCAGTTGCCATGATCCGAACGCGGGTTTTGTCGACCCGCGCGAAACCGCTGCGGGACGGGCCGTCTCGCTGGGCGACAATGGCCAGTCGCTGGGTGACCGCAACGCGCCGAGCGCCGCCTATGCGCGGTTTTCGCCCGCCTTTGGCAAAACGCCGGATGGCAAATGGCGTGGCGGCCAGTTCCACGATGGCCGTGCCGCAGGATTGGCCGAGCAGGCCGGGGGACCGCCGCTGAACCCGATTGAAATGGCCATGCCCGACAAGGCCAGCGTCTCGGCCCGCCTGCGCGAGAACCCGCGCTATGCGCTGATGCTGGACCGCGCCGGGGCGACCACGCCCGAGGCGGATTACGAGGCGATGACCCGCGCGATTGCTGCCTTTGAAGAGACCGACACTTTCGCGCCCTTCACCTCGAAATACGACCGCTACCTGCGCGGCGAGGTGAAACTCAGCGATGAGGAAGAGCTGGGCCGGGTGCTGTTCTTCTCGCAGCAGTTTACAAATTGCAACATGTGCCACCAGTTGCGGGCGGATCCTCTGGCCCGGGATGAGACCTTTTCCAACTATCAATACCACAACATTGGTGTGCCCGCGAACCGGGCCGCGCGGGCCGAGAATGGGATGGCGGATCACATCGACCACGGGCTGCTGGAAAATCCGGCCGTCACCGACCCCGCTGAAGACGGCAAGTTCAAAGTGCCCAGCCTGCGCAATGTCGCGGTGACCGGCCCCTATATGCACAACGGCGTCTTCACCGATCTGCGCACGGTCGTCCTGTTCTACAACAAATACAATTCCCGCGCCGCCGCCCGGCAGATCAACCCCGAGACCGGGGCGCCCTGGGCAGCGCCGGAAGTGCCGGGCACCTTGTCGATGACCGAGCTGGAACACGGTCCCGCGCTCGACGATCAGCGCATTGATGCGCTGGTGGCCTTCCTGAAAACGCTGACCGATGCGCGCTATGAACCGCTGTTGAAAAACTGACCCGCCCCACCGGGGCAACCTTCGGCGTGACCGGGCGGAAAACACTGCATTTTTGATGAGGATTGCGTGATCGGGGCGGGGCCGCGCTTGACCTTTGGGGGGCGGGGCTCCAGTTTGCCCCCGACCTCATGGATGGACCCGATGGCCCGCGCAACCCTGCCGTTTTCCCGTTTCGAATTCCTGATTGCCTGGCGCTATCTGCGCGCCCGCCGCGCCGAAGGCGGGGTGAGCGTGATGACCTGGATCAGCCTGATCGGCATCACCCTGGGCGTGGCCGCGCTGATCATCACTTTGGCCGTGCGGGCAGGGTTCCGGGCGGAGTTTGTGGACACCATTCTGGGGTCCAACGCGCATATCACCGTCTACAAAGCGGCCGAGACCACCCTCGACGGCGCCACCTCCAATCTGATGACCGATTATGAGGACCGCACCGCCAAGATCCGCGCCTTGCCGGGGGTGACCGCCGCCGCGCCGCTGATCCGCGGGCAGGTGATGGTCACCTATAACGACCGCTCGAATGTGGCCGAGGTTTACGGCATCGCGCCCGCGGATCTGGCGAGCATCCCGCGCGTGGTGAACCCCGAAACCTCGCTGGGGGAACTGGCCGATTTCCCGCAAGGGATCGCGCTCGGCTCGGGCCTTGCGCGCGAACTTGGGGTGACCCTGGGCGACAAGGTGCGGGTGATGTCGCCGAATGGCGCGCGCACCGCCTTTGGCACCAGCCCGCGGGTAAATGCCTATACCGTCACCTATATTTTCACCGCCGGGCGCTATGACATCGACCGCACGCGCCTTTACATGCCCTTTGACGAAGCGCAGAGCTTTTTCAACCGCGAGGGCGGGGCGGATGAGATCGAGGTGATGGTCAGCGATCCCGAAAAGGTCGATGACTGGACGCTGCCGCTGATGCAGACCGGGGCGGGCACCATGCTCTGGTCCTGGCGGGATTCCTCGGGCAGCTTTTTGCGCGCGCTCGACATGGAGGATAATGTGATGTTCGTCATCCTCTCCGTCCTCGTGCTGATCGCGGCGATGAACATCACCTCCGGGCTGATCATGCTGGTGAAGAACAAGGGCCGCGACATCGGGATTTTGCGCACGATGGGGCTGACGCAGGGCTCGATCCTGCGGGTGTTCTTCCTCTGTGGCGCCTTTACCGGGGTGATTGGCACCATCGCAGGTGTTGCGCTGGGGGCGGCCTTTTCGGAGAACATCTCGCATATCATGGCGTTTCTGAGTTGGGTGAACGGGCGTGATGTCTGGGACCCCTCGGTGCGCGCCATCTATGAACTGCCCGCCGATCTGCGGCTTTATGACGTGGCAAAGGCGGTGGCCTTGTCGCTGGGCCTCTCGCTGATTGTCACGATATTCCCGGCCCGGCGTGCGGCGCGGATGAACCCGGTGGAGGCGTTGCGCTATGAGTGATGTTCTGATCCTGGAGGGCATCCGCAAGGGTTATAACCACGGCACGCCGGGCGAGATCACCGTGCTGGACGGGCTCGACCTGCGGGTGGGCCGGGGCGAAGTCGTGGCGCTGGTGGCCCCCTCGGGCGCCGGGAAATCCACCTTGCTGCATATTGCGGGGCTTTTGGACACGCCGGATGCGGGGCGGGTCGAGATCGGGGGCGAAGATGTGACCGGGCTGAACGATGCCCGCCGCACCGCCACACGCCGCGCCGATCTGGGTTTTGTCTATCAGTTTCACCACCTCTTGCCCGAGTTTTCGGCGCTGGAAAACATCGTGCTGCCGCAACTGGCCGCCGGGGTTTCCCCCCGTGCGGCGGGCGCGCGGGCCGAGGCTTTGCTGACCCGTGTCGGCCTGGCCCATCGGCTCAAGCACCGTCCGGCAGAGATGTCGGGGGGCGAGCAGCAGCGGGTGGCCTTTTGCCGCGCGCTCGCCAATGCGCCAAAGCTGATGCTGGCGGATGAGCCGACGGGCAACCTCGACCCGGCGACCTCGGATCAGGTGTTTTCGGTGCTGATGGAGGTGGTGCGCGAAACCGGGCTTTCGGCGCTGATCGCCACGCATAACATGGAGCTGGCGGGCCGGATGGACCGGGTGGTGCGGCTGGGCGACGGGCGGTTGGGGTAATATCCCCGCCGTCTGGCATGGCCTGACGGGCCAGCGGCGCGGGCGCAAGCCATGGGAAACCCACCCGTCGCGGAGCCGATGCTGAAAACGTCGGGTCAAAAAGACCGCGTCACGCCGATGCTGGCCGAAAGATTGCGGTAGCTGTTGAGCGAAATCGAAGATTTCTGCCGCTCAACGCCAAGCTTCAGCACCGGCGCAAAGCCGCGATAATTCCAGTTTTGGTTGGTCAGTTGCAGCGTGGCCGCCAGTTTGCGGTCCAGGCGCTGCACCCCAAACAAGGGATGCACCCCGTCAAAGGCATTGCGGTCATAGAAAAGATCCAACCCAAGCCGCAATCCGCCCGCGAAGCTGTAATCACCGCCCACGGTCACTCCGGCGGCATGGCCCGCGGCCTGCGCATTGCGGCTGCTGCGGTTCTCAAAGCGCGCGCCCAAACGCAGCATCAGCTGCCCGGAGGCGGCATAGGCCAGCTGCAGGCTGGCGGCATCGCGCAGCACGTCATATCTGCCGGCATTGTAGCGGATGTCCTCATGCTGGCCCTGCACCGAGAGCCGGGTGCGGCTGCCGAGATTGCGCGCATAGCTCAGGCTCAGCCCGGCAGAGCGTGAGTAGACGGCATTGTCGAGCCAGCGCTGCGTGGCAAACAGTTCGGCCGACAACAGCCGCCCGTTGCTGCCATAGCTGAGCAGCGCCGTGTTGGCGCGCAGGATGACGTCGTCGGGCGCATTGCCGTCAAAAATCCGCGCCTGCAGATCGGCGCCGAAACGGGCGCGCAGCCGGTCTGACACCAGCGGCAGCGCCGCCAGCCCGAACCCCAGCTCAACCCCGTTCGCGGGCTGCTGGCGCACCGAGGGCGCAAGGGTGAACACCAGCGCCCCGAGATTGACCGTCTCCGCCGCGGTCCGCCGGGCCGCATTGCTTTCCGGGATCAGCGCAAAGCGAAAATAGCCCTGCCATTGTTTGGGCTTTTGCAGCCTGTCCAGTTCGGTTTGAACACGGGTTTGCAGCTCGGGGGGCAGGCCGGTGCCCTTGACCTGCTCCAGATGATAGCGCGCGCGCTCGGTCTGGTTGCTGCGGATCAGCGCGCTGGCCAGTTCCAGCCGGAAGGTCGGGTTTTGCGGCACTTGCGCGACCAGCCGCGTCAGCGGGGCAACCGCGGCCTGCGCCTGACCTGCGCGCTGATAGGCCACCCCCGTCAGCCAGAGCTTGCGCAGGATCTCGGTGTCGGTGCGGGGGGGAAAGCGGTCCAGAACCGCGAGCGCTTCGGCGGGCTGGCCGTCTTTGATCGCGCGCTCGGCATCATCCAGCGGTGCGGCACTGGCCGCGAGGGGGATCAGCCAGAGCAGGAGAACGCCCATCATGCGCCACATCTTCAACCTCGAACTCAACAGGGTGATGCAAAGTCAGGCGACAGCCGGGGGCCGTCGCCTGGTGCGGGGCAGGGAGCGGTGTTACTGCTGGACGGCGTAGAACGTGCCGCCGATGCCCGCATCAAAGATCTGCGGCGACGGGTTGTTGACGTCGTTGATGCCGCCGGACACGGCGCCGACCATCGCATTGCCCCCGGGACCAAAGAAGCTGCCCCCCATCTGCACCGTCGCATCGCCGACATTGGTGCCGTTGGTCAGCTGGCCGCTCATGTGGAACAGGAAGGCGCCGGTATCGAGGGCGGGGATGTTCTGCCCGGCGATCACCGTGGCCGGGGTGTGCACGCGCGAGATCGAGGCGGGCAGCGCGTCGTCGACCGTCAGCGTGCCGTCAATGGCCACCGAATTGCTGGTCCCGGCTTCGGTCGCCACGATGTTGCTGGCGGTGCCCGAGAACGGGTTGCTGGACTGGCCCTCGGTCCAGGCCACGTCGATGTCGAGATCACCGATGATCTCGGCCATCTGCGGATCAATGTCCGAGCCGAACAGCTCTGCATCGCCGCTGTTCACGCCGACCTTGAACTGGCCCTGGTAATTGCCCGACAGGCTGGTGGGCATGTCCGAGGTGGGCGCGCGTGCGCTCGCGGCGTCAAAGGCGGTTTCATAATCGCCACTGCCATTGCCACCGCCGCCACTGCCCCCGGCCATGCCGCCACCGCCCGAAAGGCACCCCGACAGGCCGGTGGTCAGGCCGACCAGCATCAGAGGGACGAGAATACGTTTGGTTTGCATTTCATTCTCCCAGATCGCGTTTTTGTTAACCACTATTCGTATCGGGCTTTGCGCGGGGGGCGTCTCCCCCCTGTTCAGGGGGGGGATGCGCCCGAAAAAACGGGCTAGGCATATTGCGTGAGTTGGCTAGGCTGAGGCGTGAAACAGGCGGGAGGCGCTCGGTGCCCAGGTATTTTGCCCCAGGTGCAATCTTCTCAGCGGCCGTGGTGTGCAATCTTGCCCTGGCCGTTTGGCTGACCTGGCTTGCGACGGCGCAACCCTGGCTGGGCCTTGACCTTGATGCGCGGGGGAATCAGATCCGGATTGCGCAGGTCGATCCGGCAGGCCCTGTGCCTGCCGCGCTGCAGGGCGCGCAGCTGATCCGTCTGGGCGCCTCCGGCACGGCCGTGGAGGTCACCCCGGTTGATCTGATCGAAGAGCCTGACACGCTCGGCACGGCGGAGCGCCTGGTGGCCTTTTATGCGCGCCAGCAGCAGCTCTTTGCGGTGCTGTCCGGCGAGACGGTCACATTGACCGTCGCTCAGGGAGGGGTGACAGAGCAGGTCGCGGTCACCCCAGCGCCGAAACGGCCGCTTTCGGATCTGCCGGTGAAGTTCTGGGTGCAGATCTTCGTGGCCTTTACCGGGATGATCATCGGCGCCTGGGTCGTGTGTTTGCGGCGCGATGATGCGGCGGCGTGGATGTTTCTGGTGGTCGGGGTCGGGCTTGCCATGGCCTCGGGTGCGGCGTCACTCTACAGCGTGCGCGAGGTGGCGCTGAGTTTGCCGGTGTTTGGCGTGGCCAGCCGGGTCAACAGTGTGGGTGCCCTGCTGTTTGGCGTCGGGATGATCACCCTGTTCCTGATCTATCCGCGCCGGATCGTGCCAAAGCCATTGGTCGTGCTGCCCGCCATCGTGATCGCCCTGTGGTCGGCCTATATGAATCTGGTGGCCTGGCCGCAGCACGCCGGCATGTTGCAGACCGCCACCGCCGCGGAAATGGCGGTCATCTTGCTGACGATTGTGGCGCAGGTGATCGTGAACCGGCGGGATGCGCGCGCGCGCGCCATGCTCGGCTGGCTGGGCCTGTCGGTGGCGCTGGGCGCGGGCGGCTTTGTGCTGACCGTCGTCGTCCCCAATCTTCTGGGCCGCGAGCTGTTGGTTGCGCAGAGCACGGCATTTCTGTTTTTCCTGTTGATTTACGTTGGCTTGGCGCTGGCGGTGCTGCGCTACCGTCTGTTTGACCTTGCAACCTGGTCGCTGAGCATCCTGTTTTACGGCATCGGGGTGGCGCTGCTGTTGCTGCTGGATGCGGCGCTGATCTACGGCCTGTCTCTGGACCGCGCCCCCGCCTTCGGGGTGGCCCTCGCGGCCGTGGGGTTGGTCTATCTGCCGCTGCGCGAGCGGGCCGCGCGCTGGCTGGGGCGTGGTCGCTCGATCCCGGTTGAGGATCTCTATCGCCGCGTCACCGAGATTGCCCATTCCATTGATCCGGTGACACAGGAAGAGCTGCACCGCGCGATGTGGTCTGATCTGTTCAACCCGCTGGCCATCGTCCCGCTGGAGGGGCCGGTCGCGCAGACCACCCTTGCCGACAACGGCGCTGCGCTGATCCTTGGGCATGTTCTGGGCCTTCCGGCGCTGCGGCTGGAATGGGCGGGGCTGGGCGCGCGGCTGTTCTCCTCGGCGGATCTGGCGCGGGCCAAGGCGATCAACGCGGTGATCGACCAGAGCCTGCGGCAACATCAAACCTATCTGGAGGCCGTCACCAGCGAGCGGCGGCGGATCAACCGCGACATGCATGACAATATCGGCGTGCTCCTGCTCAGCGCGCTGCACACGGGGGCGGCAGAGCGCAAGGATCTGCTGATCCGGCAAACCCTGACCGATCTGCGCGAGATCATCTCCAATCCCGATCAGCAAGACTGGCAGCTTGGCCAACTGGTTGCCGATCTGCGCGCCGAGATTGTCGATCACCTCGAGGCCGCCGATATCGCGGTGCGCTGGCATGATGAAGGCCTGCCGAATGTCACCTTGCGGCCCCTGGTGGTGCATACATTGCGGTCATTCCTGCGCGAGGGCACCAGCAACATCGTGCGCCATTCGGGCGCGCGGTCGGTCACGATCACCCTGTCAGCGGCGCCACAGGGGCAGGGGATGCGCTTGTCGATGGCGGACACGGGCCACGGGTTTGACGACAGCACCGTGCGCCCGGGCAACGGGTTCAGGAATCTGGCCGCGCGCGTCCGGCAGGCGGGCGGCACCTTTGATCTGACGAGCACGCCCGCCGGGACCACCATGTCCGCCAGCCTGCCGTTCGGCCAGTCCCAGGCGAGGGCGGCGGAATGAAACAGGTTCTGATCGTTGAGGATATTGCCGAAACCCGGCGCTGGCTGTCACAGATTGTCCGCACGAGCTATCCTGAAGCGCAGATTGCTCTGGCGGACAGCGTGCGGGCAGCCGCTGCCCTGCAGGACCGCTCGTTCGATCTGGCGCTGATTGATCTGGGCCTGCCCGATGGCTCGGGCCTTGATGTCTTGCGGATGATCCACCGGGGGAACGCGGCGGCGATCAAAGTGGTCACCACGGTGATGGGCGATGACGCGAGCATCGTCGCGGCGCTGTCTGCCGGGGCGGACGGATATTTGCTCAAGGAGAATGCCCCCGCACTTCTGGCCCGGCAGCTTGAGCAGCTTTCGACCGGGGCGCCTGCCATTTCCCCCTCGGTGGCGCGGCGGATCATGGAGCATTTCCGCCTGACCGGCCCTGTTGCAGGTGCAGACGCGCAGTTGACGGAGCGCGAGTCGCAGGTGTTGGGGCTGATCGCGCGCGGCCTCAGAAATGTTGAGGTGGCGGCCGAGATGGGCATCGCGGAGACCACGGTGGCGGGCTACATCAAGATTATCTACCGCAAACTGGGCATCGGGTCCCGCGCCGAGGCGGCCTGGCACGCGAACCGGTTGGGGCTTGGCTTTGTCCAGCCGCGGGACGAGGGTGGCTGATGAGGGCGCCCGGGCCACCTCCTGCCACGCTCTCCCCATGCGGCAGCACTGCCCTCACCATCAGCGGGGCACTGCCCGCAACGGTCTGGCGATCATCCATAATCTGCGCCGGGCGCCGCTGGGTCTTCCGCTTCTGCGCGATGGCGGGTCATCCCCCATCCGGGGCTGATCTGCCCCGCGATTGTTTGGGGATCTGCGGGCACCGCGCCGAGGGCTCCCCCGGCGCGGCTTTGGTCTGGGCTTAGTTCGGCAGGGTGTAGGCGATGATGGAATCGCCCGCCTTGGTCCCGGTGGAACCATGGCCCCCGGCCACCACCACCAGATATTGCTTGCCGTCACGGCCAAGATAGGTCGAGGGCGTTGCCTGCCCGCCCGCGGGCAGACGCGCGCGCCAGATCTCATCGCCGGTGGCCAGATCATAACCCCGGACGTAATAATCCAGCGTCCCCGAGAGGAAGGCGACGCCGCCGCCGGTGATGATCGGCCCGCCGATGCCCGGCACGCCCATGCGGAAGCCCAGCGGCAGCGGCGACAGATCGCGGGTGGTGCCGTTCACATGCTGGTAGATCTTCTGGCCCGTGGTCAGATCAACGCCCGCCACATAGCCCCAGGGCGGCTGCTGACAGGGCAGTCCCAGTGGCGAGGTGAAGGGCCCCATTTTCGAGGCGTAATCCGCGCCGAAATTCTCGTTGAACACCGGCTCATCGGCCCCGGTCACCGTGCGCGACATCGTGTCGGGCCGTTTCACCAATTGCGAGGTGAAGGCCAGATAGACGGGCATCGCAAACATCACCTGACGTTCGGGATCCACCGCGACCGAGCCCCAGTTGAAGGCCCCGAAATTGCCCGGATAGATGATCGAGCCCTTTTCGGTCGGGGGCGTGAAACGGCCCTGATAGTCCAGCTGGTGGAACCTGATGCGGCACATCATCTGGTCGATCGGCGTCGCCCCCCACATGTCGCTTTCGGTCAGCGGCTCGGGTTTGAATGAGATGGTCGAGACCGGCTGCGTCGGTGACGCGAAATCGCCCGCGACGGTGCCTTGCGGCGCGGGTTCCTCGGTCACCGGCAGGACCGGCGTGCCGGTGCGGCGGTCGAGCACAAAGACCTCGCCCTGTTTGGTGGCCTGCACCAGCGCCGGGATGGTCTCGCCCTTGATGGTCAGGTCGATCAGCGCGGGTTGGGCGGGAACGTCCATGTCCCACAGGTCATGGTGGACGGTCTGGAAGACCCAGGCCACCTTGCCGGTATCGGCCTCCAGCGCCAGCACGGAAGAGGAGTATTTCTCCACCTCGGCGCTGCGGTTCGCGCCATATTGGTCGGGCGACTCGTTGCCCATCGGCACATAGATCAGCCGAAGTTCGGGGTCATAGGAGGAGACGCTCCAGCTGTTCGGGGCGTTTTCCGAATAGGTCTCGCCATTGGCAATCGGTGCGGTGGCGGTGGGGTTCTTCGAGTCAAAGTTCCAGACCAGTTCGCCGGTATTGACGTCAAAGGCACGGATCACACCGGAGGGCGAGGTGGTCGCGGCATTGTCGTTGACGGTGCCGCCCACGACGATCAGGTGATCGGTCACCACCGGGGGCGAGGTGGAATAGGCCGAACCCGGCGTGACATTGGGCATATTGGCCCAGAGGTTGACGGTGCCATTGTCGCCGCCAAAGCCAGGGCAGATGGTGCCCGAGGCGGCGCTGATCGCGATCAGACGTCCGTCCGAGGTGGGCACGAACAGCCGTTTCTCGCAGCCGGGCAGCGGGGTGGCCGCGGCGGTGGCGGCTTTGCGGTCCACCTCCGGGTTCGGATCGCCTTCTTTCGCGGCGCCGGTGACGATGTTTTGCGGCACGCCCGCCGATTGGGTGGTGACCTCGGCGGCGCTGGCGGCCAGTCGGTCAGCCTCGGTCTCGCTGCCTGCCAAAGCTGCAGGGGCGGGGGCTGCCGGGGTGCTTGCCGTGGTTTGCGGTGCCTTGGTGCCATCGAAATAGGTGACACCGCGGCAGGTCATGTGCTGCGTGGTCTGCAAGGCAGGCTCTTTCAGCATCGGATCAAACCGCCATTTCTCGGCCCCGGTGACCGGGTCAAGGGCAATGACGGTGGAGAAGGGGGTGCAGATGTACATCGTGTCGTCAAACACCAGCGGCGTCACCTCATAGGTGGTTTCGCCGGGGTCTTTGGCGCCACGGATCTGCCCGGTCTTGTAGGTCCAGGCGACCTGCAGGTTGCCCACATTCTCCGGGGTGATCTCGGTCAGGGGCGAATAGCGGCGGCCATAGGTGGTGCGGCCATAGGCCTGCCAGTCGCCATCGGGCACGCCCGCGGTTTTCAGCTCGGCCTTGGGGACTGCGCCGGTCCCGGCGATACGCCCCGGCATGTCATGGGGATCCTGCGTGGCAGCATAGAGCGCGACGCCGCCGGATACGACAATGGCGGCGCCGAGAACCCCGGCGCCCGCCCGGTAACGCCGGTCCGGCAGCGGCTGCGCCTTCAGGCGATAATAGAGGACGGGCAGCAGCAAAACACCCAACAGCACCGGCACGGCACCCCGCGGGGCCAGCGCCCACCAATCGGCGCCGGATTCCCACAGCGCCCAGAGCAGCGTGCCGAGCAATGTCAGCCCGTAGAGGGCAAAGGCGAAGGGGGCCCCGGTGAACACCAGCACACCGCTCACCAATGTGGCCGCGCCGCCGATCAGGTAGAACCAAGACCCGCCAAGGGCTGCCAGCCATATTCCGCCGACGCACATCGCCGCCCCCAAAGCCACCAATAAGGCAGCTATAATTCCTTGGTAGATCCGCATTAATCGTCCTCCGACAGGCTTGCCCCGACCTGCGTCAAGGCAACGCAGAGGGCCTATTAATTATGCGGCTGGCTTTCGGTGCAGGCGGATGGGGCGGGACGTCTCTTCCGACGGCTGCAGACCAGAATACTGTGGTCTGCCGTGCGGCGGTTTTCGGTGCGACACCTCGTGCCATATGCCTCTGGCCAACCCTATGTGGCGTGAAGCTGGGACGGTCGCAGATGCGGCCGGAAGGGAAATTGCCTCCGCTTGTTCACGATTTTGAACGCCCTGCCTCCCAAAGACCAAGCGGCGGCGCGGGCGGATCCCGGCGTCTGTGCCCGGACGCTGGCGGGCAGGTGCGTTCCTCTCTGCAACGCGCAAGGCTCGGGCGTGGTTCCCCGATCTCGCACCTTTGAGGTGAAATCGGATGGTTTTTCCGGTGACGGCGGGCCGCAGGCGCGCGGCAGGAGCGGGAGGAGCCGCCCGTGCCGGGATTGGCGCCCGGACCTTGGCCCTTGGCGGAACGGGCCGCCGGGCCTAGGTTGTGGTGGACAGCGCAGGACCTGCGCTTCTGGCAGGGGCGGACGATGCGGAGGCCGGAACGGCGCGCTGCGATACGGCGCCGTAATGCTGCGGGCGGCTGAGCACCAGAGCGCCCCGCCATCACAAACAGGAGGACCCCGATGATCCTGCGCAGCGCTGACTTTGCCACCCTCTGTCCCGCCGAGGGGCGCGGGAGGCCTGTCGAGACCTTGCGCCTGTCGCAGGCAGGCGGGCTGACGCAGATCGGGATCTATCTGCAACGGCTCTGGCCCGGGGCTGACACGGGTGCGGCGCATTGGCATTCTGCCGAGGACGAGTTCCTCTATGTGACCGAGGGCATGGTCACGATCAGCGACGACGACGGGCTGCATGATCTGGGGCCGGGGGATGCCGCCGTCTGGCGGGCGGGGGTGGCCAATGCGCATCAGGTGCGCAACCGCTCTGCGGCCCCGTGCGGCTATATCATCGCCGGTACGCGCATAGCGCGCGACATCTGCACCTATCCCGCAAGCGGGCACCGGCAGATCAATGCCGAAACGACATGGGAGGTTCTCGATGCCGACGGCAGGCGTCTCCGGGGCGGTGATCTGCCCGCTGAGCTGTTGAATCTGCGCGCCGACTGGACGCGGCGACCCGCGCCCGGCGCGCGCTTGCAGCGCATCGTGCGGCAGGCTGCGGCCGGAGGTGCGGCCAGAGATGCGGCGGGGGCGTCCGCAGGTGGCAGGGTGCTCATGCAGGATTACACCGGGGAAGGCGGCGTGGCGCAGTTCAGCGCCGTCACCCAGACTCTGCTGCCCGCGCCGCACCCCTCGCCGCGCCTGCCGGTAGCACCGCCGGGGGCGGGGGATGCGTTCCTCATGGTGCTTGAGGGCGCGCTGACGGTGCGAGAGGGCGCGGAGCCGTTCCTTCTGCAGGCCGGTGATGTTGCCTGCTGGGCCGAGGGGGACGCCCGCGACCCCCATATCGCCACTGATGCCGACGTGGCCTGTCGCGCTTTGGTGATCCGCATGCACCGGCCCGAGACCGCATAGCGGGTGACATTCCACGGCTGACAGGCAAAGGGATCCAGCGCGGTATCCTGGCCTGATGCGCCTCTAATGATCTGAAAAAAAAATGCAAGCTCGCTTGCGCCTGTGCCGGGGGCGTCGTCGCGGTGTCGCAGCGGGCGCGGGTCAACGGATTTCAGAATTTGGTATACCAAATATTGAAATCCGTTTCGAATCGGCTATAGTCATCCTTGCGCTGCGGGGAGCGGCGCGAGGGAGGACTACATGAAAATGACAGTGATTTCGGCGCTGATGGCGTCGGCATGTGCCCTTGGGGGCGCGGTTCAGGCACAGGACTTTCCGGCCGGCACGATTGAGGTTGTGACGCATTCCGGGGCCGGGGGCGGGACCGACACCACCGCGCGGATGATGGCCCGCGCCGTCGCGCCGGTTCTGGGGGTGGATATGGTGATCGTGTCCAAGCAGGGCGGTTCGGGGGCGGTCTCGATGGATTACGTCCAAAGCCGTCCGGCGGATGGGCAGACGCTTCTGACCTGGACCACCGGCCACGCGGTCACCCAGGCCAAGGGTGGCGCCGAGGCGGCGGAGGGCTGGATCCCGATTGCGCGCGGCACCAATGATCCGCAGGTCCTGATGGTCAAATGCGGGCGTTTTGACAGCGCCGAGGCGTTCATTGCCGCGCAAAAAGACGCAGCCCTGAGCTATGGCGTCACCCATGTGGCGGATATCGACGATGTGTCGGCCTTCATGTTTGCCAAGGCCGCAGGCGTGCAGACGCCGCAGATCATCCCCTTCGACGGCGGCGGCGACCTGCTGACCAATCTGGTGGGCGGCAATGTCGATGTGGGCGTTTTGAACTATGGCGAGGCTGCCGCGCAGATCAAGGCGGGCGAGATTTGTCCCGCCGTGGTGATGGGGATTGACCGTCTGGCGACCGCGCCCGACACGCCGACCACCAAGGATCTGGGGATCGACGCCGATTTCGCCACCGTGCGCGGCTTTGCGGTGCGGGAGGGCACGCCCGATGCCACCGTGGCCGCGCTGCAGGCGGCGCTGCTCCAGGGGTTGGGCAGCCCGGATTACATCGCCTTTCTCAAGACGCAGGGACTTGAGGAAAACTCGGTGGCCGAACCGGAGGCCTGGGGGACGCAGATGAACACCAGCGTCCGCCAGATGCGCGCGGCGCTCGTTGAGCTCGGGTACATCAGCGGCTGATCCGTCAGCGCTGTCGGGGCGGCCGGAACGCGCCGCCCCATCCCCCTTTCCGATTGGTTCAGAAGGTCTGTCTCATGCCTGTGCCTCGTCTGCGCGCCCTTGCGCCGTTGGTGGTAGCCAGCGCGATCGCCCTGTTCGCGATTGGCTGGTCGTTCACCTTCAAGGAAGTGCCGCCCTTCCTGATCCGCGGCTTTCAGCCTGCCGCTTTTCCACGCTTCGTTGCCGGTCTGATCCTGATCCTGGCATTGCTCGCCTGTCTCGAACTGGCACGTCAGGCCGACCGGCCGGCGGCACAGACCGAGGCGCCGCTGGTGCCCGCCTTCTGGCGCACCCTCCTGATGCTGGCGATTTTCGCCGCGGTTCTGGCGCTGGGCGACTTTCTGGTCGCGATGATGATCGGCACCGCGGGGATTGCCGCCATGTGGGGCGAGCGGCGCCCCGTGGTGCTGGCCCTGCTGGGGGTGGTGGCGCCGGTGCTGGTGATCCTGCTCTTCGATCAGCTGTTTCAGGTCCGCTTTCCGCGCGGCTTCCTGCTGACCTTTTATTACGGGTGATACATGACTGATATGTTGTCCGGTCTGGCCGCCCTCGGCGACCCGCATCTTCTGGGGCTGATTGTGCTGACCACGCTTGTCGGCACGGTGATCGGGGTTCTGCCCGGTCTGAATGCCACCACCGGGGCGGCGCTCTTGCTGCCCTTCACGCTGACCATGAGCCCGATTGATGCCACCGTGGTTCTGGCCACGATCTACGGCGCGGCGACCTTTGCCGGATCAATCACCGCCATTTTGATCAACACGCCCGGCACCTCTGCTTCGGCCACGACCTGCCTTGACGGCTATCCGCTGGCGCGTGACGGACAGGCCGGGCGGGCCTTGGGGGTGGCAACGCTGGCCTCGACCATCGGCGGGGTGATCTCGATCATCTTCCTGTTTGCGGCGGCACCGCTGATGGCGACGCTGGCCTATGACTTTGGCCCGCCCGAATATTTCGCGCTGACATTGTTCGGCCTGTCGATGCTGGCCACGATCGGCGGCGGCTCGGCGATCAAGAATCTGATGGCGGGGGCCTTTGGCGTCCTGTTGTCCACCGTTGGCGTTGACCTGCTGACCGGGGTGGAGCGGTTCACCTTTGACAGCAACACGCTCTCAGAGGGCGTGGGATTTGTGCCGGTGATGATCGGGATCTTCGGCATTGCCGAGCTTCTGGGGCAATCCACGCAACTTGATCTGGTGCGCAATCTGGTCGCGATGAAAGCCGCCAAACTGCCCTCGCGCGCGGATTTCCGGCGCATCCGGACGACCATTCTGCGCTCCACCGGCATCGGTACGTTCATCGGCGTGCTGCCCGCCGAGGGCGCGACCATTGCCTCAATGATCTCGTATAATGAGGCGCGGCGCTGGTCGAAGAACCGCGACAATTTCGGCAAGGGCGAGATTGAGGGCATTGCCGCCTCCGAAGCGGCCAATAACGCGGCCATCGGCGGCTCGCTGGTGCCGACATTGGCGCTGGGAATCCCGGGAAGCCCGACCGCCGCGATCATTCTGGCCGGTCTTCTGACCCAGGGCATCCAGCCGGGGCCGACGCTCTTTGCCGAGCAGGGGGAGTTTCTGGGGGTGATCTTTGCCGCCCTGCTGGTCGCCAACCTGCTGTTCCTGGTGGTCGGCTTGGGCGGGGCACCGATCTTTGCCCGCATCACCCTGATCCCGATGAAGGTCCTCTGGCCGCTGGTGTTCCTGTTCTCGATCGTCGGCGCCTATGCGATCCGCCAATCGGTCAGCGACATCTACATCGCCCTGACCTTTGGCGTGGTTGGTTTTGCGATGAACCGCACCGGCTTTTCCGTCGTCTCCCTCGCCATCGGCCTCGTGCTGGGGGTGATGGTCGAGCAGCGGCTGGGCCAGTCCATCGCCATGTTCCGCGGCGATTGGTGGCTGATCTTCTCGCGCCCCATCGCGCTGGTTTTCTTTGCCCTGACGCTGGCGGCGCTGTTCGGCCCCCTCGTCAAACGCCTGATCATGAACAGAAAGGTTCTCTCGTGACCAAGATCAAATCCGTCCGCACCCGTGTCTGGAACTGGACCGGGCCGACCGTGCCGCCGACCGGCAATTTTTGCACCAACGCTTCGGATGCGCTCTATGACAAGGGCGATGCGATGGGCAGCTTTCGCTTTCATCAGTGGATGACCTGCGAGGTTGAGGCCGAGGATGGCACCATCGGCATAGGCAATGCGGCGCTGGCCCCGCGCCTGACCAAAGCCGCGATTGACCAGTATTTCGCGCCGATGATCATTGGCGAAGATCCGTTCGACTATGCCTATCTGTGGGAAAAGATGTACCGCCGCACCCATGCCTGGGGCCGCAAGGGCGTGGGCATGACCGCGATTTCCGCGGTGGACATCGCCATCTGGGATCTGATGGGCAAACTGGTGAACAAGCCGGTGTTCAAGCTTTTGGGCGGCCGCCTGAAAGAGAAGATCCCGGTCTATTACTCCAAGCTTTATTCCGGCGCGATCGAGGCGATGCAGGCCGAGGCGCAGACCGCCGTTGACGCGGGCCACAGCGCTTTCAAGATGCGGTTTGGCTGGGGACCAAAGGACGGCATGGCCGGGATGCGCGAGAATCTCAAACGTGTCGAGGCGGTGCGGGAAGTGGTGGGCTATGACCGAGATCTGATGCTGGAATGCTATATGGGCTGGAACCTCGATTACACCCGCCGCATGTTGCCCAAACTGGAGAAATACGAGCCCCGCTGGCTGGAAGAGCCGGTGATTGCCGATGACATGCATGGCTATGCCGAGCTGAACCGCGGCCCGATCCCGATCTCGGGCGGCGAGCATGAATTTTCGCTCTTGGGGTTCCGCCAATTGCTGGACATGAAGGCGGTCAGCGTCATCCAATATGACACCAACCGCGTGGGCGGCATCACCGCGGCACAAAAAATCAATGCGCTGGCCGAGGCCTATCAGGTGCCGGTGATCCCGCATGCGGGGCAGATGCACAATTACCACCTGTCGATGGCCAATGTGAATTGCCCGATTTCAGAGTACTTCCCGATGTTTGATGTCGAGGTCGGCAATGAGCTGTTCTATTACATCTTTGAGGGGGACCCGGAGGCGACGGATGGCTTCTTGCAGCTCTCGGAAGAGACGCCGGGCCTGGGGTTGACGATCTCGGATCGCTACCTGCAACATTTCGCCATTGAGGAATAAGTCATGCCGACGCAATTGACCGGTGCCTGGCCCGTCGCCCCCACGCCGTTTCACGCCGACGGCACGCTTGACCTTGAGGGCATGAAGCGGGTTCTGGACTGCATCATCGACCAGGGGGCGGATGGCATCTGCATTCTGGCGAATTTCTCCGAGCAGTTCCTGATCTCGGACGCCGAGCGCGAAACGCTGACGCGGCTGTGCCTGACGCATGTGGCCGGGCGCATCCCGGTCATTGTCACCATCTCGCATTACGCGACGCCGATTGCGGTCGCGCGGGCGCAACTGGCCAAGGATCTGGGGGCGGTGGCGGTGATGATGATGCCGCCCTACCATGGCGCGTTGATGAAGGGCACCGCCGCGCAGACCTATGAGCAATGTGCCCGCGTGGGTGCCGTCGGCATCCCGATCATGATCCAGGACGCGCCTTTGTCGGGGGTGGATCTGCCGGTGCCATTGCTGGTCAAAATGGCACAAGAGATTGAGATGGTGCAGCATTTCAAGATCGAATGCCCCGGTGCCGCAACCAAGCTGCGTGCGCTGATCGCCGAGGGGGGCGCTGCCATCGTCTCGCCGCTCGATGGGGAAGAGGGGATCACCATGCTGGCCGATCTTGATGCGGGTGCCAGCGGCACCATGTGTTCCGCGATGGTCACCGAGCATATCCGCGCCTGCGTTCTTGCGCATCGGGGCGGGGACCATGCCGCCGCAGTGGCGCATTATGCCGGGCTCTTGCCGGCGGTGAACCATGAAAACCGGCAATGCGGCTTTCGGGCGGCGAAAGCGGCGATGGTCGAGGGCAAGGTTTTTGCCTCGGAGTTTTGCCGCCATCCGGTGCCGCCGCTGTCGCCGCAAACCCGAGACGAGCTGCTGGCATTGCTGCGCCCTCTCGACCCGATTTCGATGCGGTGGGGCCACTAGGGGCCAAGGACGAAAGGATCTGACATGATCGAGCCCGCAAGAAGTGAAACACGTCTGGCCGAACTGGCGCCCATTGGCGCGCGGCGGTCGCTGGCCGAAGAGGCGGCGGACCGGCTGCGCGATTTTATCCTGTTGGAAAAGCTCGCCCCCGGCGAGGCGATCCGCGAACGCGAGCTGGCAGAGGCTTTGGCCATTTCCCGCACGCCTTTGCGCGAAGCCATGCGGCTTCTGGAGGTCGAGGGGCTGATCGAATACAGCCAGACCCGGCGTCCCTGCGTTGCCGATCCCGATCTGGAAACGCTGGAGCAGAACCTGACAGTGCTCGGCGCGCTTGAGGGGTTGGCGGGTGAACTGGCCTGCCGCCATGCCAGCACGCAAGAGATCGCCGAGATCGGGGCCATCTGCGCGATGATGGCGGAACGCTCTGATCTGGACGATCCGCTGACCTTCTTTCGGCGCGACATGGCGTTTCACGAAGCCATCGTGCGGGCCTCGAACAACCGGCCGCTGGCCGACACCCAGCGGCAATATAATGCGCGGCTCTGGCGGGCCCGCTTCATCTCATCGCGCTCGAAACCCGACCGGCCGCGCACCCTGCGCGAGCATGAGCTCGTCTATGACGCCCTGAAGCAGCGCGACCCCGTCGCCTGTTCGGCGGCCTTGCGCACCCATCTTGCCACCACGGTCAAAAACGTCGCCAAGACGCAGGCCGAACGCTCCGCGAAGGAATAGTCGATGAAACCTCGTATCGGTATGATCCCCGGTGACCCCAGCGGCATCGGTCCTGAACTCACGGCCCGCTTGCTGACCTCGGAGGGGGTGCTGGATGCAGCGGATATCCTGCTGATCGGTGACCGGGTGGTGCTGGAACAGGGCATGGCGCAGGCCGGGTGTCCCTATGCGCTGACGCCTGCGCCGCAGGAGGGCGCGTGGTCGGGGCTGGTCTGGCACGAGACCCGGACCATCGCCCCCGAAGACATCCGGGTGGCCACCGAGACCGAGGCCTCCGGCGCTTCGGTGCTGGCCACGCTGAACACGGCGCTTGATCTGCTCAAGGCGGGCACGATTGAGGGGCTGGTCTTTGCGCCGTTCAACAAGGCGGCGATGCATCTGGCGGGCCTCGCGCATCCTGACGAGCTGCACCATATGGGCGCCTATCTGGGCGCAACCGAATATCTGTCGGAACTGAACACGCTGGACGGGATGTGGACCAGCCGCGTCACCAGCCATATCGCCTTGCGCGATGTGGCCGATGCGATCACCGAAGAGCGTCTGGTGGAGGCGATCCAGCTGGCCGAGAATACCCTGCGCCGCTCGGGCGTGGCGCGGCCGAGGATTGCGGTGGCGGCGCTCAATCCGCATGCCGGGGATGGTGGCAATTTCGGCACCGAAGAGATTGATGTGATCCGCCCCACGGTGGAAAAGCTGGCCGCCGGGCAGATGTCGATTTCCGGGCCCTGGCCCTCGGACACTGTCTTCTTGAAAGTGGCCGCGAAAGAGATTGATGCCGTGGTGACCATGTATCACGATCAGGGGCAGATCGCGCTCAAACTCATGGGGTTTTCGCGCGGCGTGACGGTGCAGGGCGGCATTCCCTATCCGGTGACCACCCCGGCGCATGGCACCGCTTTTGACATTGCGGGTCAGGGGCGCGCGGATGTCGGGGCGACGCGGGCGGCCTTTGACATCGCCTGTGACATGGTCCGCAACTGGTCCTGACCGGGGGCGCGGCAGAGAGAGGCCCCTGAGGCGCAGAGGCGGGACTGCCCCCGCATGAAAAGCATCTGATTGCCGGGTTCGGGGTCGGGCCTGGGTTCGGGTCGCCGCAAGCCAGCGTTTTGCCCCGGCTGCGGCACAGGGTCCGGCCCTGCCCGGGCGCGCCGCGCCCGGATCCGGGCGAATTGCGGCGGCGCTGCGCGGGGCGTGCCTCGCCACGCGGATCCGGCACCTTCTTGCGCTTCCAAAACCGCCCCTGATCGCTGGCGGCAGGCGAGGGGGATGGCGCGCCTGTTTCGCTTAACCTGCCGTAAACCTTTATTTGAAATAGACATTTCGAATTAGGAAAACTTTAGCCACTCATAGGTATCTCTGGCTGCACGGGTCTTGGCAGGTTTTGCTGGCCATTCTGCAGGTGGTACTGATTTTGATGAGTTCAGCCTTTTCCTACGCGGTGCGCGGTGCCCTGACGATTGCCGAGGTCACCGCCCAAGCCGCAGAGTTTCAGGATCTTCTGTCCCGAAATACCGCGCTGGTTCTGCGCACCGCCGATCTGACCCGTTGTGATCTGAGCGGCCTGCAACTGCTGGTGGCCACGCTGCATCAGGCCCGGCTGCTCAAGATTGACCTGCACATCGAAAGCCCTCCCGGATCTGTCCTGCACGCGATGCTGGATCAGCATGGTCTGCTGGCCGGACCGCAGCCAACCGCCGTTTTGACCGACGACCACTGGGTCGGCCTCTCCTCTCCGCAATAAGGAAATCCCCAATGACGAAAACGATTCTGGCCGTGGATGATTCCCCCTCGGTCCGGCAGATGGTGCGCTTGACCCTGACCGGGGCGGGCTACCGCGTGATTGAGGCGGTAGATGGCGAGGATGCGCTGCTCAAAGCCAGCGAGGGGCCGGTGGATGCGATCCTGACCGACCAGAACATGCCGCGTCTGGACGGCATCGGCTTTATCCGCCGCTATCGCGAGACGCGGGCGGCGCTGGGCGTGCCGATCGTGTTTTTGTCGACGGAATCCCACGCCGAACTGAAGGCGCAGGCCAAGGCGGCGGGTGCCACCGGCTGGATGGTGAAGCCCTTTGATCAGGCGCAGCTTCTGGCCGTGGTGCGCAAAATGGTCGGCGCATGAGTGCGGTGGATGAAAGTACGGATCTGTTTCGGCAAGAGGCGGCCGAACTGGTCGCGGCGCTGGAACGGGGTCTGTTGGACCTCGAGCAGGCCCCGCAGAGTGCCGAGCTGATCAACGCGATCTTCCGCGACATGCACACGGTCAAAGGCTCGGGCGCGATGTTCGGCTTTACCGATCTGGCGCGTTTCGTGCATGATTTCGAGACCGCCTTTGACCGCCTGCGTCAGGGCGAGGTGCAGGCAACCCCGGCGCTGATTGCCGTGGCGTTGCGCGCCTGCGACCAGATCACCGCGCTGATCGCGGATCCGGTTTCGGCGCGGGCGGCCAGCGATGGCCTTCTGGCAGAACTGGCGGCGGCGCTGGGGCAAAAGTCGGCGACGGCTGAGCCGGTCGTGGAAGGGCTGCATCTGCGGTTCTACCTGCCGGTGGATTGCATGCGGCTGGGCTGCAACCCATTGCTTCTGCTGGAGGAGTTGCGCGCGCTCGATCAGGGTGTGGGCGAGGTGCCGGTCCGTTCGCTGGTCGACCGCGTGCCGCCGCTGCCGCAGCTGGACCCGCAAGATTGCTGGATGGGCTGGGAGGTCACCCTGCGCGGCGCGGTTTCCGAAGCGGCGGTGGATGAGGTTTTCCTGTTCCTGCGCGACGATATGGAGCTGACCGTTACACCGCTGGCCCGGCAAATGGATGCGCAAGCGCAAGATGCCGTCGTGACGCGGCAACCTGACCCGGCCGACGACCCGGAGGCTTCGGTGGCCGCGTCCGGCACGGCGGCGGCGGGGAACACGATCCGCGTGCCGACCGAGCGGCTGGACGAGCTGATGGACCGGGTGGGCGAATTGGTGATCGCCGAGGCGCGGCTGTCCTCGCTGGCCTACAGCCGCCGCGATCCGGCGCTTCTGGCGGTGGCCGAAGATATTCAGCGGCTGGCGGCGGGGATGCGCGACACCACGATGTCGATCCGCATGGTGCCCATCGGCTCGATCTTCGGGCGCTTCCGCCGCCTGATGCGCGATCTGTCGGAGACGCTGGGCAAGCCGCTGAATTTCGTGACCACGGGGGCCGAGACGGAACTCGACAAGACCGTGATCGAGATGCTCGCCGATCCTTTGGTGCATATCCTGCGCAATTCCATCGACCACGGGCTGGAAACCATGGAGGCCCGCAGAACCGCCGGGAAACCCGAGGCGGGGACGATCGAGCTCTCGGCGACCTATTCCGGGGCCGAGGTGCTGATCAGCGTGCGCGATGATGGCCGCGGCCTGAATGCCGAGCGGATCCGGGCGCGGGCGATTGAGGGGGGCCTGATCGCCGCCGATGCGCAACTGCCCGAAAGTGATCTGCTGCGCCTGATCTTTGAGCCCGGCTTTTCCACCGCCAAGACGGTGACCGAGCTTTCGGGGCGCGGTGTCGGCATGGATGTGGTCAAACGCACGATCAGCGGTCTGCGCGGGCAGATCGAGCTTAGCTCGGAGCCCGGGCATGGCACCACGGTCACCCTGCGCCTGCCGCTGACGCTGGCGATCATTGACGGGCTGTTGATCGAGGTGGGGGGCGAGCATTACTCGCTGCCGCTGGCGGCGATTGAGGAATGCGTCGAACTGCCGGAGCAACATGCGGTGGCGGGCAGCTCTGCCAGCCTGCTGAACATCCGCGGCGCGATGGTGCCCTTTGTCCGTCTGCGTGACCTCTTTGAGACGCCGGGCGCGGCGCCGGAGTTCCAGAAGGTGGTGATCGTCTCTTCGGGCGGGGCGCGCGTCGGGCTCGTTGTCGACCGCATCGTCTCGAACAGCCAGACGGTGATCAAGCAGCTCAGCCAGCTGCACGCACATCTGAAATGCTTTTCCGGCGCGACCATTCTGGGAGATGGGAGCGTGGCGCTCATCCTCGATGTCTCGCAACTGGTGGATTATGGCCGCGCGCGCGAAGAGCGGGCCCGGCATGCGGGATCGGTCTTTGGCCGCCCAGAAAGGGCCGTGGCATGAACGTGGTAACCCTCAGACTGGGCGGCGAGATGATGGCGCTGCCCGCCGAATGTTTGCGCGAAATCCTAGAGCCGGTGCCGGTGACGCGGGTGCCGCAGGCGGGGCCCTTTGCGCCCGGCCTGATCAATGTGCGTGGCGCGGTGGTGCCGTTGGCCGATCTGCGGGTGGCACTAGGCATGCAGCCCGAACCCGCCACCGAAGACACGCGGATGCTGGTTCTGGACGTGCCGCTGGCCAGCGGGACCGGCACGGTGGCGATCCTCGCCGATAAAGTCCTCGATGTGACCGAAATGGACATGTCGAAACTCGATGCCATCCCCGGTGTCGGGGTGCGCTGGCCGCCGGAATTCCTGCTCGGCATTGGCAAATGGCATGGCGAATTCGTCGCCTTGCCCGACCTTGAAAAGATTTTCATGTCCGGTGCCGCGCAAGGCGCAGCCGCGACGGCACTCGAAGAAGGAAACTGAGCCATGCGGCTGACGATCAAACTGAAACTTGTGGTCACTTTTGCCCTGCTGATTCTGATGTCGGCGGGCAGCCAGTTCATTGCCATCAACAACCTTGGGGCCCTGAACACGGAGGTCAACGCGCTGGCGGATGGCGATGCCGTAAGGGTGAACCTGTCGCAAGAAATTGCAGGCATGCAGTTGCGGGTGCAGCGCGATGTGCGCGAAGCCTTGTTGCTGAACAACATCGATGACCGCCGAACCGTCGAAGCGCGGATTGAAACCGATCGCGCCAAGGTGACCGAATTGGTCACCGCGCTGAAGGCCATTGCGACCGAAGCGGGGCAGGCGGATCTGGCGACCTACGAACGCCAAACCTCTGAGCTGCGGGCCATCAACGAACGGGTGATATCACTGAGCAGCACGGGGCAGTTGCCGCGTGCCGTCGAGCTGTTGCAAAGCGAAGGCCGGGCCAAATGGCTGGAAGTTGAAGCGACGCTGAACAGCATCGTCAGCCGCAACACTGACAGCATGGCGAAAGCCGCCGTGGAAACTGACGTGATCTACGCCAATGCCCGCACGCTGTTGATCTCTCTGGTGATTGGTGCGTCGGTTCTGGGCGCCATCGCGGCGGCCTGGATCATCTTGTCGATTGCCCGCGGCCTGAAGCGCGCCATTTCCCTCTCGCGCACTGTCGCCTCGGGCGATCTGACCGAAACCGCGCAGCTCAGCGGCAATGATGAGGTCACCGATCTTCTGCGCGACCTGAATGGCATGGTCGAGAAACTGCGCGAGGTGGTGGGTGATGTCGCCAGCGCCGCCCGCAACGTAGCCTCCGGGTCGGAAGAAATGTCGGCCACCTCCGAGCAGCTGAGCCAGGGCGCGGCGGAGCAAGCCAGCTCGACCGAAGAGGCCTCGGCCTCGATGGAGCAGATGGCGGCGAACATCCGTCAAAGCGCCGAGAATGCCGCACAGACCGAAAAGATGGCCCGCAAATCGGCCACCGATGCCCGCGAAAGCGGTCAGGCCGTGGCGCGTGCGGTGGAGGCGATGCAGACCATTGCCGAGAAGATCATGGTGGTGCAGGAAATCGCCCGCCAGACCGACCTTCTCGCGCTGAATGCCGCCGTGGAAGCGGCCCGCGCCGGGGAACATGGCCGTGGCTTTGCCGTGGTCGCCTCGGAAGTGCGCAAGCTGGCGGAGCGCAGCCAGTCCGCGGCGGGCGAAATCTCGGCGCTGTCGGGCAACACGGTGCGCGCCGCACAGGCCGCGGGCACGATGCTTGATGGTCTGGTGCCCGATATCGAGCGCACCTCGCAACTCGTGGCCGAAATCTCGAACGCGAGCCAGGAGCAGGCGACCGGCGCGGCGCAGGTCAATATGGCGATTCAGCAGCTGGACAAGGTGACGCAGGAGAACACCTCGGCCTCCGAGGAAATGTCCTCGACTGCGGAAGAGCTGGCCAGCCAGGCCGAGCAATTGCAGGCGGCGATCGGCTTTTTCCGCGTCAGCGCCAGCGGTCAAGGCGTGGCCCGCAGCGCCAGCCCGAAACCGGCGGCCCGCAAGAAACCCGCGAAATCGGGTCCGCGCGGCGGCGGGTTTGACTTCAACATCGCCGAGGCGGAAGACGAGCTGGACATGCAGTTCTTCCGCTCCGCCCGTGGGGGCAAGGACCGCGCAGCATGACCGAGCGTCTGGGGCAGGTGGTGACATTGGCGATCGGCGAAGATCTCTTCGCCGTCCCGGTCACCCGCGTGATGGAAATCCTGGACCAGCGGCGGATTGCACGTCTGCCGCAGGCCCCCCGGCATCTCCTCGGCGTCATCGACGTGCGCGGTGATGGCGTGGCGGTGGTCGATCTGCGGGCGCTGCTGGGCTGCGAGGTGATCGATGACATCGATAGTTCGCGGATTCTGGTTCTCTGGGTGCAGACGCCCGAGCGCCGGGCGGTGATCGGCCTGCGGGCCGACCGGGTGATCGAAGTGACCATGCTGGATGACGGGGTGATTGCCCCCCTGGCCGAGGCGAAGATGCTGAACTGGGATGAGCGTCTCGTGGCCGGGATCGGCCGCCGCAACGGCGATTTTGTCACCGTGCTCGATCTGGACCGGATGTTTGACGGTGCGACGCTGGCGCAGGCCGACGGCATGGGCCGGGCCGCCGGTTTGCCGCAAAAGTCGGTCGCATGACCGCCGCGCAGCCCTTCGCCGTTCCCCCCTTTGACCGGGAGGAGCGGGGCACCCCGGCGCCTGCCTTGGGCCGGGAAGAGCGGGGCGCGCGCGCCGATGCCCGCGCGCTCTATGGTCGCTTTGCCGATCTGGTGCGCACTGAAATCGGGGTCAAACTGCCGCCGACCAAACAGCTGATGGTGGAAAGCCGCCTGCGCCGCCGGATGATCAACCTCGGCTATGCGACGGTTCAGGACTATTTTCAGCATCTTTTTGCCGAAGGCGGGCTGGAGGCCGAGCGGGACGTGATCTTTGACGCGGTCACCACCAACAAGACCGATTTCTTTCGGGAAATCAGTCATTTTGAGATTCTGGCCAAGACCGTTCTGCCCGCCGCCCATCAGCGGCACCGCACCACCGGCGGCATGACGAAGATCTGGAGTGCGGCGGCCTCGACCGGGGCCGAGGCCTATACGATGGCCATGGTCAGCCAGCTCTTTGCAGAGGCGACCCCGGGCTTTGGCTGGGGTGTCTTAGGTACTGATATCAATACGGAAGTTTTGCGTCAGGCCCGCACTGCCGTGTACAGCACCGAGACCGTGGCCCCGGTCCCGCCCGCCCTGCGCGAGCAGTTTTTGATGCGCGGTGAGGGGCAACAGGCGGGCAGCTGGCGCATCGTGCCGGAACTGCGGCGGCGCACGCAGTTTCAACGTCTCAATCTGATGGAAACCAATTACCCGATAGACCGGGATCTCGACGTGATTTTTCTGCGCAACGTGCTGATCTATTTCGGCCCCGAGGACCAGGCAAAGGTGATTGGGGCGATGGCGGATCATCTGGTGCGCGGTGGGCACTTTTTTGTCGGCCATTCGGAATCGATGGTCGTGCGCGATGCGCGTTTCACCCAGATCGCCCCGGCGGTCTTTGTCAGGAGTTGACGATGCCCGCTGCCCGTGTTGCGACCTGTGCAACAACCCCCTCTGGCGCCGCCTCAGGCAGCGCGCCGCTCCGGGTGATGATCGTGGACGATTCCGCCTCGATCCGCGCGGCCTTTTCCTCGATCATCTCTGAGGATCCGGGGCTGGAGCTGCTGGCCGCCGTGCCCGATGCTTTCGCCGCCGTTGAGCGGATGCGCGATGAGCTGCCCGATGTGATGCTTCTGGATCTCGAACTGCCGCGGATGGATGGGCTGACCTTTCTGCGCAAGATCATGGCGCAGCGGCCCTTGCCGGTCGTCGTCTGTTCCAGCCATACCGGCAGCGGCTCGGATGCCAGCATCCGCGCGCTGGAATATGGCGCGGCCGAGGTCCTGGCCAAGCCGCGGCTCGACAGTATCCCCGCCCGCCGCGAGGCCGCGATGCGCATCGGTGATGCCATCCGCGCCGCCGCGCAATCCAGACGGATGCGCGCGGGCGCCCGCGGCCCCGCCAGCATGGCGCCGGGCGAAAAACTGACCGCCGATGCGATCTTGCCCGCCACCACGCCGCGCCGGCTGCCGCATGCGCAGCCCGTCGTTGCCATCGGCGCCTCGACCGGTGGCACCGAGGCGCTGCGCGAGGTGTTGCAGGCGCTGCCCGCCGATGCGCCGGGGATCGTCGTGGTGCAGCACATGCCGGAGAATTTCACCCGCGCCTTTGCCAACCGGCTCGACACGCTCTGCGCGATCACCGTGCGCGAGGCGGTGGATGGCGAAGCCGTGCGCCAGGGTCTGGCGCTGATCGCGCCGGGCAATCACCATCTGCTCTTGCGCCGCTCGGGGCAGGGCTACCGCGTGTCGGTGGTGGAGGGGCCCTGTGTCAGCCGCCACCGCCCCTCGGTCGATGTTCTGTTCCGCGCCACGGCACAGGCGGCGGCGGGCAATGCGCTGGGGATCATTCTGACCGGCATGGGCGATGATGGCGCGCGCTGCATGGCCGAGATGAAAGCCGCCGGGGCGCAGACCCTCGCGCAGGATGAGGCCAGCTGTGTGGTCTATGGCATGCCGCGCGAAGCGGTGGATCATGGCGGCGTCGACCGGTCGGTGCCGCTGACACGCATGGCGGCGGAAATCATGGCCTTTGCGGAACAACATGCCCAGAATCGGAGCTGAAGCCTATGAATAACCCGCTTCACCGCACGCAATTTGCCGCGCCCGGGGTCTGGGCCGCGCCGCAATCGGGCGGACCGGACCTGCGCGCGCTGTCGCAGCAGTTGCAGAATGTGCATGGCCGCACCGAACTGGTGTTTCTGAGCGCGGGGCGTGATCTGGTCAACCTGACGGCGCAGTTCGATTGCATCGAAGAGCCCTTGCTGGATTTTGGCAATCTGGTTGATGCGGGGCAAATCAGCACCCTGGCGCAGAATGTCGGTACGCTGGATCTGGCGATGTCCGAGCTGACCACAGCGCTGACCACGGGGATCACCTGGGTCGGCGAGCTGGGCACCACCGCGCATCAGCTGCAGGCCGAGGTCGGTGACATGGCGCGCATCGTGCGCACGATGACCATCGTTGCGCTGAACGCCCGGGTGACGGTCGCGGCCCTGACCGGGCGGCATTCCGGGCTGGAGGTCTTTACCAAAAGCGCCTCGGAGCTGGTGGCGAAAGCGGCCAATATCCTGTGGGAGATGCAGGAGGCCGTCGTTGACATGGTGGCGACGGCGGATCAGGCGCGCGGCGTGGGCGAGGTTTTGCACCGCATGCTGGATCAGTCCCTGCCGCCGGTGGTGCAGGGGCTGGGCGGCGATCTGATCGAGATGCAGTCGGTCACCCAGAACATGCACCGCGAGGGCCGCGATCTGTCGGGCGCGTCGCAAAAGCTGCGCGCAACCTTGTCGGCGGCGGCGGCCGGATTGCAGATCGGCGACACCACCCGGCAGCGTCTGGAGCATATTCTCGAGATCGTGTCGCGCAGCATGACCGGGACCTCTGGTGCGGTGCAAACGGTTCTGCTGATGCTGGTCAGCGATCAGCTGGAGGATTGCCGCGCCGATCATGCGCAGGGTCTGGCGCAGATCGGGGGCAGTCTGGCGCAGGCGCGGGGGCAGATCGCGGGATTTCTGGGCCGCGACAGCAGCCTGAGCGAGGCGGTGCGGGCCTGCAAACGCGAAAATGGTCTGTTGAGCAAGATCCGCGATCTGCAGCACAGCACGGAAGAATGCCGCCGCGCGCGGCTGCGTCTGGCCGGGCAGGCTGCCGAATTGTCGCAAGGTCTGGCGCATTTGTCGGGCGTGGTTGCGGGCATGCGCACGGTTGAGGAACAGATGCGGATGATCGGCATCAACGCGGTGATTTCCTGCGCCAATCTGGGCACCGAGGGCCATGCGCTCAAGGAAATTTCGGTGCAGCTGCGCGAGCTGGCCGGGGCGATCTCGGGGCGTTTTGACAAGATCTATGCCAGCCTCAAGCGGATGGATCTGGCCGCAGGCAGCGCCACCGCGCAACTGGCCGAAGCGGCGCAGACGCCGTTTGACCGGCTCGAGGCAACGGCGGCGCAGATGGTCGAGGATCTGCATCATGTGCAGCGGGTGATGGCGCGTCTGGCCGAGGCCTTTGGCAGCATCGCGACGGTTGAGAACGCCCGGCAGTGGGATATCACCACCGGCGCGCTGGCCGATCATGCCGCGCAGGTTGATCAGGCGGCGCTGCTTTTGGCCGAGGTGGTGGATGCCGCAGTGCCCTGCACGCCCGAGCATCTTGCCGCCGGGCTGCGGGAGCTGCAAAAGGTTCAGTCGCTTTATACGATGGCGGCGGAGCGGCGGTGTCACAGTGATTTTCTGGCACGGCTGGGGCTTGCGGCCCCGGAGCCTGCGCCGGCTGCCGCAGCACCGACTGCCGCTGCGGGCGATGCCTCTGTGGATGATGTCTTCTTCTGATCGCACCGCGCGCACCTGCGGGGGGAATAGACCCCGGGCGGGCGGCGTTTGCCCTGTCCGATCCGCGATCTGCCCCGCGGACGGCGGTGAAGCCTTGCCGCCTCGGGGGTGACGGGGACCGGGCAGCCGCATGCGACGGGGTTTCTGCCCCCGGCACCGGGGCGGTTCTTGCGCGAATGCCGGGGCCCGGTGCCGGGCGGGCAGGGCATCACGGACGGTGCGCTGGTTCTGCGGCACGTGACCCCGTCACGGCACCCACGCGCCCGGGGGCTCAAGGGCCGTATCATGATGACCGGGGCGGATGGAGCGGCGTTTCATGCGCATGTCATCCGCCTTCGCAAGCCGGGCGTCGCCTGGCGAATGCCCCCGGGATGACCTGACCCGCCATCTCGACGCCCCCCGGTGTTGCCCCGCGCCCGGCTGCCGGGAAATTCTGCCGCGCGGGGGGGGGCTGGTTGCTGCGGGACTCCGGGTTGATAACCATATGAAATATTAAGAAAATAATCTGCGCAGTGGGAGCGCTGAGGGCAATGACGGCCCCTTCGCAGGCTTTTGCCTTCAGATGTACAGGCGATTGGTTTTTCCGGCTCTCAGTCCGCGCGCGCCACGGCCTGTTTGCCGCCGATCCACACGGCTGCGACAGCGCGGTCATCGCCCATCATGATCGTCGGGAAAATCGCCTCCCAGATGTCTTCGGCGCGGGCGGCGCGCTGGGCGATCACCGGGGTCGAGGCGAGATCGATCACCACGATATCCGCCTCCATCCCCGGCGCCAGATTGCCGATCCTGTCCGCAACCCGCAGCGCCTGCGCCGAGCCTTGCGTCGCCAGCCACCACAATTGCGCCGGATGCAGCGCGGCGCCGTTCAGCTGCCCCAGCTCATAGGCCGCCGCCATTGTCCGCAGCATCGAAAAGGAGGAACCGCCGCCGGTGTCCGTGGCCAATCCCACCACCTGACCCGCCGCCTTCAGCCCCGCCATGTCGAAAATGCCCGAGCCGATGAAGGTGTTCGAGGTGGGGCAATGAACCAGTGCCGCGCCGACTTCCCGCAACCGGTCCTTTTCGCGCGGCTCCAGATGGATCGCATGGCCGTAAACGCCGTTCGTGCCCAGAAGGCCGTGCATCTCATAGGTGTCGAGATAATCCCGCGCTGCCGGGTAGAGCCCCTTGACCCAAGCAATTTCATCCGTCTGCTCGCTCAGATGCGTCTGCATGAGACAAGACGGGTTCTCGGCCCAAAGCGCGCCCAGAGCCGAGAGCTGTTCGGGCGTCGAGGTGGGCGAGAAGCGCGGTGTGATCACATAAGACAGCCGGTCCACCCCATGCCATTTTGTCAGGAGCGCGCGGCTTTCGTCATAGGCGGTTTGCGCGGTGTCGCGCAGCCCGTCGGGGGCGTTGCGGTCCATGCAGGTGCGGCCCGCAAAGGCGCGGAGGCCCCGGCGCTGCGCCTCGCCGAAGAACGCATCGACCGAGGCGGGGTGGATCGTGGCATAGGAGCACATCGAGGTGGTGCCATGCGCCAGCGCCAAATCGAAATAGCGCCCGGCAATCTCGGCCGCATAGGCCGGATCGGCAAAACGGGTTTCCTCGGGGAATGTATAGCTGTTCAGCCAGTCGATCAGCCGCTTGCCCCAGCTGGCGATGATCGCGGTCTGCGGGAAATGCACATGCGCATCAACAAAGCCCGCCGAAATCAGCGCCTGACCATAATCATGCACACGGGCCTCTGGATGCGCCGCGCGCAGGTCATCGGCCGCGCCCGTCGCGCGGATCTTGCCGCCCTCGACCAGCACGCCGCCCCGCGTCATATGCCGCGCCGCGCCGGTCCCTTCCACGAAAGGATCGCCGTGATACGCGAGGACTTGCCCGATCAATAGCTCTGCCATGACATCTCCTGTGGTTGTGCCTATGCTAGCGCCGCGTCGCAGCAAGGTAAATCGCCCCGGCCTCTGTTCCCTGACGACACCCTGCGATAAGGTGCGCGCAAAGAGACGGGAGTCAGCATGGCGGAACTCAGGGCGGAAGACCGGGCAGAAGAGACCGATCGCGAGGAAGTGGATTACGGCCTGGATGCCGATCTGGTCGATCAGCTTCTTCAGGCGGTCGAAGCCGGGGATCGCGCGCGCCTTGATGAACTGTTCGCGCCGCTGCACGCCGCCGATATTGCAGACGTTCTGGAGCAGATCAACAGCCACGAGCGCCGCGCGCTGATCGCGATCTGGGGTGACCAGATCGACGGCGAGATCCTGACCGAGATTGACGAATCGATCCGCGAAGAGGTGATCGAGGCGCTGCCCGCCAAAGTGCTGGCCGATGCGGTCCGCGAGCTGGATTCGGATGACGTCGTCAACCTGATCGAGGATCTGGAAGAGCCGCAGCAAGAGGCCATTCTGGACGCGCTGGAAGACAGCGACCGGGCGGCGGTCGAGCAATCGCTGGCCTATCCGGAATATTCCGCCGGCCGTCTGATGCAGCGCGAGGTGGTGACCGCGCCGGAACATTGGACCGTGGGGGAAACCATTGATTTCCTGCGCAACGAAGACTGGCTGCCCGATCAGTTCTACCATGTGATCCTCATTGATCCGCGCTGGCATCCGATCGGCTATGTCACTTTGGGCAAACTTCTGTCCGCGCGCCGCGACGTGCCCCTCAAGGATATTGTCGAGGACAGTTTCCGCACAGTCTCGGTGTTTCAGGAAGAGGGCGATGTGGCCTATGCCTTCAACCAATATCACCTGATCTCCGCCCCGGTGGTGGATGGCGATGAGCGGCTGGTGGGCGTGATCACCATCGACGACGCCATGGCCGTGCTGGATGAAGAGCACGAGGAAGACATCCTGCGTCTGGCCGGGGTGGGCGAGGAAAGCTCGCTCTCGGACGGGGTCTTGGAAACCGTGCGGCAACGCGCGCCCTGGCTTTTCGTGAACCTGATCACCGCCAATCTGGCGGCCTGGGTGATCTCGTGGTTCTCGGGCACGATTGAACATATCGTGGCGCTGGCGGCGCTGATGCCCATCGTTGCCTCGATGGGCGGCAATGCGGGCACGCAATCGCTGGCGGTGGCGGTGCGGGCGCTGGCGACCAAAAGCCTGACCGAAAGCAACGCGGGGCGGGTTGTGCTGCGCGAGGGGCTGGTGGGCCTGATCAACGGTCTGGGTTTCGCGGTGATGATGACGATTGTGGGCTATGCCGCCTATGGCTCGTTCCTGCTGGGTCTGGTGTTGGGCATGGCGATGGTGATCAACCTGATCGTCGCGGCTTTGGGCGGGGTTCTGGTGCCGCTGACGCTGGACCGGCTGGATCTGGACCCGGCGCTGGCCTCGGGCACTTTCGTGACGACGCTGACCGATGTGGTGGGCTTTCTCACCTTCCTCGGTCTCGCCACGGTGATCCTGCTGTGACGGCGCTGCCCGCCGCCTCCCCCGACAAAGCCGAGGCCCGCCGCGCGGCCTTCGCCGCCCGCAAAGCGGCGCATGCGGCGGGACCGGGCGCGGCGCTTGCACATCTTGAGGCGGTGCTGGTGCCTTTCGCGGGCGAGATCCTTGCCGGATACATGCCGATCCGCACGGAAATCGACCCGCTGCCCGTGATGGCGCGCCACGCGGGCCCGGTCTCTGTGCCGGTGATCCTTGGTCCGGCACAAGCACTGGCCTTTCGCGCCTGGCGCCCTGATTGCGCCATGGTGCCCGGCGATTTCGGCGCGCTGATCCCCGAAACCGGCGCCTGGCTGACCCCGCGCGTCCTGATCGTGCCGCTTCTGGCCTTTGACGCGCGCGGCTACCGTCTCGGGTACGGCGGCGGCTTTTACGACCGCACGCTTGAGGCCTTGCGGGCCAGAGGCCCGATCACCGCCATCGGCTTTGCCTATGCCGCGCAGGAAATGCCGCAGGTGCCCACCGAACCCACCGACCAACCCCTCGACCTGATCGTCACCGACCAAGGCAGCTTCGCGCCCCGCTGACCCCTTTGCCTGATCCAAAATATCCCGGGGGGCGGCCTGAGGGGACCTCAGGCCCGGGGGGCAGCGCCCCCCTCTTGCGTCTCCCCCCGCGGCACAGCCCAGACCCGGCCCCAACGCCCGGGCCCCAACACCCCGGCCCCCAACACCCGGGCCCCAACACCCGGGCCACTGCCCGATCACGCCGCTGCCTGCACTCTTGCCCTTTTGCGGCCCAAGCCCTATGGCTTTGCCCATGAAAATACTCTTTCTTGGCGATGTCATGGGCCGCGCGGGCCGCGCGGCGATCACGGAGCGGCTGCCCAGGCTGCGCACCGATTGGGGCCTCGATTTTGTCGTGGTGAATGGCGAAAACGCCTCCTCCGGCATGGGGCTCACCCCCGATCATGCCAAAGGCATATTGGCCGCGGGCGCAGATTGCGTCACGCTCGGCGACCATGCCTTTGATCAAAAAGACATGCTGCGCTTTATCGAGACCGAGCCGCGCGTGTTGCGCCCGCTGAACTTTGCCAAGGAGGCCCCGGGCAAAGGCGCGCGGGTTTATGCGGATGCGCGCGGGCGCAAGATCCTGATCACCCAGGTTCTGGGGCAGGTTTTCATGAAACGCCCCTTTGACGATCCGTTCTCGGCCATTGACGCGGTGTTGCGCAGCCATCCGCTCGGCGGCCTCGTGCAGGCCAGCTTTGTCGACATGCATTGCGAAGCCACCAGCGAGAAAATGGCGATGGGCCATTGGTGCGATGGCCGCGCCAGCATGGTCGTGGGCACCCACACCCATGTGCCGACGGGCGATGCGCAGATCCTGCCCGGGGGCACAGCCTATCTGACCGATGCGGGCATGTGCGGCGACTATAATTCGGTGATCGGCATGGACAAGGCCGAGCCGATGCGCCGTTTCATCACCGGCATGGCACGTGACCGTTTCACGCCCGCGGCGGGTGAGGCGACGCTCTCGGGCCTTTATGTCGAAACCGATGACCGCACCGGTCTGGCCAAAAAGATCGAGATGGTGCGGCAGGGCGGGCGGCTGCAACAGGCAGGCCCCGCCGCCCGCACGGATGGTGCCGCGCGCAGCGGAGCCGCGGGATGATACCGGCCGCGCCGGGTCAGGTTGCGGCGCGGCTTTTGCCGTTCGCGGTGCTGATCGGCCTGGGCGCGGCCTGGGGTCTGGCGACCCCGATGTCCAAGATCATGGTCACCGCGGGCTACCGCGATCTCGGGATCGTCTTTTGGCAAGCGGTGATTGACCTCGTGGTCCTGTTGCCGGTTCTGGCGCGCTTTGGCGGGCTGCCCCGGCACCGCGCGGCATGGCTTCTCTATCTTTTCGTGGCGCTTTTCGGCTCGGTCCTTCCGGGCGTGGCCTCAACCACGGCGGCACGGTTCCTGCCCTCGGGGGTGGTTTCGCTCTGCATTTCGCTGGTGCCGCTGTTTGCCCTGCCGCTCGCGCTGATGCTCGGCACCGACCGGGCCAGCCCGGCGCGGCTTCTGGGCCTCGTTTCCGGCCTCATCGGCGTGGCGCTGATCCTCTGGCCGGGCAGCCTGGGGGCGCAGGCGGGCGGACCGGGGCTTGGCCTCGCGGTGGGCTTGGCGCTGATCGCCCCGCTCAGCTATGCGGTGGAGGGCAATGGCGTCGCGCGTCTGGCGCAAACCCCGCTGGGGGCCAATGTTCTGGCGCCGGGCCTTTTGGGCGCGGCACAGATGGTGGCGGGCGCCTCGCTGATTTCGGCGCTGATCTCCGGCCCGCTGGCGCTGATGCGCGGCGTGTTCCTCTGGCCGCTCGATCTGCCGCAGGCGACGGGCGGCGCGGCGCTGGCACCGCTGGCCCTTGTCGGCTCGGCGCTGATCTCGCTGGCGGCCTATGTCGGCTATCTGTGGCTGATCGGCAAAGCCGGAGCGGTCTTTGCGGCGCAGGTTTCCTATCTGGTGACCGGCTTTGGCGTCTACTGGGCCATGGTGCTGTTGGGCGAACGCTTTGCCCCGGTTTTTTGGGGGGCCATGGCGGTCATATTTTGCGGCCTCATTCTTGTGCAACCGCGCAACGCTGCGGCATCCGCACCACCGAAAACCACCCTCGCGCTTGTGGCCGAACCGGGGCCGGATAATATGGGCCCAACGCATTGACGGATTCCATTCATGATTGATCTTGCCCTCGACCAGACCACGCAGGCCGTCATTACCCTGCTGGTCGTCGTGACCATGCTCGTGCTGTTTGCGCGCGAGAAATATCCCACCGAGGTGATCGCCATTGGCGGTGCGGCGGTGGTGCTGCTGCTCGGGATCGTCAGCTATGATGATGCGGTGAAAGTGCTGTCGAACACCGCGCCCTGGACGATCACCATGATGTTCCTGATCATGGGCGCGCTGGTGCGCACCGGGGCGCTCGACTGGATGACCCGCCAGGCCGAGGCGCATATCGACAACAATCCAGTGGTGACGGTTCTGGCCATCTTTGCGCTGATCGCGGCGGCTTCGGCCTTTCTAAACAACACACCCGTCGTCGTGATGATGATGCCGGTGATGATGACCATCGCGCGCCGTCTGGGCATTTCTGCCTCCAAGCTGCTGATTCCGCTGTCTTATGCCGCCATTCTCGGGGGCACGGTGACGCTGATCGGCACCTCGACCAACCTGCTCGTGGACGGGGTGGCGCGGGACCGCGGGCTGGCGCCTTTCACCATGTTCGAGATTTCGGGCATGGGGCTGATCCAGTGTTTCGTCGGCGGCGCCTATATGCTGATCCTCGGGCGCAAACTGCTGCCGAACCGCTCGTCGATGGGGATGCTCCTGGGCGACAAGCGGCGGCTGAAATTCTTCACCGAAGTGGCGCTGCCCGAGGATTCCAGCCTGATCGGCCAGCCGGTGCTGGAGGTGGATCTGTTCCGCCGCGACGGCGTGCGGCTGATCGACGTCTTGCGCGGCGATGCCAGCTTGCGGCGCGATCTGGCCTCGGCGGTGCTGCAGGCGGGCGACCGCGTGGTGCTGCGCACCGAGATGGAAGAGCTTTTGGGGATGCAGCAAAACCCCAATCTGCGGATGGTGGACAAGCTGAGCTCGGTGCAGACCGAGACGGTGGAGGTGCTGATCTCGCCGGGCTGCCGGATGATCGGCCGCTCTCTGGGCGAATTGCGCCTGCGCCGCCGCTATGGGGTCTATGTGCTGGCCGCGCACCGCCGCAACCAGAACATCGGCCGTCAGCTCGATGATCTGGTGGTGGTGGTGGGCGACACGCTGCTGCTGGAGGGCGCGGCCGAGGACATCGCCCGCCTTGCCGCCGATATGGATCTGGTCGATGTGACCAAGCCGCGGGTGCAGGCCTACCGCCGCGCCCATGCGCCGATTGCCGTGCTGTCGCTTTTGGCGGTGGTGGTGCTGGCCGCCTTTGATCTGGCGCCGATCCTGTATCTCGCCACCATTGCCGTGGCGATCATCCTGATCACCCGCTGCATTGATGCCGATGAGGCCTTCAGCTTCGTCGAGGGGCAGTTGCTGGCGCTGATCTTTGCCATGCTCGTCGTGGGCGCGGCGCTGGACAGTTCGGGCGCGGTCAAGCTGATCGTGGATGTCATTTCGCCGCATCTGATGGGGTTGCCGCCGGTGCTGGCCATCCTCGCGGTCTATGCTTTGTCCTCCTTCCTGACCGAGGTGGTCTCGAACAATGCGGTGGCAGTGATCGTGACCCCGATCGGGATCGAGCTGGCCGGGGCGCTGGGCTATGACGCGCGCCCCTTCGTGGTGGCGGTGATGTTCGCGGCCTCAGCCTCCTTCGCCACGCCGATCGGCTATCAGACGAACATGCTGGTCTATGGCCCGGGCGGCTACCGCTTCACCGACTACCTCAAGGTCGGGGTGCCGCTGAACATCATCCTGGCGCTGACCGCTTGCCTGGTGATTCCGTGGCTTTGGCCGCTCTGAGACGATATCTCTCGGGGGCGGGCGGCAGCCAAGACTTGCGGCCCCCCCATCGCCTGCACTATATGGGCCGCTAACCGCGTAAACCGGATCGGAGAGGGTCATGGCAGGCCATTCAAAATGGGCGAACATCCAGCACCGCAAGGGGCGGCAGGATAAACTTCGTTCGAAACTGTTCTCGAAGCTGGCAAAAGAGATCACCGTTGCCGCCAAGATGGGTGACCCGGACCCCGACAAGAACCCGCGTCTGCGTCTGGCGGTCAAGGCGGCCAAATCGGTCTCTTGCCCCAAGGATGTGATCGACCGCGCGATCAAGAAATCCATGGGCGGCGACGCCGAGGATTACACGGAACTGCGCTATGAGGGCTATGGCCCGAACGGCATCGCGGTGATCGTGGAAACCATGACCGACAACGTGAACCGCACCGCCTCCAACGTGCGCAGCTATTTCACGAAATTCGGCGGCAATCTCGGTACCACCGGTTCGGTCAGCTTCATGTTCGACCGTCTGGGCGAGATCATGTATCCCGCCAGCGCCGGCGACGCCGACACCGTGATGATGGCCGCTCTGGAAGCCGGTGCTGACGACGTCGAAAGCGATGACGAAGGGCATTGGATCTATTGCGCCGATACCTCGCTCAGCGAAGTGTCGAACGCGCTTGAGGCGGTCTTGGGCGAATCCGAAAGCTCGAAGCTGATCTGGAAACCGCAGAACCGCACCAATGTGGATCTGGAAACCGCGACCAAGCTGATGAAGCTGATGGATGCGCTGGAAGATGACGATGATGTGCAAAACGTCACCGCCAATTTCGACGTCAGCGAAGAGATCGCCGCGGCGCTCTGAGCCACGATTGTCAAAGATCTGACAGAACGGCCCTCCGGCATCGGCGGGCCGTTTTGCTTTGCCTGATTCCAAATATCCCCGCCGGAGGCTTCCACGGCGGCCACGGGAGCCTCCGGCGGGGATATTTGAGACGAAGCAAGCGTCAGATCGGGATCAGCACTGCCCGGGCAGCCTGCCGGACGGCGGCGGTGAGCGGGGCCAGCGGGCCTTTCATCGCACGCAGGCTTTGCCAGTAGAGCGCCACGTCGAGGGGGGCTTTGGGGTCAAGGGGGATCAGGGTGCCTGCCGCGAGGTGGCTGCGGATCAGCGGTTCGGGATTCATCCCCCAACCCAGGCCCAGAGCGGCGGCTTCGATAAAGGCCTGACTGGAGCCGATGACATGGGTGGGCGGGCTGATCCGGCGCCCCGCCTGACGGCTGGCCCAGTCGATTTGCAGCCGGTCCTTGGCGTTGAAGGTCAGCGCCGGGGCCTCGGCGAGGGCCTCGGGCGTCAGGCCTTGCGGGAACCAGCGGGCAAGATAGCCGGGGCTGGCGGTGGCGATATAGCGCAGCGCCCCCAGCGCCGCCGTATCGCAGCCGGGCAGGGGGCCCGGATCGGCGGTCACCGCCGCCACCACCGCGCCGCGTTTCAGCCAATCGGCGGAATGGTCCTGATCGTCGATGGTCAGGTCATAGAGCAGCCCCTCCTGTGTCGCGAGCGCGGGCAGCACCCAGGTGGCGAGGCTGTCGGCATTCACCGCGAGCGATAGGCGCCGGGGGCCGGTTTCCGGCATCAGATCGGCGCCGAGGCTGGCCTCCAGCAGATGCACCTGTTCGACATGGCGCGCGAGGCGCAGGCCTGCCTCGGTTCCCGCCAGCGGCGGCCCGCGCTGGATCAGGACCTGACCCAGCCGGTCCTCGAGGCCCTTGATGCGCTGCGAGATGGCGGAGGGCGTCACCCGCAGCGCCATTGCGGCGCCTTCAAAGCTGCCGCGGCGCAGCACTTCGGCGAGGGCGGCCAGGGCGGGGTAGTCGTGCATTAGCTGTCCTTCATTGGCGTTATCCCAATTAAATGGCGCGAAAGGCGCTGCCGCGCTAGAGCCTTTGTCAGAACAAAAGCGCAAAGGGCGGCAGATGGTATTCTTGGAAGGGTTCAAGCTTTCGCTCGGGCTGATCGTGGCGATCGGGGCGCAGAATGCCTTTGTGCTGCGGCAGGGGGTGTTGCGGCAGCATGTCTTGCCGGTGGTGCTGTTTTGCGCAGGTTCGGACGCCTTGTTGATTGGCATCGGGGTGGGGGGATTTGCCCGGCTGAGCGCGCTGGCGCCCTGGGTGGGGGTGGTGGCGCTCTGGGGCGGGATCGCCTTTCTCCTCTGGCTGGGGGCGATGGCCTTTCGCCGGGCCTGGGCCGGGGGCGAGGCTTTGGCGGTGGCGCGCACCGCGCCTGCACCGCTGGGAAAGGTGCTGGGGATGCTGGCGCTGATCACCTGGGGCAATCCGCATGTCTGGCTGGATACGGTGGTGTTTCTGGGCGGCATCTCGGCGCAGTTTCCGGGGCAGGGGCTGGCCTTTGGGCTGGGGGCGGCCACGGCCTCGCTGGTGTTCTTTTGCCTCTTGGGGTTTGGCGCGCGGGTGCTGGCGCCGGTCTTTGCCCGCCCCCGCGCCTGGCAGGTGCTGGAGCTGGCCATCGGGGTGGCGATGTGGTCCATCGCGCTGCGGCTGGGGCTGATGGCGCTGACGGGCGCGGCGTGACGGGTACAATCGCGGCCTTGCGCCCGCGCGGCAGTTGGCGTCAATTCCTTGCATGACACGTGAAGCCGATGCCCCCCGCACGCCCTCCCCTTTGTCTGCCGTCGATGGTGCGGCGCCGCCGGAGGATGGTTTGGCCGCCCCGCGCGTGGCCCCGAACCATCCGGTCGCGGGGGTGCTGTGGATGCTGGCGACGGGAGGCTTTTTCGTCGCGGTGAACGGGCTTGTGCGCAGCCTTGGCACGGTGCTGCCCTCGCCCGAAGCCGCCTTTTTGCGCTTTGCCTTCGGCTTGGTCTTCCTGATGCCGGTGCTGGTGCCGGTCTTGCGGCGCGGGTTCACGGTGCCGATCTGGCGGCTTTTCGTGCTGCGGGGGGTGCTGCACACGGTGGCCGTCTGCCTGTGGTTCTATGCCATGGCGCGGATCCCGATCGCCGAGGTGACGGCGATTGGCTATCTGAATCCGATCGTGGTTACCCTGGGCGCCACCCTGGCCTTTGGCGAGCGTCTGGCGGCCCGGCGGCTGCTGGCGATCGGGGTGGCGATCATCGGCGCGCTGATCGTGCTGCGCCCGGGCCTGCGCGAACTTGGTGCGGGGCAGTTCGCCCAATTGGGGGCGGCCTTTTGCTTCGGGATCTCCTATCTGATTGCCAAGAAGCTGGCCGAGAATGCGCCCGCGACCGCGGTGGTGGCGATGATGTCCTTCACCGTCACCCTCGGCCTCGCGCCGCTGGCCGCGATGGATTGGGTGACGCCGACGCTGGGGCAGATGGTCATTCTCGCGGCCACCGCTTTGGCGGCAACGGCGGGGCATTACTGCATGACGCGGGCCTTTGCCACGGCGCCGATGACGGTGACCCAGCCCGTCACCTTCCTGCAGCTGATCTGGGCGGCGCTGCTGGGGGCGGTGATGTTCGGCGAGGCGGTGGACCCGATGGTCATTCTGGGCGGCGCGATCATCATTGGCGCGATCACCTATATGACCTGGCGCGAGGCGCAGATCAAACGGCGGACGGTCACGCCGCTGCACAACGCCACCAAGGTCTGACAGCAAAACGCCGGCCCCGAGGGACCGGCGTTCTTTCTTTCAGCGCGGATGCCTTAGCCCTGCGGCGAGATCAGACAGCCGATCACGCCTTCGCGGCTGATGCGGCCACCGCCGGTGATGCCCAGCATCGGATGATCCTTCAGGAGGCCCATCACCTCGCGCACCGGGGTTTCGGCATGCACCTCCGGCGCGCCGGGGGCCTCGCCTGCTTCGGCGACGTCATGCGCGGTCAGCACGCCCATCGGATTCATATGCGCCACGAAATCGGCCACATAATCATCAACCGGATTGGCGATGATCTCGCGTGCGGTGCCGATCTGCACCAGACGGCCGCCCTCCATCAGGGCGATGCGGTTGCCCAGTTTGAAGGCCTCATCCAGATCATGGCTGACGAAGATGATCGTGCGTTTCAGCCGCGATTGCAGTTCCAGCAACTCATCCTGCAGCCGGGCGCGGATCAGCGGATCGAGCGCCGAGAAGGGCTCGTCCATCAGCAGGATCGGCGCATCGGTGGCAAAGGCGCGGGCGAGGCCCACGCGCTGCTGCATCCCGCCCGAGAGGTCACCCACCCGGCGCTCGGCCCAGTCCGACAGGCCGACGAGGGCGAGTTGCTCATCCACCTTTTTGCGGCGCGCCTCGGGGGACATGCCCGCGAGCTCCAGCCCGAGGCCGACGTTTTCGCGCACCGAGCGCCAGGGCAGCAGGCCGAATTGCTGAAAGACCATCGCCACCCGGGTCAGGCGCAGATCGCGCAGCCCGGCGGCCGAGGCATGGGTGACCGAGACCATGCCGCCCGCATCATTGCGGATGCGGACCTCGCCCCGGCAAACCGGGTTCAGCCCGTTCACGGCACGCAACAGCGTGGATTTGCCCGAGCCCGACAGGCCCATCAGCACGAGGATCTCACCCTCATCGACGCTGAGCGAGCAATTGTGCACGCCGAGCACCTGACCACATTCGGTTTTCACATCGGCGCGGGTCTTGCCCGCATCCATCAGCGGCAAAGCGGCCTGCGGCCGCTCGCCGAACACAATCGAGACATTGTCGAATTCGACAGCGGTTTTGGGGGCTGCACTCATCACTTGCGCTCCAATTTCAGCATGCGGTCAAGGATGATGGCGACCACCACGATGATGAAGCCGGATTCAAAGCCAAGCGCGGTGTTCACCGTGTTCAGCGCGCGCACCACCGGCACGCCCAGGCCATTCGCGCCGACCATGGCGGCGATGACGACCATCGAGAGCGAGAGCATGATCGCCTGATTGAGGCCCGCCATGATCTGCGGCAGCGCATAGGGCAGCTCCACCTTCCACAGCACCTGCGAGGGGGTGGCGCCAAAAGCGGTGGCGGCCTCCAGCAAAGGCTGTGGCGTGGTGGAAATGCCCAGATAGGTCAGACGGATCGGCGCGGGCAGCACGAAGATCACGGTGGCGATCAGGCCGGGCACCATGCCCAGACCAAAGAAGACGATGGCCGGGATCAGATAGACGAAGGTCGGCAGGGTCTGCATCAGGTCAAGCACCGGCTGCATCCAGGCGTAGAGTTTGGGGCGGTGGGCGACGGCAATGCCGATCGGCACGCCGATGGTCATGCAGATCACACAGGCCGAGAGCACCAGCGTCAGGCTTTCGGTGGTGTTCTTCCAGTAGCCCTGGTTCATGATGAACAAAAAGCCGACGAACACCAAAAGCGCGGTCTTCCAGTTGCGCTGCAGATACCAGGTCAGGGCGACAAAGCAGCCAATGATGACCAGCGGATGCGGTGTCTGCAGCACCCAGAGGATGCCGTTGATCAGCCCCTCCATCATGGTTGAAATCGTGTCGAAAATGCCCTTGCCGTGCATCTGTAGCCATTTGAAGACGTCACTTGCCGTCTTGCCGACCGGTATCTTGGTGGTCAACCAATCCATCTCCATGCGCGTAGAGCTCCCGCGTTGGATGTTTCGTGAAAGTCAGTTTGGGTCGAAAAAGGGCCCCTGAAACTCAGGGGCCCTGTCTGGGTCAGAGCCCCAGCGCGGTTTTCACGGCCGCAAGGCCATCGCCACCGTCCTTGGTGGTGACACCCGCCAGCCAGGGGGTGATCACTTCCGGGTTTTCCTGAATCCAGGCCTTCACCGCAACATCCGGCTCCTGACCTTCATCGAGGATCGCGCCCATGATCTGGTTTTCCATCGCCAGGCTGAACTTCTCGTTTTTCAGCAGGGTGGCGACATTCGGGCATTCCTCGGCAAAGCCCTTGCGCACCAGCGTGTTCACCACGCCTTCACCGCCAAAGAACTCTTCGCCGCCGGTCAGATATTTCAGCTCGAAATTGGCGTTCATCGGATGCGGCGCCCAGCCCAGGAAGACCACGGCTTCATCCTGCGCATAGGCACGGTTCACCTGCGCCAGCATCCCCTGCTCCGAGCTTTCGACAACTTCAAAGCCTTCCAGCTTTTTGCCCGGCTCGGTCAGGCTGATCAGATAGCCATTGCCTTCGTTGCCTGGCTCGATCCCGTAGATCTTGCCGCCCAGCTCATCCTTGAATTTGGCGATGTCTGCAAAGTCATGCAGGCCCTTGTCGTAAAGATAAGCGGGCACGGCCAGCGTGTAGTTGGTGCCCTGCAGGTTCTCGTCCAGAATCTCGATGCTGCCATTGTCGAGATAGGGTTTCACCGCGCCTTCCTGTGCGGGCATCCAGTTGCCGAGGAACACGTCGATGTCGCCGGATTCCAGCGAAGCGAAGGTGACCGGGACGGCCAGGATCTTCACATCGACCTCATATCCCAGCGCTTGCAGGATCTGTTTGGTGGCCGAGGTGGTGGTGGTGATGTCGGTCCAGCCCACATCCGAGAAGGTGACCTTGCTGCAGTCAGCCTGCGCAGCGCCAGCGGCGGCGATAAGGGCCAGAGCAGAGATCGAGGTCTTGAAAGTCATGGAACGCTCCCGTGTTCACTTGATTTGACGGTCGGAGCAGATGCCCCGCCGTGTTTCTTGATTGACGAGTCAATTAACTCATCACTAAAACATCTTTGCAACCGTTTTCCGGAGAAAACATGGCAAGGATCGCAGCAGAGCCTATCCGACGGGCAGAAATTGTTAAAGCAACCATCCAGGAGATCGGCCGGGCCGGGTCTCTCGAGGTGACCGTCGCACAGATCGCCCGTAGGGCCGGGGTCTCTGCGGCGCTTGCTCATCACTATTTCGGTTCGAAGGAATCGATCTTCATCGCGGCAATGAGACATGTGCTTTCCATCTTTGGAGCAGAGGTTCGCGGCGCTTTATTGACCGCCAGCGACCCGAAAAGCCGAATCGAAGCGATTCTTCAGGCCTGTTTTGCGCCCGGATCGTTCCGCCGCGAAGTAGTGGCGGCCTGGCTGAACTTTTACGTGCTGGCGCAATCCGAACCCGAGGCGCGACGGCTGCTGTTGATATACCACCGCCGGTTGCATTCGAACCTCTTGCATGAGCTGCGCCCGCTTCTGGGCCGCCGCGCTCCGATGGTGGCGGAAAGCATGGCGGGGCTGATCGACGGCGTCTATCTGCGCGCGGCGCTGGCCTCCGGGCAGGGCGGCAAGGGGGTGGCCCCCGACCGGGCCCGGGCCATGGCCTTGCTGCTGGATCATCTTGACCGCGAATTGACATTGGGAGAGCGCGCATGACCGCCACCGCCAAACGGCCGAACATCCTGATCCTGATGGTGGATCAGCTGAACGGCACCCTGTTTCCGGACGGCCCCGCCGAGTGGCTGCACGCGCCGAACCTCAAGGCATTGGCGGCGCGTTCGGTGCGCTTCACCAACAGCTACACCGCCAGCCCGCTTTGTGCGCCTGCACGGGCCAGCTTCATGTCAGGCCAATTGCCGTCGCGCACCAAAGTCTATGATAACGCAGCGGAATTCGCTTCGGACATTCCGACCTATGCGCATCATCTGCGCCGTGCGGGCTATCAGACCTGCCTCTCGGGCAAGATGCATTTCGTCGGCCCCGACCAGATGCACGGGCTGGAGGAACGCCTGACCACCGACATTTACCCCGCCGATTTTGGCTGGACCCCGGACTACCGCAAACCGGGCGAGCGGATCGATTGGTGGTATCACAACATGGGTTCGGTCACCGGCGCGGGCGTGGCCGAGATCACCAATCAGCTCGAATATGACGATGAGGTCGCCTATGAGGCGGTGCGCAAGATCTATGATCTGTCGCGCGGCAAGGATGACCGTCCCTGGTGCCTGACGGCGAGCTTCACGCATCCGCATGACCCCTATGTGGCGCGCAAGAAATACTGGGATCTCTACGAGGATTGCGCGCATCTGGACCCCGAAGTGCCCGCGATGGCCTTTGAGGACATGGACCCGCATTCGCAGCGGATCTACCTCGCCTCGGACGCCGCCGCGACAGAGATTTCTGCCGAGCAGATCCGCCGCGCCCGCCGCGCTTATTTCGCCAACATCTCCTATGTGGATGACAAGATTGGCGAAATTCTGGCGGCTCTGGAGGCGACCCGCCAGGAAGCCATCATCCTTTTCGTCTCGGACCACGGCGATATGCTGGGCGAGCGGGGGATGTGGTTCAAGATGTCCTTCCTCGATGGCTCTGCCCGCGTGCCGCTGATGATCGCCGCACCGGGGCTGAAGCCGGGGGCCCGGCATGAGCCGTGCTCCTCGATCGACGTGACGCCGACGCTCTGCGATCTGGCGGGGGTGTCGATGGAGGAGGTGATGCCCTGGACCGATGGCATCTCGCTGGTGCCGCTGGCGCGCGGCGAGGGGCGCACGGCGCCGGTGGCGATGGAATATGCCGCCGAGGCCTCTTATGCGCCGCTGGTCAGTCTGCGGCGGGGGCGGTTCAAGCTGAACCTCTGCGCGCTCGACCCCGATCAGCTGTTTGATCTGGAGGCCGACCCGCACGAGGCGGTCAATCTGGCCGGCGATCCGGCCCATGCCGAGACGCTGGCCGCGCTGAAGGCCGAGGCCGAAGCGCGCTGGGATCTGGGCCGCTTTGACGCCGCTGTGCGCGAAAGCCAGGCCCGCCGCTGGGTGGTCTATGAGGCGCTGCGCAACGGCAATTACTACCCCTGGGATTATCAGCCGCTGAAAAAGGCGTCTGAGCGTTACATGCGCAACCACATGGACCTGAATGTGCTCGAGGAAAACCAGCGTTTTCCGCGCGGCGAATGACCTTTCCTGCCCCCCTGACAGCGGAGACCGCAATGATTGCCACGCAACCGAAAGCCAGCCATTTCGTCAATGGCGCCTATCTGGAAGACACGGCCGGAGCGGTCATCGAGGTGATCTATCCCGGCACCGGCACGGTGATTGCCACGCTGCATGAGGCGACACCGGCGGTGATCGAGGCCGCGCTCGCCTCGGCCCGCGCGGCGCAAAAGGACTGGGCGGCGTTGCGCCCGGTCGAGCGCGGCCGGATCCTGAACCGCGCGGCGGCGATCATCCGCGAACGGCTGCACGATCTCTCGGTGCTGGAAACCTATGACACCGGCAAACCCTTGCAGGAGACGCTTGCCGCCGATTGGCCCTCGGGTGCGGATGCGCTGGAATATTTCGCGGGCCTTGCGCCGACGGTGACCGGCGAGACGATGCCCCTGGGCCGCGATTTCGTCTATACGATCCGCGAGGCTCTGGGCGTTTGCGTGGGCATTGGCGCCTGGAATTACCCCAGCCAGATCGCCTGCTGGAAATCGGCCCCGGCGCTCGCCATGGGCAATGCGATGGTGTTCAAACCCTCGGAAGTGACCCCCTTGGGCGCGCTGCAACTGGCGGAGATCTTTATCGAAGCCGGGATGCCTGCCGGAATTTTCAACGTGGTGCAGGGCCGTGGGGCCGTGGGGGGCGCGCTGGTCACCGATCCGCGGGTCGACAAGGTTTCGCTGACCGGCTCGGTCTCCACCGGTGCGCGGGTCTATGCGGCAGCGGCGGCGGGGATGAAACATGTGACGATGGAGCTGGGCGGTAAATCGCCGCTGATCGTCTTTGATGATGCAAGCCTCGAGGATGCCGTGGGGGCGGCGATGCTGGCGAACTTTTATTCCTCGGGTCAGATCTGCTCGAACGGCACAAGGGTCTTCGTGCAAAAAGGCATCAAGGAGCGCTTTCTGACGCGGCTGGCCGAGCGGACGGCGACGATCAAGATGGGCGATCCCCTGGATATGGAGACGCAGTTCGGCCCGCTGGTCAGCGCCCTGCATCATGAAAAAGTCATGGGCTATATGGGTGTCGCCAAGGCCGAAGGGGCGCGGCTGATCTGTGGCGGCGAAGCGGTAGGGCAGTTTGTCGAACCGACGGTCTTTGCCGATGTGACGGATGCGATGACGCTGGCGCGGGAGGAGGTTTTTGGGCCGGTGATGGCCGTGCTCGACTTCGAGACCGAGGACGAAGTGGTGGCGCGGGCGAATGCCACGCAATTTGGGCTGGCGGCGGGGGTGTTCACCGCCGATCTGACCCGCGCGCATCGGGTGATCGGCGCGCTGGAGGCCGGGACCTGCTGGATCAACGCCTATAATCTGACGCCTGTGGAGGCGCCGTTTGGTGGGGTGAAAGCCTCGGGCGTCGGGCGCGAGAACAGCCGCGCGGCCATTGAGCATTATAGCCAGGTGAAGTCGGTCTATGTCGGCCTCGGGCCGGTGGACGCGCCCTACTGAGGTGGTTTTGGCGGTGCGGCCGGGGGTTTTCCACCCCCGGACCCCCGAAGGTATTTTTCCCAAGAAGAACGGGACGCGGAAGGATGAGTGGGATGCGGGCGGATTATGTGATCGTGGGGGCGGGCTCGGGCGGCTCGGCGGTGGCCTACCGGCTGGCCGAGGCGGGCAAAAGCGTGATCGTGATCGAGCATGGCGGCAGCGATATCGGGCCGTTCATTCAGATGCCGGGCGCGCTGTCCTATCCGATGAACATGGGGATTTACGACTGGGGTTTTCAGTCGGAGCCGGAGCCGCATCTGGACGGGCGGCGGCTGGCCACGCCGCGTGGCAAGGTGATCGGCGGATCTTCCAGCATCAATGGCATGGTCTATGTGCGGGGCCATGCGCGCGATTATGATCATTGGGCCGAGCAGGGCGCGGCGGGCTGGGGCTATGCCGATGTTCTGCCCTATTTCAAGCGGATGGAGCAGTGGCACGGGGGCCATGATGGCGGCGATCCGGCCTGGCGCGGTGACAAAGGGCCGCTGCACATCAGCCGCGGGCCGCGCAAGAACCCGTTGTTTGACGCCTTTATCGCGGCGGGGGAGCAAGCGGGCTATCCGGTGACCGCCGATTACAACGGCCAGCAGCAGGAAGGTTTTGGCCCGATGGAGGCCACGATCTTCAAAGGTCAGCGCTGGTCGACCGCCAATGCCTATCTGCGGCCTGCGCAAAAAAGCGGCAATTGCACGGTGCTGCGCGGTCTGGCGCGGAAAGTGGTGATCGAAAACGGCCGCGCGACCGGCGTCGAGATCGAGCGCGGCGGCCGGATCGAGGTGATTTCGGCGGCGGCAGAGGTGATTCTCGCGGCCTCCTCGATCAATACGCCGAAGCTGTTGATGCTCTCGGGCATTGGCGATGCGGGCCATTTGGCTGAGCATGGGATCGAGGTTGTGGCAGACCGGCCCGGTGTCGGGGCGAATCTGCAGGACCATATGGAGATCTATTTCCAGTTCGCGTCAAAACTGCCGATCACGCTCTATAAATACTGGAATCTCTGGGGCAAGGCGCTGATCGGGGCGCAGTGGTTGTTCACCAAAAAGGGGCTCGGGGCCTCAAACCAGTTTGAGGCCTGCGCCTTTATCCGCTCGGCGGCGGGGATCGATTATCCCGATATCCAGTATCATTTCCTGCCGATTGCCGTGCGCTATGATGGCAAGGCCTCGGCGGAGGGGCATGGCTTTCAGGTGCATGTGGGGCCGATGCGCTCGAAGTCGCGGGGCGCCGTCACCCTGCGGTCCGCCGATCCGAAGGAAGCGCCGGTCATCCGCTTCAACTACATGTCGCATCCCGATGACTGGGACGAGTTCCGCAAATGCATCCGCCTCACGCGCGAAGTGTTTGGGCAGGCGGCCTTCGCGCCTTATCTCAAGCATGAGATCCAGCCGGGTGCCAATGTGCAGAGCGATGCCGAGATCGATGCCTTTATCCGCGAACATGCCGAGAGCGCCTATCACCCCTGCGGCACTGCGCGGATGGGGCGGCGCGATGATCCGATGGCGGTGGTGGACCCCGAATGCCGGGTGATCGGCGTGGAGGGGCTGCGGGTGGCCGACAGCTCGATCTTCCCGCGGGTGACGAATGGCAATCTGAACGGCCCCTCGATCATGACCGGCGAGAAGGCGGCCGACCATATTCTGGGGCGGACCCCGTTGGCGCCCGAGAATGCCGAGCCCTGGATCAACCCGGCGTGGCGCGAAAGTCAGCGTTAAGCGGCAATTTGCCATGATCCACAAGATGCCTTGACCTTTGCCGCCTGATCTACCAGATCTTGCGGTATGTGCAGGATATGTTCACTGCTGCTCTTGCTTGCCCTGCCCGCCGGGGCGCAGGTTTTTTCGGGGCCCGCGCGGGTGGTCGACGGCGATACGCTGGAGATTGCCGGGGTGAAGGTGCGCCTGTTCGGGGTGGATGCGCCGGAGGCGCGGCAGGAATGCACCACCGCCGAGGGGCGTCTCTGGGCCTGTGGCCGTGTCGCGACCGAGCGGTTGCGGCAGATGGCGGTGGGGCAGGTGCAGTGTCAGGGGGTGGACACCGACCGCTATGGCCGCACCGTGGCGCGATGCCGGGTGGCGGGGCGTGATCTGGCGGCCGATCTGGTGGCTGAGGGCGCGGCCTTTGCCTATGCGCGCTATGGTCAGGACTATGTCGCGCTGGAGGCGCAGGCCCGGCGTCAACGGCGCGGGCTCTGGGCGGGCGGGGCCGAGCGTCCCGATGTGGTGCGCGCGGCGGCGCGGCCAGACAGCACGCCGCCGGGGGCTTGCCAGATCAAAGGAAATATCTCGGCCAATGGTCATTTGTACCATCTGCCGGGTAGCGCCACCTGGGCAAAGACGCGTATCAATACCGACAAGGGCGAGCGGTGGTTTTGCACCGCCGCCGAGGCCGAAGCGGCAGGCTGGCGGCGGGCGGGCCATTGATGGCCCCTTTGATGCGCGGTTGTGAAAGTTGATCCGTATCAAAGTGCTGCCGGGCTCTGGCTGTCAGAGTGGAGGCAGCAGAACAGGAGAACAGCAGATGTCGAATACACCGCATGACCTTGCCGAGGATTTCCCGGGTGATGTCGATAAAATCCACGCTCTCAAGGCCGAAAATGCGCATTTCGCGCGGCTGGTTGAGGAATATCAGACGGTAAATGTCGCTGTGCACCGGGCCGAAACCCGGCTGGATACGCTGGAGGAGCTGGCAGAGGTCGCGCTGCGCAAGACCCGCGCCGGGCTGAAAGATGACATCAGCCGGATGCTTGCCGAGGCGTAAGTCCTTGATTTGAAAATGTGCGAGGCCCGGCCCGTCCGGGCCTTTTGCCTGTCCGGCTGGATTGTCAGCCGATCTCATAGGGCAGCAGGCCGCGGGCGTCAGGGTTGACGGTCAGGCGACGCTCCAACGGGGGCACCGAACGCTGATGGCAATGGGTGCGCTCGCAGATCCGGCAGGAAATGCCTATGGGTTCAAAGGCTTGTGGGTTCGACAGGTCCAGCCCGTCGGCATAGACCAGATCGCGCGCATGGCTGACCTCGCAGCCCAGCCCGATGGCATAGCGGCGCACCGGCGCATGAAAGGCGCCGCCGGATTTCGAGATGTCGCGCGCGAGGCAGAGATAGCGGACCCCATCCGGCGTCTCGGCCAGTTGCCGCAAGAATCGTCCCGGTGTTTCAAAGGCCTGGTGCATGTTCCACAGCGGGCAGGCGCCGCCGAAGCGGGCAAATTGCAGCCGCGTGGCCGAATGGCGTTTGGTGATCGTGCCCGCCTGATCGACGCGGACGAAAAAGAACGGAATGCCTTTGGCGCCCGGCCGTTGCAGCGTTGACAGACGGTGCGCCACCTGCTCGATCGAGGCGCCGAAACGGTCGGCCAGTTGCTCCAGATCGTGGCGGGTTTCCTGTGCGGCCAGTTGAAAGGCGCGGTAGGGCATGAGCGCGGCTCCGGCGAAGTAATTGGCCAGACCGATTTTGGCAATCGCGCGCGCCGTCTCGGACTGAAACCGCGCCAGATCCAGCGTCGCCTCCAGCAGGTCATTCTGTGCCGCGAGCGCGACCTGATGCAGCAGTTGAAACACCTGCGTCGGCGCCTGTGCGCGGGCCGAGATCTGCAGATGACCGCCGGTGAGGCGGCGCAAGCTGTCAATGTTGGAAAACTGCACATCAATGCCCCGGGCTTTCAGGGCATCAATCGCGCAAACAACCGGATCCAACCGTTTGCCATTCGGGCAGGAAAACCGCTCGGCAGCCCTGTCCACCGCATCAATGTAATTGTCGCAATAGTGAAAGAAGTCTCGGACCTCCTCCCAGGGCGACAGCACGGTTTCGCCGCCGTCGCGCCCCAATGCTTCATCGAGACTCGCCAGCCGCTCATGCGTCTGGCGATAGGCGCGGTGCAGCGCCAGAAACGACCGCGCCAACATTGGCGCATTGGAGGCCGCGAGCCGCAGATCGGCCAGCGGCGGGGCGGTGTCGGTGAAGACCGGATCGGCCAGCGCTTCGCGCATGTCGGTCACCAGCCGCTCGGAATCGCCCGCCGAAAGCTCGGTGACGTCGAGGCCAAATTCCCCCGCCAGCGCCAGCACCACCGCCGCCGAGACCGGGCGGTGGTTGTTTTCCATCTGATTGAGATAGGGCAGGGAGACCCCAAGCCGTTCGGCAAACAGCTTTTGTGTCAGGCCAATCCGGGCCCGCGTCTCGCGCAGTTTTGCCCCGGCATAGAGTTTTTGCGTGGCCATGCGCTTCTCCCATAGTTTTGCAAAGCGATCATATCCTTTGCAAACTAACGGGTCAAACGCTGCGGGGGGACCCGGTCCGCGGGTCAGCTGCAGGCGGGCCTGACGCATCAACCTCGGGACAGGGTCCGACCGGGATGGCGTGAAGGACAGTATCGGTGTCCCGCGGCACCGCGAACATCCCCGGCCAAGAGGCGCAATTGGCTTGGGTTTCCGGCGGCGGGCCGGTCGAAAGAGCCGGTGAGGGCAGCCGAAAATTCGCTCTCGGCGGGCCTTTCAGGGGCAGGTGGCGCGCATGTCGCGCAGATGCGCGCCGACCCGCAGCGCCTGGGCGGCGATGGTCAAGGCCGGGTTCAGCGCGGCGGAGGAGGGGAAGAACCCCGAATCCACCACATAAAGGTTCGGATGATCATGCGCGCGGCAGAGCGCGTTCAGGGCCGAGGTCGCGGGATCGTCCCCCATCCGCACCGTGCCGCATTGATGCGACGGGGCCTGAATGCCGAAACTGTGGCGCAGCACCACCGGAAAGCCCGCCCGCCGCAGCACGCTTTTGGCGTGCCGCACAAAGCGGTCATGCGCCTGGGTGCCGCCGGGGCGATAATCCACCTCGACCTGTCCGTCGCCCAACAGCCGCACCCGGCTCTCGCGCAGGGGCAGGTCCTCGGACATGGCCAGCACGTCGACGGAATGGCGGCCCAGCCAATGGGCGAGGGGCCGGGGCGTGGCGGGATAGGCCGCGCGGATCATCGCGCCCTGAATGTTGCCGAGCATCTGAAGATTGCCCCGCGCCTCCGGATCGCCGGGCAGGCCGTGGTAAAAATCGTTTATTGCCAGTGTTTTGGGGAATTTGGTGGCATTCACCGCAAATGGCTTTACCCCCATCAGCCCTGTCAGATGATGGTTCATCAGATAGCGCCCGACCACGCCGGAACGGTTGGCCAGACCCTCTGGTGCCCCGGGGCAGGCCGACCGCAAGAGGATCAGCGCGGAGTTGATCGCCCCGGCGCTGAGCACGAAAACCGGCGCCTCGACCCGGAGCAGGGTGCCGTTCTGCCGGACCTCGGCCGCGATGATCCGCTGGCCCTGCGCATCGGCGATCAGCCGGGTGACTTCGGCACCCCGCTCCAGCCGCAGATCGGGATGGGCGAGGAGCGGCCGCAGGACGCGGGTTTCCGCATCGCCCTTGGCGTCAAAGCGACAGGCAAAGGCATCGCAGGTGCCGCAACGCTGGCAGCTGCCGCCGGGGCCGAAATCCACTGCCGAGGGCATGTGAAACGGATGCAGCCCCTGTGCGGCCAGCCGGTCGGACAGCGCCGCGATCACGGGTTCATGCGGAATGGCGGCATGCGGATAGGCGGCACGCGGCGGCTCGGTCGGGTCGGTGCCCGATTGGCCGCGCACGCCGTAAAGACGCTCGGCGGCGGCATAATAGGGCGCGAGATCGGCATAGCGCAGCGGCCAGGCGGGCGACGGCATCCCCCCGGTTTCGCTGGCCTCAAAATCGCTTTCGCGAAAGCGGAACATGGCAGTGCCGTAGAATTTCGTATGCCCGCCAACGTAGTAATACTGGCCCGGCCGGTAGCGCGCGCCATTGGCATCTTGCCATTCATCGCGGGTTTTGTAGCGCGCCTGACCAAAGACCGCCTCGGCATCGCTGTTTTGCGGCTCATTCGGCAAAAAGTCCCCGCGTTCGAGGATCAGGATCTTGGCCCCCGTGCCCGCCAGCTGATGCGCCACCGCGCTGCCGCCCACGCCCGAGCCGATGATGACGATATCCGCGCTGATGGTCTGCATTCTCCGGCCTCCCCCTGATGGCCCAGACGTGCCGGAGGGCAGCACAGCACGCCAACCCCCAATACCGCAAGTCCTTGTATGCGCGACGCATTCTGGCTGTGCGTGAGCACGCATTGGCCGCTGCGCCACCCTGTTTCGAGGCAGTGTGGAGTGCCCCCGCCGAGGGGTCCAGATGAAATGTTGGCGCATGTTTGGCCTTTGGTCTGTCGGGACGCTGCTTTCGGGCGCTGGTGGAGGGCAATCCGGAGCGATCTGCGGTCTGACCGAGCTTGTTTCTCTGACCGGAGAGGATTACTATATTAATTAATACAATGACTTAATGTGCATCATGCTGAAGCCTGCTTCCATCCGTGATCGCGCCGCGAACGGGGCTGTCGACAAGGCGGCGCTCAACCCGCGGGGCGCGTGTCCGGTCTGGTTTGGCGCAGACACGGTTTGGCGCGCCGAAATGACCGGGGCACGGGGGCGGCCCGAGACATTCTCCGATGCGGCACTCGAGGTCTTCCGCTTGCGGTAATTACTCTTCGCCCTGCCACTTTGACCGGCGGTCGGGCGTGCCGGGCTATGAACCGGATGGCCGTGTGCAACGAGCCGCCCGCCTCGGTCATGCAGATGCACCGCCCCGTCAGGCGGGAGTCAGCTGTCGTCGCGCCGGAGCATTCAATGCCGGTGGTGCGTTGAACCGGCTTGATCGCTCCAAAAGCAAAGACCGCCCGAAAGCGGCCTCATGAAATCAAGGGCTTGCGAGACCTTTGCCCCGAACTGGACAAACTTTGCCCCAGCCGGCAGCAACTATGCCCCGACCTACACACAGTTCAGTGCGTCCAGACAGTCCGGCGGTCGGTCGCGAAATTCTCGCCATAGCCGCGCGGGCGGACGTTGGCCTTGCGCTGATGCGGCTCGGTCACGGTGTACTCAAGGCCCTTTTCCTTGGCATAGGCCTCGGCCTCGGCGCGGGTCTCAAAGCGCAGACGCACCTGACTGTTCATGTCGCCCGAGCTGGTCCAGCCCATCAGCGGATCAATCTCGCGCGCATCGGTCTGCGCATAGTCCAGAATCCAATGCTTGGTCTTGGCGGTGCCGGACTGCATCGCGTTGCGGGCGGGTTGGTAGATGCGTGCGCGCATGGATTCCCTCATGTTCAGGACAGGTTCGTTATCGTGAAACCTCAGCAAAAGTGCAAGCCCCGAGAGGCGCTTGGGCCGAACAGCGGTGTCAGGAAGCGCAAGGGTTGGCTGCCGACCGGGCGGGGGGAGCGAGGGGTGGGGGTGGTGCTCAGGTCGGCAGCCTTTACTGCTTGCCGGTTCAACATAGTAAACGCGGTGGGTATTCTCAAGAGAATATTCCGGCAAGCCATTGTCTATATTGATAAAATTGCGCGTTTACCTTAATCTTTGCGAAAGGATTCCTTCAGAGTTTCTTCATATTTTCGCCGCCCCCTTGCATGTGAACAAAAACGGACCAAACTAAAGGGGAACCACTGGGGCCAAGGATATCACCATGCCGCACAACAACACCAACGCCCCCGCGCCGCGCCCCGATGTGCTCACGCGGCCAAAGCTCGAGGGCGGCAAACGCTTCGTGATGAAGACCGACTTCCAGGCCGCGGGCGATCAGCCGACCGCGATTGCCGAGCTGTCGGCGGGGGTGCTGTCGGGCGAGCATGATCAGGTGCTGCTTGGCGCCACCGGCACCGGCAAGACCTTTACCATGGCCAAGGTGATTGAGGAGACCCAGCGCCCGGCGATCATCCTTGCGCCCAACAAGACGCTGGCGGCGCAGCTTTACGGCGAATTCAAAGGGTTTTTCCCCGACAATGCCGTCGAGTACTTTGTGTCCTACTACGATTACTATCAGCCCGAGGCCTATGTGGCGCGGACCGATACCTATATCGAGAAGGAAAGCCAGATCAACGAACAGATCGACCGGATGCGCCACTCGGCCACAAGGGCGCTTCTGGAGCGGGATGATGTGATCATCGTCGCCTCGGTCTCCTGCATCTACGGCATCGGCTCGGTTGAGACCTATTCGGCGATGACGCAGGATATGGAGGTGGGCAAGCTCTATGAACAGCGGCAGTTCATCGCGGAACTGGTGGCGCAGCAGTATAAACGCCTCGATGCCGCCTTTCAGCGCGGGGCGTTCCGGGTGCGCGGCGATACGGTCGAGGTCTGGCCCGCCCACCTTGAGGACCGCGCCTGGCGGTTTTCCTTTTTTGGCGAGGAGCTGGAGGCAATCACCGAATTTGATCCGCTGACCGGGGCCAAGACCGACACGTTCAAGCAGATCCGCATCTATGCCAACAGCCACTATGTGACGCCGCGCCCGACGATGCAGCAGGCGACCAAGGGCATCAAGAAAGAGCTGGCGATGCGGCTCAAACAGCTGAACGACGAGGGGAAACTTCTGGAAGCGCAGCGGCTGGAGCAGCGCTGCAATTTCGATCTGGAGATGCTGGAGGCGACGGGCGTCTGCAACGGGATCGAGAATTACTCGCGCTATCTCACGGGCCGCGCGCCCGGCGAGCCGCCGCCGACCCTCTTTGAGTTCATCCCCGACAATGCCATTGTTTTCGCGGATGAATCCCACGTTTCGGTGCCGCAGATCGGCGGCATGTACAAGGGCGACTACCGGCGCAAATTCACGCTGGCGGAGCACGGGTTCCGGCTGCCTTCCTGCATGGACAACCGGCCGCTGAAGTTCGAGGAATGGGATGCGATGCGGCCGCAGACCGTGTTCGTCTCGGCCACGCCGGCGAATTGGGAGATGGAGCAGGCGGGCGGCGTTTTCACCGAACAGGTGATCCGCCCGACCGGCCTTCTGGATCCGGTGATCGAGATCCGCCCGGTGGAGATGCAGGTCGATGACCTTCTGGACGAGATCCGTCGGGTGGCGGCGCAGGGTCTGCGGGTGCTGGTCACCACGCTGACCAAGCGGATGGCCGAGGATCTGACCGAATATTTCCACGAGCAGGGCATCCGCATCCGCTATATGCACTCGGACATCGACACGATCGAACGCATTGAAATCCTGCGCGATTTGCGGCTGGGGGCCTTTGATGTGCTGGTGGGGATCAACCTCTTGCGCGAGGGGCTCGATATTCCCGAATGCGGGCTGGTGGCGATTCTGGATGCCGATAAGGAAGGGTTCCTGCGCTCGGAAACCTCGCTCATCCAGACCATTGGCCGGGCGGCGCGGAACTCGGAAGGCCGGGTGATCATGTATGCCGACCGCATCACCGGCAGCATGGAGCGCGCGATGGGCGAGACGAACCGCCGCCGCGACAAGCAGATTGCCTATAATGAGCTGCATGGCATCACGCCGACGACGGTGAAAAAGAACGTCGAGGATGTGCTGGCGGGCCTCTGGCAGGGCGATACCGACATGAGCCGCGTCACCGCCAAGGTCGAGAAGCCGCTGGTGGGGTCGAACCTCGCCGCGCATCTTGACGGGCTGCGGCTGGCGATGCGCAAGGCGGCCGAGAACCTTGAGTTCGAGGAGGCGGCGCGGCTGCGCGATGAGGTCAAGCGGCTGGAGGCGGTGGAGTTGGCGGTGGCCGATGATCCGCTGGCGCGCCAATCGGATGTGGAAGCGGCAGCCGAGGCGGCGGTCAAGGCACGCGGACGTTCCACCGGCGGGCAGGCGGGGCAGCGCGGCGGCAAGGCGCGGCGCGTCCGCTAAGCCTCTGACATGCAAACGGGCGCCAAAGGGCGCCCGTTTTGACCTTCCGGCGGGGGGAGGTCAGGCAACCTGTTTCGGGGCGCGGCGGACAAAGAACCCGGCGACGATCATCAAAAGCGAGATGGTCGCGCCGCAGATGAACCCCGCCCGCAGACCGGCGGCGGTGGCCTCGACCTGACCGGCGCCTGCCGCCATTTCGGCCCCGATCCGCAGCGACATGATCGAGACGAAAAGCGCGATCCCCGCCGCCCCCGCCACCTGCTGCACCGTGCCGAGCACCGCGCTGCCATGCGGGTATAGCTCGGGCGGCAACGAGCCGAGGCTGGAGGTGAAGAGCGGCGTGAAGAGAAGCGCGAGACCGATGCTCAGCACCACGTGATAGGCCAGCACCAGCCCCACGGACGAGCCGGGCGCGAGGCTGGCCATCAGCCAGAGGCCCGCGCTGACAAACACCGCCCCCGGGATCACCAACTTGCGCGCGCCGATCCGGTCATAAAGCCGCCCGACGCTGGGGGCCAGCAGCCCCATGATCAGCCCGCCCGGCAGCACCAGCAGGCCCGATTGCAGCGGCGCCAGCCCCAGCACGTTCTGAATGTAGATCGGCAGCAGGATGATCATCCCGAAAAGCGACATCATCGCCAGCCCCATCATCACCACCGACACCGTGAACACCCGCACCCGGAAGGTACGCAGATCCAGCAGCGCCCGCTCTTGCGGCCCGAGTTTCAGCTGGCGGGCGACGAAAAACACCAAGGCCACGCCGCCGATCAGCAAGGGCAGCCAGACCGGCATCGCCGCCTCGCCACCGCCGCCTTCGCCCAGCGTCGAGAGGCCGTAAACCACGCCGCCAAACCCCAGCGCCGCCAGCGGCACCGAGATCAGGTCGAGCGGCACCTTACGCGGCTCGGTCACGTTCTGCAGCTTGGCCCGCCCCAGCGCCAAGGCGCCGAGGCCGATGGGCAGCACCAGCCAGAACATCCAGCGCCAGTCGAGAAAATCAAGGATGATGCCGGAGATGGTCGGCCCGATGGCCGGGGCCACCGAGATCACGATCGAGATATTGCCCATGGTCTTGCCGCGCGTCTGCGGCGGCACCAGCGTCATGACGGTGGTCATCAGAAGCGGCATCATGATCGCGGTGCCACAGGCCTGCACCACGCGGCCAAAGACCAAAAGCCCCAACCCCGGCGAGAGCGCGCAGATCAGGGTGCCGGTGCTGAAGAGTCCCATCGCGAGGGTGAAAACGCTGCGGGTGTGGATGCGCTGCAGCAAAAAGCCGGTGATCGGGATCACCACCGCCATCGTCAGCAAAAAGGCCGTGGTCAGCCATTGCGCCGCGCTCGCGGTGACGTTCAGATCCTGCATCAGCCGGGGCAGGGCGACGCTCATGATCGTCTCGTTCAGGATCACGGTGAAGGCGGACACCAACAGCAGCATGATCACCAGCCGGTTGCGCGCGGCATGTTCGGGCGACAGCGGTGCCATCGGGGCATCATCGGCGGGAAGGTCGATTTGCATCGGGCTGCCTTTCACGGTTGGGGGGCGCAAAGGACCGGAAAGCAAGCCCCTGACGTCGGGGTGGCGCGAGTTGCCACGCATGTCAAGTCAGGCTTCGCGCGCCGCCACGGCCCCGGCGGCGGAACGCCCAAGCAGCACAGGAAACGCCCGAACCCTCTGTGGATTCGGGCGTTGATGGTTGTGCGCTGCCCCACAACGGGGGCGGTGAAAGGGGCGCGGCCGCGGCGGCGCGCGCCCGGTTTCCGACGGTCTCAGGCCAGATCGAAACGGTCGGCGTTCATCACCTTGGTCCAGGCCTTCACGAAGTCACGGGTGAATTTTGCCTGTGCGCCGTTCTGGCCATAGACCTCGGCAATCGCCCGCAGCTGCGAGTTCGAGCCAAAGACCAGATCGGCGCGGCTTGCCGTCCATTTCAGCGCGCCGCTGGCGCGGTCGCGGCCCTCAAAGACCATGTCGCCGCCGCCAATCGGCGCCCAGACCGTGCCCATATCCAGCAGGTTGACGAAGAAATCATTCGTCAGCACGCCCGGACGGTGGGTCAGCACGCCTTGCTGGCTGCCGCCGTGGTTGGCGTTCAGCGCCCGCATCCCGCCGATCAGCACCGTCATTTCCGGCGCGGTCAGGGTCAGGAGTTGCGCCCGGTCCACCAGCAGCTCCTCGGTCGAGAAGCTGAAAGCCTGCGCCTGATAGTTGCGGAACCCATCCGCCATCGGCTCCATCACTTCGAAGGATTCGATGTCGGTCTGTTCCTGGCTCGCATCCGTGCGGCCGGGGGCAAAGGGCACTTCAACCGCTTCGCCCGCAGCCTTGGCCGCCGCTTCCACCGCTGCGACACCGCCGAGCACGATCAGATCGGCCAGCGAGATCTGCTTGCCGCCCGGCGCTTTAGCGTTAAAGGCCGCTTGCACGCCCACCAGCGCCGTCAGCACAGTGGCGAGCATGGCGGGTTCATTCGCTGCCCAGTCCTTTTGCGGGGCCAGACGGATGCGCGCGCCATTGGCGCCGCCGCGCTTGTCCGAGCCACGGAAACTGGCCGCAGCATTCCAGGCGGTCGAGATCAGATCGGCGGCACTGACGCCGGTGGCCAGAATGCTGGCCTTCAGATCGGCAATCTCCGCCGCCTCCACCAGGGGATGCGTGACCGGCGGCACCGGATCCTGCCAAATCAGGTCTTCGGCGGGCACTTCATCGCCGAGATAGAGCACTTTCGGTCCCATATCGCGGTGGGTCAGTTTGAACCAGGCACGGGCAAAGGCATCGGCAAACAGGGACGGATTCTCGTAATAGCGGCGCGAGATCGGCCCGTAGATCGGGTCAAAGCGCAGCGCGAGGTCGGTGGTCAGCATCGAGGGCGCGATCCGTTTGTCCGTATCATGCGCATCCGGCACGCTGCCCGCGCCCGCGCCGTCTTTCGGCCGCCATTGATGTGCCCCGGCGGGGCTTTTGGTCAGCTCCCATTCAAACTCAAAGAGGTTGCGGAAGAAATGGTTGCTCCAGGCAGTCGGCGTCTGCGTCCAGACCACTTCCAGGCCCGAACCGATGGCGTCGCGGCCAATGCCGGTGCCGTGTTTGCTGACCCAGCCGAGGCCCTGCATCTCGATCCCTGCCGCTTCCGGATCCACGCCGACCAGCGCCGCATCGCCCGCACCATGCGTCTTGCCGAAGGTATGGCCGCCCGCGATCAGCGCGACGGTCTCTTCGTCATTCATCGCCATCCGGGCAAAGGTTTCGCGGATGTCCTTGGCGGCGGCCAGCGGATCGGGGTTGCCGTTCGGCCCCTCCGGGTTCACGTAAATCAGCCCCATCTGCACGGCGGCCAGCGGGTTCTCCAGTTCACGCTCGCCCGAATAGCGTTTGTCGCCCAGCCATTCCGCCTCGGCACCCCAATAGATGTCTTCGCCCGGCTCCCACACGTCCGGACGGCCGCCCGCAAAGCCAAAGGTTTTGAAGCCCATTGATTCCAGCGCGACATTCCCGGTCAGGATCATCAGATCGGCCCAGGAGAGGTTGTTGCCGTATTTCTGCTTGATCGGCCACAGCAGGCGCCGCGCCTTGTCGAGGTTGACGTTATCGGGCCAGGAGTTCAGCGGCGCGAACCTCTGGGTGCCCGAGCGCGCCCCGCCCCGGCCGTCCGCCGTGCGGTAGGTGCCCGCACTGTGCCAGGCCATGCGGATGAAGAACGGCCCGTAATGGCCCCAATCGGCGGGCCACCAGTCCTGACTGTCGGTCATCAGCGCGTGCAGATCCTGCTTCACCGCGCCGATGTCCAATTGCTTGAAAGCTTCGGCATAGTCGAAATCGGCCCCGAGCGGGTCCGAGAGGCTGGAATTCTGATGCAGGATCTTCAGGTTCAGCTGATTGGGCCACCAGTCGCGATTCGAGCGGGCCTTATGGCTGACATTGGGGTTGCCGCCGTGCATTACCGGGCATTTGCCGCCTTCGGTTCTGTCGTTTCCGTCCATCTTATCCTCCGATCATGCGTATTTCCGGCACACTATGGGCGCCGCGCGGCCATCCTCGTCGCAGAATATGTCTGCCGGGTGACCCTTGTCTTGCCTTTCTAACAGAGTTCGCCGATTAGTTTAATTTGGAATTTCTGATGGTCGCGATAAGGTGCGCTGATGCTGAACATGACGCTGAAACAGTTGCGCTATTTCGAGGCGCTGGCGCGGCAGGGTCATTTCGGCCGCGCCGCCGAGGATTGCGCCATCACGCAACCGGCGCTGTCTATGCAGATCAAGGAGCTGGAGGAGGTGCTGGGCACACCCTTGTTTGAGCGCAGTCCGCGGCAGATCCGCCTGACCGGCTTTGGCGAGGTTTTCGCGCAGCGCGCGCGCGAAATTCTGCGCGCCGTCGAAGAGCTGGAGGACCTCGCCCGCGCCGCGCGCACGCAGCTGGCAGGAAGGTTGCGCATCGGGGTGATCCCGACAATCGCGCCCTATCTTTTGCCGACGATCATCGGTCAGCTGACCAGCCTCTACCCCGATCTTGACCTGCATCTGCGCGAAACGGTGACGCCAAAGCTGTTGCAGGAGCTGATGGACGGGCGGCTCGACACCGCCATCATCGCGCTGCCGGTATCGGAGCCGACGCTGACCGAGGTGCCGTTGTTCTCCGAAAACTTCCTGCTCGTGCGCCATCACAGCGACGTGGGCAAACCGGTGCCCAACCGCGAGATGCTGCGCGAAATGCGGCTCTTGTTGCTGGAAGAGGGGCATTGTTTCCGCGATCAGGCGCTGTCGTTTTGCGACATCGCCACGGCCCGGCCGCGCGAATGGCTCGACGGCAGTTCGCTGGCCACGTTGGTGCAGATGGTGGGGGCGGGGATTGGCGTCACCCTGATCCCGGAAATGGCGGTGCCGGTCGAGACGCGCTCGGCCCCGGTCTCGGTGGCGCGGCTGCGCGATCCGCAGCCCGCGCGCACGATCGGCATGGTCTGGCGCAAGACCAGCCCGCTCGCCCGTCAGCTGACCGATATTTCCGAGGTGGTGCGCCAATCCGCCGAGACGCTGCGGGCGAGCCAAAGCCCGGCAATCCTGCGGCAGGCAGCCTTGGGCTGACGGATTCGGCAAGGCACGCGGATGGCGGGGTGGGGGGGCGTTGCGGCAAGCCTTGCCTGCGCTGCCGGGCCTGCTACTCTCATCGTCAGGATTGTCGGATGAGCACCACGGGACGCACGCCATTGAGAAAAACTAATAATTTCAGGATCATCACCGGAATTATCCGCCCATGATCGAGATCTCGCGCGAAAGCCCGCTGGGGGCGGATCTGACCCTGTTGATGACGCGGCACACGCAGGCGATGCACGAAGACACGCCGCCGGAATCGATCCACATGCTGGACGCGGGTGCGCTGGCCGCACCGGGCATCTGGTTCTATGTCATGCGGGAAGCGGGGCAACCCTTGGGCATGGGGGCGTTCAAGCGCATTGATGCGACCCATGCCGAGATCAAATCAATGCATATTCTGGCCGAGGCGCGCGGCCGCGGTCTGGCGCAGGCGATGCTGGATCATCTGGTTGCCGCCGCCCGGGCCGAGGGCTTTTCGCGCCTCAGCCTTGAGACCGGCGCCCAGCCGAGTTTCACCGCAGCGCGGCGGCTCTATGCGCGGGCGGGTTTCGTCGAATGCCCGCCGTTTGAGGGCTATGTGCTCGATCCCAACTCGGTTTTCATGACGCTCACCCGCTGAGACCCTCTTGCGCCACGGGGCCTGATGGCGCAAAACGGCGCCGTGGTCCCGTAGCTCAACTGGATAGAGCAGCCGACTTCTAATCGGCAGGTTGAGGGTTCGATTCCTTCCGGGATCACCAGTTTTTCAGATGCTGCAGGTAAGGCATATGTATGCACGAGGCGGTGTTTTTCGCGCACACCCCTGTCAAGCCTGTTCTGTTGGCGGCCCCGCTTTATGCTGATAAGTCTCTGTTATTCATGTGATTAAACTTGTGGATTGCAGAATCCCGTCGGTTCCCACCTGATGGGGCATAGAGCGCGAGCGCTCACCCGCGATGGCGTTTCAACACGGCTTCCGCCGCGCTGCGAAGGTAGATCTTGCCGTAATCGCCTCCGTCCGGGCTGAAGGGTCGAATGCCTTTTGCCCTCAGGAGTGCCGATGCGGTCTGCCCGTGAAGATCAAACGCGTCGAGAATCCGCGGCAGAGTCAGGTATTTCTTATGGAATCGGGCGTTGTGTTCTTCGGAGATGACGAACTGCGCGTTGCGTTCTTTGGTTCACAATCCGGGAACACGGCAGGGCTGCGCGAACCCGATTGGGGGGGGGGGCGGATCACGGTGTCACGCCTGTGCCCGGAGATCGTGCAGGTCAAGGAGGCCTCAGCCTTCAACGAGGATCTGAGATATGCTCATCTGGGCCGCGATATTTCCTGCAATCTCGGCAGTTTGAACGTCGCGGCGACAATGGATGGCCCCGATTTCGGCACCACGATCGAGACCGCGATCCGCGCGCTGGCCGCGCTGTCGGAAATGTCGGCCATCGACCCGGTGCCCAGGATCCGGCGCGGCAATGACGCGGCGCATGCGGTCGGGGTCGGGCAGATGAACCTGCGCCGGTCTCTCGCGCGCGAGCCGATCCACTGCGGAAGTGCGGCGGGAGTGGAATTCTCCCCGGTCCATTTCGCCGCTGTCGCCTGCCACGCGCTGCGGGCGGCAAACCTGCTGGCGCGCGAACATAGCACGCCCTTCTACGGGTTTGCCGCGTCCGAATATGCCGATGGCTGCTTTTTTGAGAGGAATCTTGAGGAAGACCGGCTGCCCGCGCTGCCCGATGTGGCGCGGGTGTTTGTGGGGATCTCCGATGGATTTTTTCGCGAGAAATGGCCGCAACATCACCCCGCGGGGCAGGTCAGTCAGTCGACCAGTCCGGCGGCCTTTTTCAAGCCGATTTCTTCAAAGAAATCCAGGGCGGCTCTCTGTGCTGGGCTTCCCAAAAGAGAGTGCAATCCTACCGCGCTCTCATCAATGATCTTGCCAAGGCGGGCCGCAGCCAGATTGTCGCTCACGCTCTGCCCATAGGCCGCTTCGGCAACGGCTCTCGCGATGACCTGATGCCTGAGAGGCGACCCTTTGCGAATGGCGCAGGGGCCCTGGTCCAACGATGAAATTGTGTCAAAAAGGCAATCAAGAACAACGCGTGAGGTTCTCATGACGCGCTACCTTTCTTCAGTTCCCGACGCGCTGGCATCTTCGCAGCAGGTCATTCTCTTCGCCTCGCGGCATGTAGATAGTGATTTCTTAACAGGTGGTTGTGGCGGTTTCGCGACGGCTTTCGCCTAGGTGATTTTTGATCTGATTTTCAGATGCCCGTGGCGTGATCCGCAAAAGGGCATCTTCCTGAAGCTATCTATTCTGGAAAAAAATTGTCAATATGGCTGAAAAGAGAGGCTGTGATTTTTCGCGGCTTTCGGTCTGGCGCGCTGAAAATGCAGGCGAGAGTACTGCGTGTCAGGCAGTGTTGTCACCATGCCGGTGCCCGTGCGGCCTGACGGCTTTGGGATAGCCCGGCGTCACATTTGCCTCTCGAGCCATTGAGGAATCTGGGCAGGCATGCCCGCCGCATCCTTCAGGCCAATTTCCTCCAGAAACACCAGCACGGCCATCTCTTCCTGCGCCCCCCAAAGGAGGAAAAGGTCCAACGCACAGTCGTCGACCATTTTGCCGAGGCGCGCGGCTGCAAGATCGTTGTCAATCCCGCGCCCATAGGCCTCAAACGCGACCGCGCGCGCGATGATCTGGTGGCGCAAAACGGAATTTCTCGGAAGCGCGCCGTCGCCGCTATCCAGAAAGGCCAAAGTGTCCCAAAGACAGGAGAGAACGTCGTGAGCTGTTCGCATGGCATACAATCATGGCAAGCTTGCCGAATGCCTGCGCGCAGCGGCGCGATCCCATCCGGCAAAAGGATAAAGCGATACGTGGTGCCGTGCGGCGCCACCCAACCAAGGTCGTCTCGCGTGACGAGAGGTGAGCAACCTCATGGCATCTTGCTTTGCCGATCTTGCGAATATTTGTTGTTCTGCAGCTCCGATTGGATGCCCAGCAAGAAAGCCGTTTGGCTGACCGGCATCTTCAGCGTTGTGTCGCAGATTGCGATACGTTCGACCGAAAAATCATTGGCGGTCACGCGACGTGAGCCCATGATGATCGGCAGCCGCGGCGCCAGGACCCGCAGCCTGAGGCCGAGATCGACGAGGCTTTCCACTTCCCCGACGTAATCTGAGTCGACAAAGCAGAAATCGAGCGTGGCGTAGTTTTCGGCGAGCCAGTCCAGCGGCGGAGATTTCTCTTCCACGACGATGGCGGCGCCGCCATATTCCTCATACCAATCCCGGAGCTTGCGCATTTCAGCGTTGTTCTCACCGCAAAACAGCGCGACGCCATTCTTCAGCAAGGCCGGATTGATCAGGCGGTTGACTTCCACTCTGCCCTGGCGCGTCCAGCGCAAACCGCGCACGTCCGCCGGATGTCGCGGCTTTTGCACTTCGGCCGGCTGACGCAAGCCGCCGGGCGCGAACTGGAGCGTTTCGGCCAGCTTTCTGACCAGCCGCCCCGTTAATCCCTGCAGTTCCGTGAGGGGGCCAGCGTTGACGGGTTTTTCCAGCAGGAGCGGTGAGGTCCGTCCTCCCAATTCCTCATGACGAGGGGCGATTTCGTAGGGGGCGTCTTTGTTCTTCATTCATTCCGTTCCTCGCATGGGTGATGAGCCTGCAATGAGCATGATGGCGGCACGCATGTGCCGCCCCTCAATCACTAACAAACTTACGAACACCCCCCCGAGCACAACCAGGAGACGAAAAATGAGATACATTGTCAATATGACTGCAACTAATGGCTGAAACTTTCGTACTTTATTGCCTAAAATTCTACCAATGCGCGCATTTCATCAACAATACTTGGGGCAAACCTCACCTGCGCGGCGGCTTGGGGGGCCGCTTCGGCGCCGGATACCCCGCCCCATCACGGCAACGTGACGCTTCGTTTTCTGCCGCCGACGCGAGGGGCCCTCTGGCGGCTTTTGCCAATCACCGCCCCCAAGGAAGTTGCCCCGACGGAAGCTGCCCCCGGGGCGGTGTCGCGGGGAAATGCCCGAAGGATGCGCGTTTTGCGGGCAATGCGGAGCGCCTGTGGCGGGCAGGGGCCGCAATTGCCGGGCAGCGGGTTGACCCCCGGGCGGGTCTGTAGCCAAATCCCCGCGATCAGAAAAAGGATAGTGACCATGCAACAGCGGCAATTGGGGCAGGGCGGGCCAATGGTCTCGGCGATCGGGTTGGGCTGCATGTCCTTTGGCGGCATGTATGGCCCCACCGGATTGGCCGAGAGCCTGCGCTGTCTGGACGCGGCCTGGGACCACGGCATCACCTTTTACGACACCGCCAATATCTATGGCATGGGCGTCTCGGAAACCGTGCTGGGGGAATGGCTTGCCCGCCGCAAGCACGAGATCGTGCTGGCGACCAAGGCCTCGATCATCTCGGGACCGCCCCGGCGCATCGACAACAGCGCCGAGCATCTGCGCGGCGAGCTGGAGGCCTCGCTGCGGCGGTTGGGGCGCGAGCGGGTGGAGCTGTTCTACATCCACCGCCGCGATCCCGGCGTGCCGCATGAGGCCTTGGCCGAGACGCTGGAACGTTTCATGGGCGAGGGGAAGATCGGCGGCTATGGGCTGAGCGAAGTCGCGCCGTCGACGATCCGGGCGATGCATGCGCTTTTGCCCTGCCGCGCGGTGCAGAACGAATATTCGCTCTGGACGCGGCAGCCCGAGCTGGGGGTGACCCGTGCCTGCGCCGATCTGGGCATTGCCTTCGTGCCGTTCTCGCCGCTGGGCCGCGGGATCTTTTCGCAAGAGCCGTTGGAGCAGGCGAGCTTTCCCCCCGGCGATTTCCGCCGCAGCAATCCCCGCTTTATCGCGCCGAATTTTGAGGTGAATCAGCGTCTCATCGCGGGGTTCCGGGCGTTCTGTCAGGCGCGCGGCTGGAATGTCGCCGCGGCGGCCATGGCCTGGGTGCTGCAACAACCGGGGGGCATGCTGCCGATCCCCGGCACCCGCACGGCCGAGCATCTGGCCGATTGGGCCGGGGCCGATGCGCTGATCTTCACGCCGGAGGAATGGGCCGAGATCGACCGCCTGCTGCCGCCGGGTTTCGCGCAGGGCGCGCGCTATGGCGAAGCACAGCGGGTCTCGGTCGAAGAATATTGCTGAGGCGGCCCGGGGCAGGCCTCCGGCCCGCGCGAAGTTGTACCCATGTCAAAGTTGCCCTGTTCCTGCGGGGGCTTTCTTCCTAAAACCGGGCGAGGTCTCGCGTCGCAGTCCTTGCGCGGAGCCCTTGTTCGGCAAGGAGGATCACGATGGTCAAAGTGTTCATCAATGGCTTTGGACGGATCGGCCGCTCGGTGCTGCGGGCCTGGCTGCAGGGGCAGCCGCAGGGGATGTGGCCCGGGCTGGAGATTGTCGGCATCAATGACATCGCCGCGCCGGAAATGTGCGCCTACCTTTTTCAATACGACAGCGTCTTTGGGCCGTTTCCGGGCAGCGTGGTGCAAGAGGGCGGTGCGCTGAAGGTGAACGGCCATAGCATCGCGCTGCACCGGGTCCCCGATCTGACCGAGCTGGATCTGTCCGGCGTCGATCTGGTGCTGGAATGCACCGGGCGCGGCGACCGGCATGATATCGCGAGCCAGGGCATGATGGCAGGGGCCGGGCGGGTGCTGATTTCGGGGCCTTCGGCGGTGGCGGATTATACCGTGGTGCTGGGGGCGAATGACGCAGGTCTTGCCGATCAGAAGATCGTCTCCAACGCCTCTTGCACCACCAATGCGCTGGCGCCCCTCGTGCGGCTCTTGAACGACCGTTGGGGCGTGGTGACCGGCTCGATGACCACCATTCACTGCTACACCGGCAGCCAGCCGACGGTGGACGCGCCAGCCGCCAATTATGCGCGGTCGCGCGCGGCGGCCTTGTCGATGGTGCCCACCACCACCTCGGCCCAGCGTCTCCTCGATTTGGTGCTCCCCGAGGTGGCGGGGCGGATCGAAGGCTCGGCGGTGCGGGTGCCGGTGGCCTCTGTCTCGGCGGTGGATCTGACGGTGCTGCTGGAGCGTCCGGCGACGGCGGCCGAGCTGAACGCGGCCTTTCACGCGGCGGGCGGGGTGATCGGCGCGATTGACGGACCGCTGGTCAGCACCGATCTGCGCGCGCGTCCCGAAAGCATCGTGATGGCCACGCCCGAGACGCGGGTCACGGCGGGCGGCCTCGTGCGGGTCTATGGCTGGTATGACAATGAATGGGGCTTTTCCAACCGCATGCTGGATATTGCCCTGCGGATGGGCTGACGCGCCCCGCCGCCGAAAACGAAAAAACCCCGCCGTGAGGCGGGGTTTTCCAATCTCTCGCGGCAGGGACGCTTAGTTGCGGTTGCCGAAGAATTGCAGCAGGAACATGAACATGTTCAGGAAGTCGAGGTAGAGCCGAAGCGCGCCCATGATGGCGGATTTGCCCAGGAATTCCTCGCCCGAATGCGCCATTTCCAGATAGGTGTTCTTGATGTTCTGCGTGTCGAACGCGGTCAGGCCCGCAAAGATCAGCACGCCGATCACCGAGATCGCGAATTGCACGGCCGACGAGGCCAGGAAGATGTTCACGACCGAAGCCACCAGCAGGCCGATCAGACCCATCATCAGGAAGGTGCCCATGCCCGACAGGTCACGCTTGGTGGTATAGCCCCAGAGCGACAGACCGGCGAAGGAGATCGCGGTGATCAGGAAGGTCTGCACGATCGAGAAGCCGGTGTAGACCGCGAAGATCCACGAGATCGAGATCCCCATCAGTGCGGCATAACCGAGGAACACCGCCTGCGCGGTGGCAACCGACATCCGGTTCAGCATGGCGCCAAAGGCGAAAACCACGGCGAGCGGCGCGAACATGATCACCCATTTCAGCGGCGACATGAACAGCGTGCGGCCGAATTCGGTCAGATAGGTGCTCGACCCGATCTGATAGGGCGTCGGGTCGGCGGAAATCGCCAGGCTGGCCATCAGCCAGGCAGCGACAGCCGTGATGATCATGCCCACGGACATCAGACCGTAGACTTTGTTCATATGCGTGCGCAGGCCTTCGTCAATGCTCACGCGGCGGGCGCCGGCCTGGCCGGCGCGGATTGAGTTATAGTCTGCCATAACAGCCTCCGTTTACTCTGGCAGGGCCCCGGCGGGCGCCGATCCCGTCCCAGTTCAGCATATTGGAGGGACGGGCTGCGAATTCAAGACTTTCGCTGCAAAAGAGCGGGGGGTTTCCGCGGCTTTGGAGAGGCTCAGGGAATGTCGCGCCGGATCCAATGTGCGGGGGCGTCCCAGCGCGGCCGCGCGGCTTCGGTCTGCGCCTCATCGGCCGTCAACCCGATGTCGCGCAGCAGATGCGGCTCAAGCTCGGCCAGCTGGCGGCGCTGCCGCGCGAGCCCGGCTTGTCCGAAGATGCGCAGAACCCAGGAATACAAGCGCGATTGCGGTCTGGCGGACCGGCTTCGGGGCAGGGCGCGTTCCATGGTTTTCCTTTCCGTTTCGTGATGAACCTTCGGCACTCATGCCGATACTTGATTTATCGCCGAAATAAGTTCATCATGAAAACGAATGATTGTTATGCTTTTGATCACGGAGTCTGATATGCCGCGCAACCTCGATACCTCCGCGCTGCGCGCTATTGTCGCAGTGGCCGATGCGGGCGGGGTGACCCGTGCCGCCTCGATGCTGAACCTGACACAATCGGCGGTGTCGATGCAGATCCGGCGGCTGGAGGAAAACCTCGGCATCGATCTCTTCACCCGGGCCGCGCGCAAGATGGAGCCCTCGCGCGCGGGGGAGCAATTGATCTCTTATGCGCGGCGGATGCTGGCCCTGAACGATGAGGCGCTGATGAGCCTCGCGCCGCAGGCCTTCGAGCAGGAACTGCGGCTGGGGGTGCCCTATGATATCGTGGCGCCGCAAATGCCCGGCATTCTCAAACGCCTCTCCTCGGGCTGGCCGAAGATGCGGATCAATCTGGTCTCCTCTTACACCAAGACCCTCAAGGAGGGGTTCGCGCGTGGTGATTATGACCTGATCCTGACCACCGAGCAGCGCCCCGATCCGCAGGCCGAGGTGCTGGCCGCGCGGCGGCTGATCTGGGTGGGGGCGGCGGACAGTATTGCCTATGCGGCGCGGCCGCTGCGTCTGGCCTTCAAGGAAACCTGCTTCTTCCGGCCGGTGGCGCATGCGGCGCTGGATGCGGCGGGCATCGCCTGGGAAAGCGCCTTTGATGGCGACAGCGAAACCGTGGTCGAGGCGACGGTGGCCGCGGGTCTCGGGGTGACGGTCCGGATGGAGGGCTGCGCGCCCGTCCATTGCATTGAATGGGGGGCGGAGCAGGGCCTGCCGGACCTCGGCGCCTCGCAGATCTGCCTCTATGACAGCGGTCAGGCGCGGGGCGAACTGGCCGATGCGCTGCGTGCCGAATTGCGCGCGGCCTATGGCATGCCGCTTTGACCGCGGCCGCGCGATCGCAAAACCCCTGACTTTGCCTGATTGAAAATATCCCCGCCGGAGGCGCAGATCGCCCCCGGCGCCCCCGCCGGGGCTCAGTCCCGCATCGTCACCACGATCTTGCCCGTTGCGCGCCGGTGCCGCAGCATGTCCAGCCCCTCGGCCACCCGATGCAGGGGGAGCAGGTGGCTGATATGCGGCTCCAGCCCGCCCTCGGCGAACATCGCGAACAATTCCGACATCCCCGCCCGCATCACCTCGGGGTCCAGCACCATATACCCGCCCCAATAGATGCCATGCAGCGTCTGGTTCTTGACCAGCATGTGATTCAGCTTCACCCGCGGAATATCGCCCGAGGCAAAACCGATCACCAGATAGCGCCCGCCCGGCCGCAGTGCCGCGAGCGCCGCTTCACCCAAGGCGCCCCCCACCGCATCATAGACGACATCGCCGCCGCCCGCGGCCTTGAGGGCGGCCTTCATATCCGGGTGATCCGCGTCGATCAGCCGCTCCGCCCCGGCGGCCTGCGCGACGGCCAGCTTGTCCGCGCCGCGGGCCACCGCGATCACCCGGGCGCCCATGCGCGCCGCCAGTTCCACCGCCGTCAGCCCGACCCCGCCCGACGCGCCCAGCACCACCACCGTCTCGCCCGGCCGCACCTGCGCACGGTGCGTCAGGGCAAGATGGCTCGTGCCATAGGCAATCTGGAAGGCGGCGGCCTGATCAAAACCCATGGCATCGGGCAAGGGAATGCAGCGGTTGGCCGCCACAACACCCCATTCCGCGAGCCCGCCCTGTCCGGCGACAGCGGCCACCCGCGTTCCCGGTGCCGGTCCCTCGGTGCCGGGCCCCAGTGCCTCAACAACCCCGGCCCATTCCATCCCGAGGGTGAAGGGCGCGGCCGGGGTGTCCTGATAGCGCCCCTCGATCATCAAGAGATCGGCAAAATTCAGACCGCAGCATTCGATGCGCAACAGGGCCTCGCCGGGTCCCGGCGCCGGGCGGGGCAGCGTGGTCAGCGTGGGCGCAGTGCCAGCGGTGCTCAGGTGATAGGCGCGCATGCTCTTCCTTTTGTCGGCCAGATGTCACGTCATACGACCATAGTCTGCCGGTGCCCCCAAGCGCGAATCGCTTGCGCCGCCCCGCGGCTTTTGCTGCGGCTGCGCGGTGACCGGCTTCCCTAGGGGCAGTTGCAAAATGAATTGCATTTTGCAAAACACGCATAGGATGTGCGGCTGTCGGCGGCCTCAATTTGGCAAAATTCGCTTTTGCGGCCGTGTACTGGGGCAGGTACTTATCTTTTTTGGCAGGTTCCTAACTATCCCTCCGGTGGTAACTAGTTCGAAGCGGATCCAACCCTAGATTGTCCGCGATTGTAGGAGTAATAAATGAAACATCCGGTAGATATTCACGTCGGCAAACGCATTCGTCACCGCCGTTGGATGATTGGGATGACGCAACAGCAGCTGGCCGACGCGGTTGGGATCAAGTTTCAGCAGATTCAGAAGTATGAGACCGGCATGAACCGCGTCTCTGCCTCGCGGCTGTGGGACATCGCGGAAGCGGTCGAAGTGCCGATCAGCTTCTTCTTCGAGGGTATCGAAACCGAAGGCACAGCCAAATACGACGTTTCCGGCGATATTCTGGCCGATAAAGAAGCGCTGATGCTGGTGCGGTCCTATTATGCCATTCCCGAGGCGCAACGCCGCCGCCTGTTCGATCTGGCGAAGGTGCTCTCGGACGCGGCCTGAAAACCGCCGGCCCCCTGACCCTGTACGCCGATCCGCCCGATGGGGCAGCGCCGATCCGCCGTCTCGCCCCTCTGACGACATGTCGGTTTTGCCGGACGCCTTGCGCACATCAGCCATGACGATCCCTTGGGCGCAGGCCAGATGCCAATCGGCTGCCGCCACCGAAGACCGCTCATAAACGGCTCGCCCCCTCCCGGCGGGCCGTTTGGTTTTGCGCCGCCTTCAATGACTTGACCGGGGGCAGGGGCGCCGCTACCGCTTTGGGCGATGTTTCAGCCCGAGGGATGCCCATGAGCCGTACCGCCGACCGCCTGAGCGCGGCAGATCGCCAAGAGATCATCACCACCGCCGCGGCGCTGGCCGATGCGGCGCGGCGCGAAACGCTGCAGCATTTCCGCGCCGAGGATCTGAGCGCCGAGACGAAAGAGACCGAGCGCTTTGACCCGGTCACCGTCGCAGACCGTGCCTCCGAGCAGGCGATGCGGGACATTCTGGCCGCCCGTCGGCCGCAGGACGCCATTCTGGGCGAGGAATTCGGGCCGAAAGCGGGCAGCTCCGGTCTGACCTGGGTGCTGGATCCGATTGACGGCACCCGGGGCTATTTGTCCGGCACGCCGACCTGGGGCGTCCTGATCTCGATCGCCGATGAACAGGGGCCGGTCTATGGGCTGATCGACCAGCCCTATATCGGCGAGCGGTTTGAGGGGGGCTTTGGCCGCTCTGCCATGCAGGGCCCGCAAGGCACGCGCGCGCTGAAGACCCGTCCGGCGCGGCCTTTGGCGCAGGCGATCCTGCTCTCGACCTTTCCCGAGGTCGGCACCGAGGCGGAAGGGGCGGCTTTTCGCCGTGTCAGCGCTCAGGCGCGGCTGACCCGCTATGGGATGGATTGCTATGGCTATGCGCTGCTGGCGGGGGGGCATGTCGATCTGGTGATCGAGGCGGGTTTGCAACCCTACGATGTGCAGGCGCCGATTGCGGTGATTGAGGCGGCGGGCGGCGTGGTGACCGATTGGCAGGGGCGGCCTGCGCCGCAGGGCGGGCAGATCCTCGCCGCGGCGAATGCCGCGATTCACGCCGAAGCGATGGCCCTTTTGAACCGCTGAGGCCGCGGCCGCCTGCCCGGCGGCACCCGATGCGTGGACGCGACGGCCCCTTGGCGCTGGCCCTGTGACACGGGCCTTGTGACACGGGCCTTGTGCCACTGGCCCTGTGACACCGGCGCGGCCTGCGCGCGGCCGGGCCCGGCTTTCCCCGGCGCCCGCGTCTGCCGTGGCGCCGCAAGCCTATCGCCCGCGCAAAAAACCCAGCGCGGATGCCCGGTCTTTGCCTGCGGGCGCGCCGCAGCATGGCGGTCCGCTGCCCCACGGCTTTGGGCGGGCCGGCCCCCCGTGCAATATCAGGTCTTTAACCCGGGGCCGCGCTATGGCAGGTTCGCGCGGTCGCGCCATGGGGCGCAGCTTGCCGGAGATCTCCATGAAAACCGTTCAGCTGGGCCGTACCGGCCTTGAAATCAGTGCTTTGTGCCTGGGGTCGATGACCTGGGGCTCGCAGAATACCGAAGCCGAGGGCCATGCCCAGATCGATCACGCCCGGGCGGCGGGGATCAATTTCATTGATACGGCCGAAATGTATCCGGTGAACCCGGTCAAAGCCGAGACCGCGGGCCGGACCGAAGAGATCATCGGCACCTGGCTGGCGAAATCCGGGCAGCGCGATCAGATCGTGCTGGCCAGCAAGATCACCGGGGCGGGCTCGGTCCTGCGCGAGGGCGCGCCGATCACCCCGGCCTCGATGCGCGCGGCCTGCGAGGACTCGCTGCGCAGGCTGCAGACGGATTACATCGACCTCTATCAGATCCACTGGCCCAACCGGGGCAGCTATCACTTCCGCCAGATGTGGAACTTTGACGCGCGGCGTCAGGGCCCGGCGGCGGCGGTGACCGAGGATATGATCGCGCTGCTCGAGATGCTGGAAACCCTGCGCGATGAGGGCAAGATCCGGCATTTCGGCCTCTCGAACGAAAGCGCCTGGGGCATGGCGCAATGGCTGCGGCTGGCGGATGAGGGGCATGGCCCCCGCGCGGCCGCGCTGCAGAACGAATATTCGCTGCTCTACCGCGTGCATGACACCGATATGGCCGAGCTGACGGTGCATGAAGAGGTGACGCTGCTGGCCTATTCGCCCCTGGCGGTTGGCATTCTCAGCGGCAAATATTCGGGCGATGCGACGCCGCCGGGCACCCGCCGGGCGGTGAACGAGAGCCTGGGCGGGCGGGCGACGCCGCAGGCTTTTGCCTTGGCGGATATCATCGTGGGCATCGCGGCCGAGGCGGGGCTGGACCCGGTCAGCATGGCCATTGCCTGGATCATGCAACGTCCCTTCCCGGTGGTGCCGATCATCGGGGCCACTTCGGTGGCGCAGCTTGAGCCCGCGCTGGCGGCGGCGGAGATGGTGCTGCCGCCGGAGGTGATCGCGGCGCTGGAAGCCACGCATCGCGCGCATTCGCTGCCCTATTGAGTCTGCGGATGCGCCCGTTTGTGCTGATCTCCGGCGGGCTGGCGCTGGTCCTGGCGCTGGCGGCCTGCCGCCAGTCGCCCCCCGCGCCCGCGCCGGTGGGGGCCGCGCGCGTGCAGATGGAACGTACGGCCTGCGAAAAGGGTGGCGGGATTTACCGCAGCCTTGGCAGCAGCGGCGGCCTGTTTTGCCAAAGCGTGCCGAAAGATGCCGGGCGCAGCTGTCAGCGCGCCAGTGATTGCGAAAGCGCCTGTCTGGCGCGGTCGAACACCTGCGCGCCGTTCAAGCCGCTGGTGGGGTGCAACGAGATTTTGACCTCAAGCGGCCTCAGGGTCACGGAATGCGTGGAGTGATAGCGCGATGCGAATGAATGCGGTGCCCGGCGCGCCCGGTATTGTCCGCCCCGGTACGGCGCGCGGCGCGGCGCGGATGGCGGCGCGGATGGCGGCTCTGGCCCTCTGCGGTGCGGTGGCGCTGGGTCTGGCCGGTTGCGCCAAAAAACCGGCGGCGCCGGAGGTGCGGCGCGATCCGGCGGTGCGGATTTCCTCGGCGGTGATTTTTGAGCCTGCGCGCTTTGCGGGTGACTGGCGCGTGGTGGCCAGCCACACGCCGGGCTGCACGGGCGCCCAGCAGCAGTGGCAGCAGGCGCAGCAGCGCGGCACCCCGGCCTATGTGCTCTCGGGGACCGATTGCACGGGTGCGCGCCCCGCGCGCCTCTCGGGTGCGGCGGTGGTCACCGGACCCGGCGCGCGCTTCACCCCTGACACCGGCTTTGGCCGCGACCCGATTTATGTGATGTGGGTCGATCAGGATTACCGCATCGCCGCGCTGGGCACGCCCTCGGGCGGCTGGGCAATGATCCTCGCGCGCGACAGCGTGATGGGGCGGTCCGATCTGACAGCGGCCGCGCGTGAAGTGCTGGCGTTCAACGGCTATGATCTGAGCAAGCTGGCCGCGAAATGAGCCTGTGGATCCTGATCACCTTCGGCGCGGCGCTGGTGCAGACGCTGCGCTTCATGCTGCAAAAACAGCTGAAAGGGGCAGGGCTCTCGACGGGCGGCGCCACCTTCTCGCGCTTTCTGTTCGGCGCGCCGCTGGCGGCGCTGACCGCCGCGCTGACATTGGGCATCAGCGGCACGCCGATGCCCGATCTGTCGGCGGCCTTCTGGGGTTTTGCGCTGATGGGGGGGGTCGCGCAGGTGGCGGCCACCTTCATGACCGTCGCGCTGTTCTCCTTGCGCAATTTCGCGGTGGGGGTCGCCTTTACCAAAACCGAGACCGTGCAGGTCGCGGCCTTTTCAGCGCTGATCCTGGGCGAAGCGGTCAGCCTGCCGGGCTGGCTCGCGATTGGCATCGGGCTGGCGGGGGTGATCATGCTCTCGCGCGGGCCGAAGGGGGGCGGGCTTCTCAGCCGCGCCTCGGTCTATGGCGTGCTGGCGGGGGGGCTTTTTGGCCTTTCGGCCATCGGCTACCGCGGAGCAACGCTGGAACTGCTGCCGCTGGGCTATTTCCTCCGGGCCATCGTGACGCTGGCCTGTGTGACCTTCAGTCAAAGCATCGGCATGGCGCTCTATCTGGCGCTGCGCGAACCCGGCGAGTTGGCGCGGGTGGTGCGCGGCTGGCGGCGCACGATCTGGGTGGGGGTGACGGGAGTGCTCGGCTCGGCCGGGTGGTTCACCGCCTTTTCGCTGCAAAACGCCGCCTATGTCCGCGCCCTGGGGCAGGTCGAGATCGTGTTCACGCTTCTGGTCTCGGCGCTGGTCTTCAAGGAAAAACTCAGCGGGCGCGAGGGGGTGGGCATCGCCCTTGTCATGCTAAGCCTTGTGTTGATCGTGCTCTTTGGCGGCGCGGGCTGAGCGGGCCCATGGCCTTACAGCCGCGAAAAGCGTGAGCGGGGGCCGGTGTTGTCAAAGAACGGCACCCCGGGGGCCGAGCTGCCCCGGCAGAGGGCGGCCACCTCCGACAGCACCACTTCGGTGACAAAGGGCAGGTTGAGGTCGCGCGCCTGATCGAGCGGCACCCAATGCAGATGCGACAGCTCATCGCAGGCCTGCGAGAAATCGTCAGGATCGCCGCGCAGCGCCGCCGCCTCCACCATGAAAAACCGCGCGTCAAAGCGGCGCGGCCGTCCCGTCGGCGTGATGGCGCGGAATACAAAGCGCAGCGCCTGCGCGTCGGGGCGGTAGCCGCGCGCGGCGAAACCCGCCCAATCGCCGGGGACCGCCGCGGGCCAGTCCGACGGATGGCCGAGGATCAGCCCGGTCTCTTCCCACAATTCGCGCAACGCGGCCGCGGCCAGCGCCTCGGGCGTGACCGGGGGCGTCCCGCCGGGGCAGGGCATCTGCGACAGCGCAGCGCTCAGCGCGGCGGGCAGAGGCTGCCAGAGTGGCACGGTCGCATCCTGCGGATCCACCGCGCCGCCCGGAAACACATATTTCGACGGCATGAAGGCGGCACTGGCGCCGCGTTGCCCCATCAAAACAGCCGGGCCGCCCGGCAGGTCATGGCGCAGCACCACCACGCTGGCCGCATGGCGCAGCGCCGAGCGGTCCGGCGGTGCCGCGGTTGCGGGCGACGGCTCAGTCATTCACCAACGCCGGTTCCCCGCGCGCTTCCCGCGCGGCGGCGCCAAAGCCATGCATTTCCTTGGCCCATTGCAGCGCCACGATCATGCCTTTGAACCGCGGCAGCAAGAACAGCGAGAGGGCGACGGTGCCGGTCATGAAGATGGTCATCAGCGTCAGCGGCTCGGGCCGGAAGGTGACAAAGGCCCAGAGCAGCAGCGGCGCCATCAGATGCCCGACGATCAGAATGGTCAGATAGGCGGGACCGTCATCGGCCCGGTGGTGCGAGAGGACTTCGCCACAGGCGGGGCAGGCGGCGTTCACCGTCAGATAGCCGGTCAGCATATGGCCCTTGCCGCAGGCCGGACAGCGCAGCATCAGACCACGGCGCAGCGATTGGCCCATCGGGCGCTCTTCCGCATCGGCAAGCAGATGGAGATCGGTCATCGGCGGCATCCTCATATGTGGCAACCGGCCATTCTCTGTGCGCCGGATCTGACCGCGCCAGTATCGCCTGAAAATCGGCCGGGGGAAAGCGCTACGCCGTCGCGGGGATGAGGGCCGGGCAATCTTGCGACGGAAAGCCGGGCCTGCCGCGTTTGACGGGTATCAGGGCGACGAAATGCGCCCCCCAAGAGGAGATACGGAATGAACCGGAAAACCACGATCACCGCTGCGCTGTTGCTGGCAACCTGTGCGGGTTTCGCCGTGCCGAGCTTCGCTCAGGAATCCGCGCCGGCGCCGGAGGCGGCACAGCCGGGCGACGGTCCGATGGGCATGATGCCGGATTTTGCGACGCTGGATTTCAACGGCGACGGCAAGCTGACGGTTGAGGATATCACCGCCAAGCGCGCGGCGCGCGCGGCGGCGCTGGATGCCGACAAGGACGGGCTGATCAGCGTTGAAGAACTGGTGGCGCAACGGATGCAGGACATGCAGGCCCGTGTGGAAGCGCGCGCCAAGGCGCAGGTGGCGGCCCTTGATCTGGACGGGGATGGCAAGCTGTCGGCGGCCGAGCTTGCTGCAGGCCCGGCGATGGGATCGCGCGGGGGTCATCGGGGCATGATGACGGGCGAGGGTCCGGCAGGCGGTGCCGAGCGGATGATCGCGCGCTTTGACACCGACAAGGATGGTGCCGTCAGCGCGGCCGAGTTCGAGGCGGGCAAGGCGCAATTTGCTCAGATGATGCAAGAGCGCATGGAGCGGGGCGGCGCGCGTGGGGGCGAAGGTCATCACATGAAGCGCGACGGTTGGGAGCATGGCCGGGGCCATGACCGTGACGGCAAGGGCCATCACATGCGCATGAAGCCGCCGGTGCCGCCGCAAGACATGCCCTCGGATGATGCGGCCCCTGCCGGGAACTGATGGGAGACGGGGGGATCCCGGCGGGGGTGCCCCCGGCTGTGCCTCGGGGGCGGTGCGATTGCGCCGCCCCTGAATTCGCGCTAGGCCAGAATGGGTATGGAGATGGCATTTGACGCGATGATCGACGTGACCGACGAAGCATTGCTGGTGCTCTATGCGAATGGAGATCCCGCGGCCGCGCGCAGCCTGACGCTGCGCCTGGGGCCTCTGGCTTTCCGCGTGGCAATGCGGATGCTGCGCGACACCGCCGAGGCGGAAGATGTGGCGCAAGAGGCGCTGTTGCGCCTGTGGCGCATCGCGCCCGACTGGCGGCAGGGGGAAGCCAAGGTCTCGACCTGGCTCTACCGGGTGGTCACCAATCTGAGCACCGACCGTCTGCGCCGCAGGCGGGGGGTGGCGCTGGAGGCGGTGGCCGAGCCGGAAGATGGCCGCCCGAGCGTGGTGGAGGTGATGATCGACACCGACCGCGCCACGGCGCTGGAGACGGCGCTTGCGGCGCTGCCCGAGCGGCAACGGCAGGCGGTGGTGTTGCGGCATCTGGAAGGGTTGTCTAACCCGGAGATAGCCGAAGTGATGGAAATTGGCGTCGAGGCGGTTGAAAGCCTCACGGCGCGGGGCAAGCGGGCGCTGTCGGCTCTTTTGGCGGGGCGGCGCGAGGAATTGGGGTATGGTCATGGCTGAGACGGATCGCGAATTTGACGGGCTGGAAGGCTATTTTGCCGCCGCACGGGCGACGGCCATGGACCCTTCCGCCGATTTTATGGCGCGGGTTCTGGCGGATGCCGAAGCCGAAGCGGCGCGGCGGATCCCGCAGGGCCTGAGCCGCCCGCAGGCCGCGCCGCGGCAGGGCCTCTGGGCGATGCTGGTGGCGGGGCTGGGCGGCTGGGGTGGTCTGGGCGGTATGGCCACGGCCGCGGTCGCCGGGGTGTGGATCGGGGTTTCCGGCCTGAGCAGCTTTGGCACGGTGGGAACCACGCTGAGCGGTTCGCTCTGGTCTGCATCGACGGTGGCCGAGCAACTGGGATCGGTGCAATTGCTGCCCGATGACGATATTTTGGCCTGGGCTGACGGGCAGGAGGGATGAGCATGGCTGACACTGCCGCGCCGGGCGCAAAGCCGAAAATTCCGGGGCCGATCCGTGCCGTGCTGATCATCTCGCTGGCGCTCAATCTGTTGGTGGTTGGCGTGGTGGCCGGGCGGCTGTTCATCGGGCCGCCACATCCGCCGCGCCCGATGGTGGGCGACATCGGCATGGGCACCTTTACCGATGCGCTGTCGCGCGACGACCGCGAGGCGTTGCGCCGTGCCGCCGCCCCCGATGGCGCGGCTTTCCGCGAGATGCGCCAGCAGGCGCGGGCCGATATGGATGCGTTTGTTGCGGCATTGCAGGCCGATGTCTGGGATGGCACCCAATTGCAGCGCCTGTTTGATGCCTATGGCGCGCGCAGCAAAAGCCGGATGGAGATTGGCCAGCGGCTGTTCGCCGAGCGCATTGCCGCCATGTCGCCCGAGGCGCGCAAAGCCTATGCCGCCCGTCTGCAGGAGATGCTGAAGCGGCAAATGGACAAGCGCCCCGGTGCGGGCAAGGAAAGACCGCAGCCGCCCGCCAACTGAGCCCATGCTGCCTCAGGGCTGACGGTGACACCGGGTCGCCACCGCGCACTGTCGCCGCTTACCGCCGCATCCCGCCGGGGCTGCGGCGGTTTTGTTTGTGGGCAGATGAAAGGGCTGCGCCGGGGCGGATGCCGAAGCCAGCGGCGCAGGTCACGTCTTTCGAAATGATCTTGTCGGGGACCATGCGCCCGGGCAGCCCCGATGCCGATGCCGATGCCGATGCCGATGCCGATGCCGATGCCGATGCCGATGCCGATGCCGAAAGGTCTGCCCCTGCAACCTTTTCGCGCAGCGCCGTTTGCACGGCGGGGGCAGAGATTTGTGGCGGGATGTGCCCGCTGTCCCCGGCGCGGCATGAGTTGTACTGCCCGGAGCGCAGAGGTCCGCCGGGCTGCGTGTCTTCAGCGGGATCTGTCCCAACCGGGGCCGCCTGCCGCGACCGGACAGGTCGCGATGCACCTGCAGGGGGGGGGGCGGAGCTTGCGCCCCTGCCGTTTGCTTCAGGCGGCGGTGGCGCTGATCGTCACCTGATTGCGGCCCTCGGCCTTGGCGCCCATCAGTGCGCGGTCGGCGCGGGTCACCAATTCCTGCACCTGAGCATTCTGATAATGCGGGCCGCCGCCCATCGCGAGACCGATGGAGACGGTGATCGAGATGTCACCCATCCCGTCGGGCAGCGACACCGGGTCCCGCTCCACCGCGCGGCAAATCCGCTCTGCCGTGCGATGCGCGGTCTCCAGCGTGGTTTCGGGCATGGCGATCAGGAATTCCTCGCCGCCGATGCGCGAGATCAGATCCACCTCGCGCAGATTGCCGCGCAGGCGCTGGGCCATTTCCACCAGCACCGTATCGCCGGCGTCATGGCCAAAGGTGTCATTGACCTGCTTGAACCGGTCAAGATCCAGCACCATCACCGCGAACTGGCGCCCCGTTGCCTTGGCACGCTCGGCCATGCGGGCCAGATGCGGCAGTGCGTAGCGGCGGTTGTACAGCCCGGTCAGCGGATCGGTCACCGCCATGCGCAGCCCGTCGGTGACGCTGTTGCGCTGACGGTCGGCCACCCGCTTGCGCGCAAGCTGGTTGCGCAGCCGGATGGCGGTTTCCTCGGCATTGTCCCCGGCGGTCAGATCCAGCGGCAAAATATCGCTCGCCCCAAGGTCCAGCGCCACCGCCACGGTTTCGCGCATCCCCTCGCCGCTGGCGATGCAGATCACCGAATTTCGGGTGGCGGGACGCGAGCGCAGCTCGCTCATCAGGCGCAGCCCGTCGCCGGGGCGGCCGAGATCGGCGGCAATCACGAAAGCATCCGGCCCGTCGCCGCCGCCCAATCCCTGACCACCTGCCCCCTGCGAGAGGGCTTCATCCCGGTTCAGACTGATCACCAGCGCGCCCGGCAGATGCCGCGACAACGCCGCGCGCCAGGTGACACCAGCTTCACGCGACGGGGCCACGAGGGCCACGGTGGCGCGGCCCGCAAACTCTGCCTGACCTTCGTTGAAGCCCAGCTCGCGGCAGGTGGTTTCGCGCAGCCGCAGCTCTTCATCGGTTTCGCGGGCGCGCAAAAGGCTGCGCAGCCGGGCCAAAAGCACCAGCTCATCCAGGGGTTTGAGCATGAAATCATCGGCGCCCGCCTTCAGCGCGGCCAGACGCGTGCCCGGTTCGGCATTGGCGGTGACGAGAACGACAGGGATCCCACGGGTGACCGGATCGGCCTTCAGCTGACGGCAGACCTCGATCCCGTTCAGATCGGGCAGGCGCACATCCATCAGGATCAGATCGGGCAGTTCGCGCCGCGCGAGGGTCAGTGCCATCTGACCCGCGGCCGCTTGCGACGTCTCATATCGCGCGCCCGAAAGTTTCACTTTCAGCACGATCCGGTTGGTCGCAATATCGTCAACGATCAGGATTTTCCCCGTCACGGTTACCCGCTCCCTTCTAGAGATCTTTACTGGTACTACCCACGAGGTCATCTTTTGTTTGAAAAGGTTAACAAACCCTTTCGACGACTGTAAAGGAATAGTGATGAAGGCAGAATATGCAGAGACTTTGGCGTTGCGGGCGCTGGGCTGGCTGGCGGCGGATGACGAGCTGTTTCAGAGCTTCCTCACCGCCTCGGGTCTGACGGTGACCGAGCTGCGTGAACGGGCGTCGGAACCGGTGGTTCTGGTCTCGGTGCTCGATTTTTTGCTGATGAGCGATGATTGGGTTCTGGGCTTTGCGGCCGAGGCGGGCGTGGCGCCGCAGGAACCGATGACGGCGCGGCAGATCCTGGCGGGACCGGAACTGCACTGGACCTGATAAGTATTTTACCTAAAAGGAAAAATCGTGACGACACCGCAGGGGATTTTGTTCGACAAGGATGGCACCTTGTTTGATTTTCACGCGACCTGGGGCGCCTGGGCGCAGGGGTTGCTGACCGAACTGGCGGCGGGTGATGCCGCGCGGGCGGCAGCCTTGGGTGATGCGGTGGGCTTTGATCTGGCGACGGGTGACGGGCAGGGATCCTTTCGCCCCGAAAGCCCGGTCATTGCCGGAACACCGGATCAGATCGCCGCGATCTTGCTGCGCGAATTGCCCGAGTGGCAGGCGGGCCCGCTGGTCACCTTGATGAATGACCGCGCCGCGCTGGCACCCCAGGCAGAGGCGGTGCCGCTGCGCCCGCTGTTAACCCTTTTGCGCGGGCTGGGGCTGCGGCTGGGGGTGATGACCAATGACGCCGAGGCCCCGGCGCGGGCGCATCTCGCGGCGGCGGGGGTCAGCGATCTTTTCGACATGGTGATCGGCTGCGACAGCGGCCATGGCGCCAAGCCGGACCCGGCACCGCTTTTGGCCTTTGCGCAGGCGATGGGGCTCGACCCGGCGGCGGTGGTGATGGTGGGCGACAGCCGCCACGATCTGCACGCGGGCCGGGCGGCGGGCATGGCCACGGTCGGTGTGCTGACCGGGCTGGCCACAACGCCCGATCTGGCGCCGCTGGCGGATGCGGTGCTGGCCGATATCGGCCATCTGCCGGGCTGGCTGGCGGACCGGGGCCTGCCGCAGGCGGGCTGAGCCCGGAGGGCCCCGCGCCCAAGCACACGGCCGGCCCCGCGGCCCGCTCTCCATGTCGCGCGTCCTGCGCCCTTCTGCCGCGCCCGCGACACCGAGCGCGGCAGAAGGGCGATCCGTTTTGTGTCCGAAGCGCCGGTTTCCGTGCCTGGTGCCGGGTGCGCCGGGCACCTGCGAGACCGGGCACCTGCAACACTGAGCACCTGCGACATCGGGGGCTTCTGGCCTTTGCGCCCGCCGCGCGATAGGCTCTGCGGCCAGAGGATGCGTGCCGGAACGGCGGCGCGGGACCGGGCAGAAGGAGAGCGCCATGCTGCGCGCAAGGATTGAACACGCGGTGCTGGGCACTCTGGCGGGGGCGGCGGGCTGGAGCCTGACAAATTGGGTCCCTGATCTGCTGGCGGGCGGCGATCTGGCGGCGCGGCTGGCGCTGGTGATCTCGGTTCTGGCGCTCAGCTTTTTTACCGCGGCGCTGGTGATGCTGTCGCAGGTGGGCCTGTGGCGGGCGCTGGGGGCCTCGGCGCTGCTGGCGCTGCTGGTGGCGGCGCTGGCGGCCGTGGCGTCGCTGCGCTTTGACTCCGTGGGCGATTTCCTTGACAGCGGCCATCATTTCATGGCGCTTTTCGTGCTGATGACGCTGCCGGTGCCTTTCCTGATGGGCTGGGGGCAGGGGCAGGGCTGGCGGGCCTATCCCGCGCTTTTCGTCAATGCCTGGAGCATTGTCGTGCGCTATGCCGCCGCCTGGCTCTTTACCGGCGTGGTCTGGGGGGTGCTCTGGCTCTCGGCGCTGATGCTCAACCTCGTCGGGATCAAACTGCTGGAGCAGGCGCTGATGAACGAGGGCGTGGCCTGGCTGTTGACCGGGGCGGCGCTGGGGCTGGCGCTGGCGGTGGTGGCCGAGATGTCGGATCTGATCTCGCCCTATCTGGTGCTGCGGCTGTTCCGGCTGTTGTTGCCGGTGGTGCTCGTTGTGATAACGGTCTTTGTGCTGGCGCTGCCGCTGCGCGGGTTGAACGGGCTGTTCGGGCATATTTCGGCGGCCTCGATGCTGCTCTCGGCGGCGCTGGGGGCGATCAGCCTGATCTCGATCGCGGTGGATCAGCGCGACAGTGATGCCGCGCAGGGGCGGATCATGCGGCTTTCGGCGCAGGCATTGGCGCTGTTGGTGCCGGTTCTGGCCGCGCTCGCCGTCTGGGCGGTGGGCCTGCGCGTGGCGCAATATGGCTGGACGCCGGAGCGGGTCTCGGCGATGGCGCTCTCGGGCATCACCCTGGGCTATGGGCTGGGATATGGCGTCTCGGTGATCATGGGCTCGGGCTGGATGCGGCGCATCCGGGCGGTGAATCTCGGGCTGGCCTGGGCGGTGCTGGCGCTGGCCGCGCTCTGGCTGACGGTGATCTCGCCCGAGAAGATCGCGGTGAACAGTCAGCTTGCGCGGTTTGACGCGGGGCGGCTGCCGGCGGATGCCCTGCCTTTGTGGGAAATGGCGCATGACTGGGGCCGGGCGGGGGCCGAGGGGTTGGCGCAACTGCGCGCCCGTGCTGCGACCGCCGGGCAACCGGCATTGGCCGAACGTCTGAAAGTGCTGGAGAGCAGCACCGATTCCTGGACCTTCAACCAGCGCCGGTGGGACGAGGACAGCGCGCGCCGGGCCGCGGCGCTTGTCGCGGCGGTGCCGGTGCTGCCCGCCGATGCGCCTGCCGATGCGGATTTCTTCACCGCGTTGGGGGAGACGGTCGGCGCGGATATTCTGGACGCCTGTGCCCGCCGCACGCCGCAGGATCATCCCGGCTGCCTGCTGGTGCTGGCCGATCTGCTGCCGGGCCAGAATCAGGGCTCGGCCCTGCTCTTTACCTGGGATGGGCGCGCGGATGCCGGAGCGGGCATCCGCACGCTGATCAAATCCGGCGGCAGCTGGTCGCTGGACTGGGCGACGCCCCGGGTGGCCGGGGAGACGATCGCGGCGGAAACCGGGACAAACCTGAGCGATCTGCCCGGCGCCGCGCTGATTGATCAGCTTTGGGCGGAGGGGGTGCGGCTGGTGCCGACCGGGGATCAGGCCCTGGCGATTGGCAGCCAACGCATTGTGATCAAACCCTAAGCGCGGCGCTGTTTGGCCTTTTTTAACACGGGCGCGCTAGCGTGGCCGGGTCAAGGAAAGGCCCCCGCCATGCACGGTCTCGTAAACCGTTCCATTCAGAGTTTCCTCTGCGACACCTATGGAACGGCGCTGTGGAGCGCCGTGGTGCAGCGTGCGCGCCTGCCCGAAGACGGGTTCGAGGCCATGCTGCATTACGAGGATGAGCTGACGGACAAAACTCTGGTGACGGCCTGCCAGCAATTGGGCAAGCCGCTGAATGCCTTGCTGGAAGACCTCGGCAGCTATCTGGTCACGCGTGAGGCCTTGCGCCGTCTTTTGCGTTTCGGGGGCGTGGATTACGCGGAATTTCTGATGTCTTTGGAGGAGTTGCAGGGCCGCGGCCAGATGGCGCTGCCCGATCTGGCCTTGCCCGAGATTGAGGTAACGGCCGAACCGGAGGGCCGCTACAAATTGCGCATCCGCTCGGCACACAATGGCTGGGGGGCGGTGTTCACCGGGCTGTTGCGGGCGATGGCCGATGATTATGGCGCGCTGGCGCTGATCGAGCAGCGGCTGGAGGGGGCGGGCGCGGAAATGGTCACGGTGGAATTGCTGGAGGCGAGCTTTGCCGCCGGGCGGCGATTCGATCTGGCGGGCGAGGTGCATCCATGATCGAGGGCCGGTTGCCCGAGGCCGTGCTGGGGCTGGGCGCCAAGGCGCTGGGCCAGTTGATGCCGATGTATCTGTGGCTGGGGCCGGGCGGCGACATTCGCGGCGCGGGCCCGACGCTGGACAAGCTCTGTGGTGACTGGCCGCTGAAGGGCGGGCATTTCGCCGAGCATTTCCGCCTGTTGCGGATGCGGACCCGGCCCGGCATTTTCCGGCTGCAGGACATGGTGGGGCAGCGGCTGCATCTGGGGCTGCGGATGCATGCGGCCACCACGTTGCGCGGGCTGGCGGTGCCGGTGGGCGCGGGGCAGCCGGAGGACGGGCTTTTTCTCAACCTCTCCTTCGGGATCGGACTGTCGGATTCGGTGCGCGAGCATGGGCTGACGGCGGGGGATTTCGCCGCCTCGGATCTGGCGATGGAGCTGTTGTATCTGCAGGAAGCCAAGACGGCGATCATGGCGGAATTGCGCGGCCTGAACGAGCGGCTTGAGGGCGCGCGGCGCGCGGCCGAGGCGCGGGCGCAGACCGATCCGCTGACCGGGCTTGCCAACCGCCGGGCGCTGGATCTGGCGCTGGATCGCGCGATTGCGGCGCTGGGGCAGGGGGGCGGGCCCTTTGCGGTGGCGCATCTCGATCTGGATCACTTCAAGGCGGTGAATGACACGCTGGGCCATGCGGCGGGCGATCATGTGCTGGCGCGGGTGTCGCGCATCCTGACCGAAGAGACCCGCCGTCATGATCTGGTGGCGCGGATGGGGGGCGATGAGTTCGTGCTTCTCCTGCGGGGTGCGGTCGATCCGGTCAGCCTGCGCACGATGGGCGCGCGCATCATCGAGCGGCTGGAAGAGCCGACGACGTTTGAAGGACATCTGTGCCGCATTTCCGGCTCGCTCGGGGTGGCGATGTCCACCAGCTATGCGCAACCCGAGGCCGAGCGGATGCTGTCGGACGCCGATGGTGCGCTTTATGCCTCCAAGCGGCGGGGGCGCGCCCGCTGCACGGTGCTGGTGCCGGGCGAAGATCTGTCGATGGGAAAACGGCACGACGATCCGTGAGCCTTCTCGCTGCCCCGGGCAATCTGTCTGTCCGGCGGGTGCGCCACGCGCTGCGGGTTCAGGCTTTGTGGGCGAAGCGGGGCCGGGGTGAAGACGCGGCGCGCGGTGTCGGGCCGCGCCCGGGGGATGCATCTGGTTCAGCATCAGGAGACACATTTGGGGCGGGGCGGCGGCGTGACTTTGGGCAGGCGCGGCGTGGGCCTGGCGCGACAGTCTCACGCCCTGTCAAGGGTTTGTCATATTTCACTCCCCAAATCACGCGCGATCGTTTACGACCTCGGCGCATGAAACAGGGCTTTCCCATCGCCTGTCAGGGCATGACGATCGGCTTGCTGGGGGGGTCTTTCGATCCCGCCCATGAAGGGCATGCGCATATCACCCATGAAGCCTTCAAACATTTCGCGCTGGACCGGATCTGGTGGCTGGTCAGCCCCGGCAATCCGTTGAAGGCGCAGGGGCCCGCGCCGATGGCCGACCGGCTGGCACGGGCATGGCGGGTGATGCAGGATCCGCGGGTGGAGATCACCGATCTCGAGGCCAGACTGGGCACGCGCTACACGGCAGAGACGCTGGCGCGGCTGGGGGCGCTTTATCCCGGGGTGCGGTTTGTCTGGCTGATGGGGGCGGATAATCTGGCGCAATTCCATCTGTGGGACAATTGGCGCGATATTTTCGCGCAGGTGCCGGTGGGTGTGCTGGCGCGGCCGGGGCAACGGCTGCGGGCGCGCTGCTCAAAGGCGGCGCAGGTGATGGCCGATGCGCGGCTGCCCGCCGAGCGGGCGACAGCCCTGGCGCGGCATCCGGCGCCGGCCTGGTGCTTTGTGAATGTGCCGCTGGTGGATCTCTCCTCGTCGCAGATCCGCGCCGAGGGGCGGTGGCGGCGCGGCGGCTGAGATCACGATACCTGCGATTTCGGGATAAAATGCACCGAGGCCCCTTGTCGTCCGGCGGCGCAGGGATCACCATCCCGCCCGAAACCAGGGGGAGACGCAGATGTCGGTGACGCGGCGCAGCATGATCGGTGGCATGGCGGCAGGGTTGGGGCTGAGCCTCGGCGCGCCGCGTGTCTTTGCGCAGACCACCCGGCTGGCGGGCCCCGAGGATCTGATCGCTGCCGCCAAGCTGAGCGGCAAGGTCGGCTATCTGGTCGCCAATGCGCGGACCGGAAAGATCCTGGAGCAGCGCGATGCCAATCAGCCGATGCCGCCCGCGAGCACGCTGAAATCCATCACCTCGCTTTATGCGCTGAGCACGCTTGGCCCCTCGGGGCGCTTTGCCACCCGGCTGATGGCGACGGGGCCGGTGCGGGGCGGCGTCATTCAGGGCGATCTGATTCTGGCGGGAGGCGGCGATCCGACGCTGTCGACCGATGATCTGGCCGATATGGCAGCGGCCCTGCGCGCCAAGGGCGTCAGCGGTGTGACCGGGCGGTTTCTCGTCTGGGGCGGCGCGCTGCCCTATGAGCATGAGATCGCGGGCGATCAGCCGATCCATGTGGCCTATAACCCGGCGGTCTCGGGCCTGATTCTGAACAGCAACCGCGTCTTTTTTGAATGGAAGCGCGCGGGCAATGGCTATCAGATCGGGATGGAGGCCAAGGCCGACCGCAACATGCCGACCGCTTATACCGCCAGCATGGCGGTGGCCAACCGCAAATCGCCGTTGTTCACCTACAGCGACGGGGGCGGCAAGGAACTGTGGACCGTGGCGCAGCCCTCGCTGGGCAAGGCGGGCAACCGCTGGCTGCCGGTGCGCCGCCCCGCGCTTTACGCCGGGGATGTGTTCCAGACGCTGGCGCGGGCGCAGGGCATCCCGCTGCCGGGGCCGGAGGAATTGCAGGGGCTGCCTGCCGGAGAGATTCTCGTCGATCACGGCAGCACCGGGCTGCGCGATGTGCTGAAAGACATGCTGAAATATTCAACCAACCTGACGGCAGAGGCCGTGGGGCTGGCCACTTCCGCGCGGCTGGGCGCGGGGGGATCACTGGTCGCCTCGGGGCGGGCGATGGGCGATTGGCTGCGGGCGCAGACCGGGGCATCCTCGGCGCGGTTTGTCGATCACTCCGGGTTGGGGGCGGCTTCGCGGATTTCGGCGGCGGAAATGACGGGCGCGCTGGCGCGGCTGGGGCCGGGCGTCGATCTGCGACCGATCCTGCGCAACATCCCGCTGCGCGATGCGCAGGGCAAGGTGGTCGCCAATCATCCGATCAAGGTGCAGGCCAAGACCGGCACGCTGAATTTCGTCTCGACCCTGACCGGCTATGTCTCGGCGCCGGGCGGGACCGAGTTGGTCTTTACGATTTTCACCGGAGATGTGGCACGGCGCGAAGCCTCGGCCCGTTCGGAAGCGCCGGAAGGATCGCGCGGCTGGATCGGCCGCTCCAAACGGTTGCAGCAGCAGTTGATTGAACGCTGGAGCGTCGCCTACGGCTGAGGCGCCGCGCCGCGCTCAGGAGCGTTGCGCGCCGATCTGGGTGACCGCGGCGCAGAGTGCATCAAGATTGCGGGTGGTCAGCAGCCGCATGCGGGTGTCAGCGGCAGTGCTTGCGTTTGCGGTGGTGGCTGCGGCGCCGGTGGTCGGTGCTGCCGTGCCGCCGGAGGGGCTGGTGAGGGCGATGACCTCGATCCCGTCATCGGCCAGCGTGAGCGGCACTGTCGCCGGGCTGGCGGCGGTTTCGGGCACCTCAATGACCGAATCTGCGGTGGTCAGCGGAACCAGCGTGGTGTCGGGCTGATCGGCGGTCAGCCCGGCGGGGGTGATGCCAAGATCGAGCAGGCAGCGCGCGGCAGCATCTTGCGCCACCGCAATCTGCGCCGTGAGATCGGCGCGGCTGTCGCGGGCCACGGCGGTCGGGGCGTTGTCGGCGGGCATCACCAGAGGTGCCAAAGGCGCCCCTGCCGCGAGCGCCATGCTGCCCAGCATCGGCAGCATCCACAAACCATGCATCACCTTGCGCATTCGTCGATCCCTTGTTCGCGATCCCGGCCCGTTATCCCGCCCCGCCACCCTGAACGGATCAGGGTCTGCGCAGGACTGTGGCGCAGGATGCGGATTTTGGCGCGATCCGCATAGATCAAATGCGAAGGATCCCGGCCGCTTCGGCGCGAAATTGCCGACAGCAGCAGGGATCCGCCGGTCCGTGTTACCTGCCGCTGCGGGCTGCTGCTTTTGGGGGGTTACAGCGTCAGGTGGCGCGCGCGGGCGCCGCGCTCGATTGCCGCCGCGTGCAGCCGGTCAATGTTCAGCTCATAGCGGATTTCCTCGAGCATCCGCAGTTCCGCCTCGCGCAGCGTGCCATCGGCGGCGGCGACATCGCAGGCCAGGGCATAGGCGGTTTCGAAATATTTCTCAGGGAGTGCATCGCGCACGAGGCCAAAGAGCGCATCCAGCCCGTCTTCCTCTTCCATCAGCGCATAAACGGTCTGCGCGACGGCGCGGGTGCGGTCGGTGTCATATTTGCCAAAGATCGGTGCGTGATTGACCATGCGGTCGATCGCCATCAGTTCCGAGGTGCGGATCGTCTCATCCGAGACCGAGACCGCGACCATGACGGCAACAAGTGCATCCTGGGGCGACAGCGAGGGGAGGGCATCGGTCACGGGTTTTCTTCCTGTTTGAAAGGCTTTCGCCTGCAAATTATTGACGATTGCCCCCCCGTTCAATAGGTGAAGCGCGATGGGCGCATGGGGCGCCCCGATGAGGTATGATATGACGACGCTTCGCGACGCTGCAATGAACTCCAAAGCCTGGCCTTTCGAGGAAGCGCGCCGCGTGCTCAAGCGTTACGAAAAGGCGCCGCCGGAAAAGGGTTACGTCCTGTTCGAGACCGGCTATGGCCCGAGCGGCCTGCCGCATATCGGCACCTTTGGCGAAGTGGCGCGGACCTCGATGATCCTGCGGGCCTTTCAGCTGATCTCTGACATCCCGGCGAAACTGCTGTGTTTCTCGGATGATATGGACGGGATGCGCAAGGTGCCGGAGAATGTCCCCAATCAGGACATGCTGCGCGAGCATATGCAAAAGCCGCTGACCGCCGTGCCGGACCCGTTCGGTGAATACCCGAGCTTTGGCGAGCATAACAATGCGATGCTGCGCCGGTTCCTTGATACGTTCGGCTTCACCTATGAATTTGCCAGCGCCACGGAATATTACAAATCCGGCAAGATGGACGCGATCCTGCTGGCGGCGGCGCGGAATTATGATGCGATCATGAAGATCATGCTGGCGTCTTTGCGCGAAGAGCGGCAGCAGACCTATTCCTGCTTCCTGCCGATCAGCCCCAAGACCGGCCGCGTGCTCTATGTGCCGGTGAAGGCGGTGGACGCCGAGGCGGGCACCATCACCTATGGCGATGAGGACGGCGCGGAAGTGACCATCCCGGTCACCGGCGGCAATGTGAAGCTGCAATGGAAGCCGGATTTCGGCGCGCGCTGGGCGGCTTTGGGCGTCGATTTCGAGATGTATGGCAAGGATCACGCGGCCAATACCGCGATCTATGACAACATCTGCCGCGCGCTGGGCGGTGTTGCGCCGGAGCATTTCACCTATGAATTGTTCCTGGATCAGAATGGCGAGAAGATCTCGAAATCCAAGGGCAATGGCCTGTCGATTGACGAATGGCTGACCTATGCCTCGACGGAATCGCTGAGCTATTTCATGTATCTCAAGCCGAAAACCGCCAAGCGGATGTATTTCGATGTGATCCCGAAAGCCGTCGATGAATATCATCAGCAGCTGAAAGCCTATGCGACGCAGGATGATGCGGCGCGGCTGAACAACCCGGTCTGGCACATCCACGGCGGCGACGTGCCGGAGTCGAAAATGGTGGTGCCGTTTGCGATGCTGCTGAACCTCGCCTCGGTGGCGGGGGCGACGGACAAGGACGGGCTGTGGGGCTTTATCAAGCGCTATGCGCCGGAAGCGAGCCCCGAGACGCATCCCGATCTGGATCAGGCGGCGGAATTTGCCGTGCGCTATTTCCGTGATTTCGTGGCGCCGACCCGGGTGTTCCGCCTGCCGACCGATCAGGAGCGTGAGGCGCTTGAGGAACTGGTGGCGCGGCTGAAGGCCTGGGACGGCGGTCTTGACGCCGAGGCGCTTCAAACGATGGTGTTTGCGGTGGGCACCGAGGCCGGGTTTGAGCCGCTGCGCGATTGGTTCACGGCGCTTTATGAGGTGCTTTTGGGGGCCAGCCAGGGCCCGCGTTTTGGTGGCTTTATCGCGCTCTACGGGGTGCGCGAGACCATTGGGCTGATCGAAAAGGCCCTCGCCGGTCGCCTCGTCTGAGGCTTTCCTACCGGGTTTTCGGGGCGATTTTCGTCCCGGAGCCTGCGCCATCCTTGCCCTTCTGACGCATCGGCCTAGCTGATCTTCAGGAGGGCTTTTTCATGCGTGTTCCGGTTTTTGCTTCCCTGCTTCTCTCACTCGCGCTGTTCACGGGCGCGCCGCCCGGCATGGCGCAGGATAGTGACCCGATCCGTTCGGTCATTTCGGCGCAGCTGGAGGCGTTTCGGGCGGGCGATGTGGTCGCCGCCTATGATTATGCCTCGCCGATGATCCGCGCGATTTTCCCGACGCCACAGGTCTTTGGCGAGATGGTCGGGCGCGGCTATCCCGAGATCAGCAACCCCGGCGCGGTGGAGTTTCTGGGCCAGCGCGAAGAGGCGGGCCAGCCGGTGCAGCGGGTCCTGCTGCGCGGCGAGGGCAACCTGCGCGTCTTTGACTACACGATGCGGCAGGTCGATGGCCTCTGGCGGGTGGATGGTGTGACCCCGGTGATCGACGCGGGCAATTCGGTCTGACCTGCCGCCGCGCACCGGCCCCGGCCGTTGCGTTCCGGGCGCGTGACGCGCGCGGCGGGCAAGGCAGCCCTTCAGTTTCCCCTGCTACCTCTCGCCTGAAGCGGGCGGAATGCGAGGGGATTTGGGATGAACAAGGCGATTACCGACGGTCTGGTCTTCATGCCGACCGAATTCGCGGCGGGGCTGAATGTCTGGTCGAGTGAAAACGGCACGGCGGGGTCGGATACCTATGCCGGGGCGGCCAATGCGGCGCTGGTGACGGCGGATCAGGACTTCGGCGGCTGTCTGGAGATGATCAAGACCCAGAGCACGCAAAAGCTGCGCTATATGGGGCAGACCACCATCCTGCCGGGCTGTTATTTGCAGATCACTGCGCGGGTCAAGGCGATCTCGGGCAACCTGCCGTCGGTGAACATCGCGGGCTATGCGGCGAAAGCGAATGGCAGCAATGTCTCGGGCGTGGTGCAGGTGGGGCCGAGCGTGGCGCTGACCGCCTATGGCAAGGTCGAGACGATCACCGCGATTGTCGGCACCGGCAGCCGGGGCGGGGTGGACATGGCCTGGGGCACGCAGGCGGTTTACGGGCATTTCGGGCTGGACCTCACCGGGTCGAATGGCGGCACGGTGCGGATTGACGATATCGAGATCACCGACATCACCAGCGCCTTTTTGCGCGACATGATGGATTGGGTGGATGTGCGCGATTATGGCGCGGTGGGGGATGGGGTGACCGATGATGCCGCCGCCTTCAACGCGGCGGATGCGGCGGCGGCGGGGCGGCAGATCCTGGTGTCGGAGGGTGTCTATTACCTTGGGTCCAGTGTCTCGATTGCCGCGCCGATCCGCTTTGAGGGGACGCTGGTGATGCCGGTGACGGCGCGGCTGTCGCTGCTCAGCAGTTATGATTTCCCGACCTATGCCGATGCCTTTGGCGATGAACTGCTGGGCTTCAAAAAGGCGCTGCAGGCGTTGTTTTCCTATACCGATCACAATGCGCTTGATCTCTGTGGCCGCCGGGTCGAGGTGACCGAGCCGATTGACGTGCGCGCGCTGGCCCCCGATGTGGCGACCTTCTCCAACCGCCGGGTGCTGCGCAACGGGCAGTTCAATGTCGTTGCCGGGGCGGCCTGGAACACGACCACCGTCACCTCTTCGGCCAGCTACAACATCAATCAGCCGACGACGCTGACCAGCGTGACCAATATCGCCAATATTCCGGTGGGGGCACGGGTCACCGGCACCGGGGTGGGGCGTGAGGTCTATGTGAAGGCGGTGAATGTCGGCGCTTCCAGTCTCACCCTCAGCCAGCCCTTCTATGGCGGCTCGGGCACGCGGACGCTGACCTTTACCCGCGACAAATATGTGCTGGATTTCTCCGGCATGGCGCAGCTCGACCGGTTCAACATCGATGATGTCGAGTTTCTGTGCAACGGCGTGGCCAGCTGCATCATGCTGGCGCCGGACGGCCAGATGTTCCATCTGCGCGACAGCTATGTGGTCAAACCCAAGGCGCGCTGCATCACCTCGATCGGGCGGGGCTGTCAGGACATGCTGGTGGACCGCTGCCAGTTCCTCTCGGATGAGCAACTGGTGCCCGCGCAAAGCCGCACATCGCTCGCCATCAACATCAATGCCAATGACGCCAAGATCCGCGACAGCCGCTTTGTGCGCTTTGGCCATACGATCATCGCCGATGGCTCGGGGCATCTCTTTGTCGGCAACCATTGGTTCCAGGGCGATGAGGAGACGAATGGCGTGCGCGTGGCCGGGTTGATCCTGACCCAGACCAATGTGCAGACGGCGATCACCGGCAATTACATCGACAATTCCACCATCGAATGGACGAATGAATATGCGCCGAGCCCGAATTTCACCGGCACGGAATATTCCTTTGGCGGGCTGACGGTGACCGGCAATACCTTTGTCTGCATCAATGTGGCGCCCTGGTTCCGCTGGTTCTCGATGAAGCCCTATGGGTCGGGGCATTACATTCAGGGGCTGAACATTTCGTGCAATGTGTTCAAATCGCTGAACGGCTCGATTGACCGGATCGAGAAAGTGGACACCACCTTTGCCGATCTCGACCGCAGCCGGATGCGCAACATCCTGATGGAGGGGAACATCTACAACGCGGTCACGCAGTTCGTGAGCAATCCGGTGTTTCTTGAACACAATCAGGCGACGGCGCAGACGGTCTGGACGGTGGACCCCGGGGCCTATCTGCCGTTTGACGGCTGGGCGCGCAATGTCGAGAGCCTGGTGGCTGAGGGGATGATCACCACCGGATCGGGCGCGCGGATCTCCGACATGCCCTATGTGGGGGTCGAGCAGGGGGTCAACAACAATCAGGTGACGGTGAACTGGCCGCAGGCCGCGAAGGGGCGGATCCAGATCCGGGTGCGGATGGACAATCCGAACTGAGCAGCGGGGCGGTCAGGGCGTGAGGTCGGCTTCGCCGCGCAGATCCGCGGCGGTGAATTTCCAGGCCCGGCCAAAGCCGCCGTTCAGCGCGCCGCCGGTGATCTTCAGGAAAACAAAACGAAAATCCGCCAGCTCGATATAGAGTTTGGCCTTTGGATGCTCTGTCAGCCAGCGCCGGGATAGTTCCGGGCGCTGGCTTTCCTCTGTCGGTTCGGCGGTCACGCTGAGCGAGAGGCGCGGATGCGTAAGCGGGTCGCCCTTGGGCCCCGGTTCGCCCAGTAGAAGCCCCGCGCGCGGATCGGCGGCGAGGGCGGCGGTATGCGCGGCAAGGCCCGAGACAAAGAGATACAGCCCCTCGGGCACGGCCAGCCCCACCGCGACGCGGGTGACGGCGGGGGCGCCGGTGGCGGGGTCGAGGACGGCCAGAGCGCCATGGCGCGCCATGGTCATGAGCTGATGCGCCAGGGCGCGGCCTTCGGCATCGGCTGCGCGAAACGGTGTGGCAGGCGCGCCATTTGTCGCGGGGGGCAGGGGCATCGGGGACCTCGGCGGGCTTGACACTGGGCGCGGGCGGGCGCGAGGCTCGCGCAACAACAGCTAGGGATGAATGATGACACCTGCAAGCCGTGACGCGGCCGCAGTCCAGCACGCTCCTGTACGGGACGCGGCACTGCCGATGCTGATCACCCGACTGCGCGAAGGGTACAATGCGGGCGACCTGCGCGCCGATGCTTTGGCGGGGCTGACCGTCGCCATCGTGGCGCTGCCCCTGTCGATGGCGATTGCGATCGCCTCGGGGCTGGGGCCGGAGCGGGGCCTGTTCACCGCGATTGTCGGCGGGTTTCTGGTCTCGCTTCTGGGCGGGTCGCGGCATCAGGTGGGCGGCCCCGCGGGGGCGTTCATCGTGCTGGTGGCGGCCTGTGTCGCGCAGATCGGCGTGCCGGGGCTGGTGCTGGCGACGGTGCTCTCGGGGCTGATGCTGATCCTGTTGGGCCTGCTGCGGCTGGGCAACACGATCCGCTTCATCCCCTATCCGGTGACGCTGGGCTTTACCGCCGGTATCGGCGTCATCATCCTGCTCAGCCAGATGAAGGACCTCTTTGGCCTGCATCTGAGCGGTGCCGAGCCCGGCCCGGTGATCGCCAAGGTGGAGGCGCTTTGGGCGGCGCGGGGCAGCCTCAATCCGGCCTCGGTGGTGGTGGCGGTGCTGTCGATTGCGCTGATCCAGGCGCTGCGGCGCTGGCGTCCGCGCTGGCCGAACCTGCTGATCGCCGTCGTCGTCGCGTCGGTGCTGGTGGCGCTGTTGGGGCTGCCGGTGGAAACCATCGCCAGCCGTTTTGGCAGCCTGCCGCGGGTGCCGCCTGTGCCCAGCCTGCCGCCGATGGATGCGGCGCTGGTCATGCAGGCATTGCCCTGGGCGGTGAGTTTCACGCTTCTGGGCGCGATCGAGAGCCTTTTGTCGGCGATGGTGGCCGATGGGATGACCGGCGGTCAGCACCGCTCGAATGTCGAGCTGGTGGCGCAGGGGGTGGCGAATATCGGTGCGGCGCTGTTTGGCGGCATGTGCGTCACCGGCACCATCGCCCGCACCGCGACCAATGTGCGCGCAGGCTCGCGCGGGCCGGTCTCGGGGATGCTGCATGCGCTCTTCGTGCTGGGCTTCATGCTGATCGCGGCACCGCTCGCGGGCTATATCCCGCTGCCTGCCCTTGCGGGGGTGCTGGTGCTGGTCGCCTGGGGGATGATCGAGCGCGAGGAATGCGCCGTGCTGATCCGCGCCTCGCGCGCGGATGCGGCGGTGCTGGCGGTGACCTTCTTCCTCGTGGTCTTCCGCGATCTGAGCGAGGGGATCGTGGCGGGGTTCGCGCTGGGCGGTCTCGTTTTCATCCGCCGGATGGCCGAGGCGGCGCGGGTGGAGGCGCCCGAACCTGCCGGGCCGGAGGATCCGCCCTCGGACCCCGATATCGTCGTGCACCATCTGCGCGGCGTGATGTTCTTTGGCGCGGCGGCACTCCTGAGTGCGGTGCTGGACCGGATTGCCGCGCATCCGCGGGCGCTGATCGTGGATCTCGGCGATGTGCCATTTGTGGATTCCACCGCGGCGCGGATGCTGGTCTCGGTCGCGCAGAAAATGACCCGGCGGCAGGGACAGCTCTACATCTCCTCCGCCCGTCCGGCCCTGCGCGCGGCGCTGGCGGCGCAGGGGCTGGAGGCGCCCGCGGTGGTGTTTTGCGCCGATATTGCTGCGGCGCAGCATGCGGCGCGGCTGCGGCTCGACGCGGCGGCAGCCTGACCGAATCACTTGCCCGGTTTCAGGCGCGCGGCCCCGGGGCCGTGGTGCAAAGATGCCTGTCACATGCGCTATATCTGGTAGGGCAGCCTGGCAGCTTCACCGATCCGTGAACACACAACCGATTGAAACTCCTTGTCTTCGGGAAAGGGCTTTTTGCACGATTTACAAAGTTAACGCAAACACTGTCAAAATATTTACAGAAAAAATCAATTGTTAAAAAGAGCTTACACAAAATCGGCACTTTGGTTTACACTTCACTTGGGACGAGAGGCTTTGCTAAGCTAAAGCCGGGACCATCCGTAGTGGTCCGAAGCAGATCGAGGGAGGAAAGTCCGATGGGGGCTCACGAGCAGGTTGCAAATGCAGCAACTGAAACGCATCCGGTGCCGGCAGGGTTTGAGGGGGCGCATGCCGACCTCGCCAAATACCGCGCCATGTATGCGGAATCGATCAATGACCCGGACAGCTTCTGGGGCCGCGAAGGCAAGCGGCTCGATTGGATGACACCCTACACCCGCGTCAAGAACACCGATTTCACCTTTGGTCAGGTCTCGATCAAATGGTTTGAGGACGGGGTTCTGAACGCCAGCGTCAACTGCGTGGACCGGCATCTGCCCACCCGCGCCGATCAGACCGCGATCATTTTTGAACCCGATGATCCGGCCACCCCGGCCGAGCACATCACCTATGCGCAGCTCTCCGAGCGGGTGAACCGTTTCGCCAACGTCCTGCTCAGCCAGGGCGTCATGCGCGGTGACCGCGTCGTGATCTATCTGCCGATGATCCCCGAGGCGGCCTATGCCATGCTGGCCTGTGCCCGGATCGGTGCCATCCATTCCATCGTTTTCGCCGGTTTCTCGCCCGATGCCCTTGCCAACCGGATCAACGATTGCGGCGCCAAGCTGGTGATCACCGCCGATACCGCCCCGCGCGGCGGCCGCCGCACGGCGCTGAAATCGAACACCGATGCCGCCCTGCTGCATTGCTCGGACAAGGTGCGCTGTCTGGTGGTCAAACACACCGGCGATCAGACCACCTGGGTCGAAGGCCGTGACGTGGACGTCAAGGCGCTGATGGCGTCGGTCAGCCCGGAATGCCCGCCGCGGCCGATGGGCGCGGAAGATCCGCTGTTCATCCTCTACACCTCCGGCTCGACCGGCAAGCCGAAGGGCGTGGTGCACACCACCGGCGGCTATCTGGTCTATGCGGCGATGACGCATCAATACACCTTCGACTACCATGACGGCGACGTCTTCTGGTGCACGGCGGATGTGGGTTGGGTCACCGGCCACAGCTATATCATCTATGGTCCGCTGGCGAATGGCGCCACCACGATCATGTTTGAAGGTGTGCCGACCTGGCCGGATGCCGGGCGTTTCTGGCAGGTCTGCGAGAAGCACAAGGTCACCCAATTCTACACCGCCCCCACCGCGATCCGCGCGCTTATGGCGCAAGGGACGGAATTCGTTGAGAAATGCGATCTCTCCAGCCTGCGCGTCCTGGGCTCGGTCGGTGAGCCGATCAACCCCGAAGCCTGGGTCTGGTATGATCAGCATGTCGGCAAGGGTAAATGCCCGATCGTCGACACTTTCTGGCAGACCGAGACCGGCGGCCATATGCTGACGCCGCTGCCGGGCGCCACGGCGACCAAGCCCGGCTCGGCCACCACGCCGTTCTTTGGCGTGAAGCCGGTGGTGCTCGATCCCGCCACCGCGATCCGTCAGGGCGAGACCGAGGCCGAGGGCGTGCTCTGCATCTCGGACAGCTGGCCGGGGCAGATGCGGACGCTCTGGGGCGACCATGAGCGCTTCCAGGAGGCCTATTTCGCGCAGTATCGCGGCTATTACTTCACCGGCGACGGCTGCCGCCGCGACAAGGATGGCTATTACTGGATCACCGGCCGGGTGGATGACGTGATCAACGTCTCCGGCCACCGGATGGGCACGGCAGAGGTGGAATCGGCGCTGGTGGCGCATCCGCAGGTCGCCGAGGCGGCGGTGGTCGGCTATCCGCATGACATCAAAGGGCAGGGCATCTACGCCTATGTCACCTTGATGAACGACATCGAGCCTTCGGAGGATCTGCGCAAAGAGCTGGTGAAATGGGTCCGCCATGAGATCGGGCCGATCGCCAGCCCGGATCTGATCCAATGGGCGCCGGGCCTGCCGAAAACCCGTTCGGGCAAGATCATGCGCCGGATCCTGCGCAAGATCGCCGAGAATGACTTTGGCGCGCTGGGGGACATCTCGACGCTGGCCGATCCTTCGGTGGTCGATGATCTGATCGCCAACCGCATGAACCGGGCGTAAGCCCGATGGAGGCGCTGATGAACGATACAGTCCGCAGCCGCCCCGCGGTTCTGATCCTGCTCGGCCCTCCGGGGGCGGGCAAGGGCACGCAGGCGCGGATGCTGGAGGAGGGCTATGGCCTGATCCAGCTCTCCACCGGCGATCTGCTGCGCGCGGCGGTGGCGGCGGGCACGCCCGCGGGCCTCGCGGCGAAATCGGTGATGGAGGCCGGTGGCCTTGTCAGCGACGAGATCGTGCTGTCGATCCTGAAGGACCGCATGGCCGAGCCGGATGTGGCGGCGGGGGTCATCCTGGATGGCTTTCCGCGCACCGATGCGCAGGCGGCGGCGCTGGATGCGCTTTTGGCCGAGGCGGGTCAGAGCATCGGCGCCGCGATCAGCCTTGAGGTTGAAGATGAGGCGATGATCGCCCGGGTGGCGGGGCGCTATACCTGCGCCGCCTGCGGCGAAGGCTATCATGATGAATTCAAACAGCCGGCCCAGGCCGGGGTTTGCGACAAATGCGGCAGCCTGTCGTTCAAACGGCGGGCTGACGATACGGCCGAAACGGCGCGACAAAGGCTGAAAGCCTACCACGCCCAGACGGCCCCGCTGATTGCCCATTATGACCGGCAAGGCGTGCTGCACCGGGTGGATGCGATGGCTGACATCGACACCGTCCGGTCGAGCCTTGGCCGTGTGGTCACGGGTCTCTCAGCCTGAGGGGGAGGGATGTGGCCCCCAAGAGGAGCGGGGGCTGCATCCGGAGGTAACAACAGGGAGTAACGACAATGGCGGAGAAGTCTTCGTCCAATGCCTATTGGGCAGCCAATATCTCTATGATCCGCATCTCGCTGGTCATCTGGTTCTTGTGCTCATTCGGCTTTGGCATTTTGCTGCGCCCGATGCTGTCGGGCATCGCGGTCGGCGGTACCGACCTTGGTTTCTGGTTTGCCCAACAGGGTGCCATCCTCGTGTTTCTGGTGCTGATCTTTGTTTATGCCGCGCGCATGAACAAGCTCGACCAGGAACATGGCGTGGACGAATAAGGGAGCAGCGGAACCATGGATCAATTTACCCTCAACCTGCTCGTGGTGGGCGCGACATTCGCACTCTACTTCGGGATCGCGATCTGGGCCCGTGCCGGCTCGACCGCGGAGTTCTATGCCGCGGGCCGCGGCGTGCATCCGGTGCTGAACGGCATGGCGACCGGCGCCGACTGGATGTCCGCCGCCTCGTTCATCTCGATGGCGGGCCTGATCGCCGCCGTTGGCTATGACAACTCGACCTATCTGATGGGCTGGACCGGTGGCTATGTGCTGCTGGCGATGTTGCTGGCACCCTACCTGCGCAAATTCGGCAAGTTCACCGTGCCGGAATTCATCGGCGACCGTTTCTACAGCCCGACCGCCCGCATGGTGGCCGTGATCTGTCTGATCGTGGCCTCGGTCACCTATGTGATCGGCCAGATGACCGGGGTGGGCGTTGCCTTCTCGCGCTTCCTCGAGGTGAAATCCTCGACCGGCCTCTACATCGGCGCGGCGGTCGTGTTCTTCTACGCCGTTCTCGGCGGCATGAAGGGCATCACCTACACGCAGGTGGCGCAATATGTCGTGCTGATCATCGCCTATACGATCCCGGCGGTCTTCATCTCGCTGCAACTGACCGGCAATGCCCTGCCGCCGATCGGCCTGTTCTCCGAGCATACCGCCTCGGGCATGCCGCTGCTGGCCAAGCTCGACCAGGTCGTCACCGATCTCGGCTTTGGCAGCTACACCGGTGCGCATGACACCATGCTGAACACCTTCCTGTTCACCATGTCGCTGATGATCGGCACCGCCGGTCTGCCGCACGTCATCGTCCGCTTCTTCACCGTGCCGAAAGTGGCCGATGCACGCTCCTCGGCGGGCTGGGCGCTGGTCTTCATCGCGCTGCTCTATCTCGTGGCCCCGGCCGTGGGTGCGATGGCGCGTCTGAACCTGATCGACAACATCTACCCGAACGGCACTTCGGAGGCTCCGGTTTCCTATGAAGCCCGCCCGGACTGGATGAAGAACTGGGAAGTCACCGGTCTTCTGAAATTCGAAGACAAGAACGGCGACGGCCTGATCCAGTTCTACAACGACAAATCCGCCGCCTATGAACCCACCGCAACCGAACGCGGCTGGAAAGGCTCGGAGTTGACCGTGAACAATGACATCATGGTTCTGGCCAACCCCGAAATCGCGAAACTGCCGGGTTGGGTGGTTGCGCTGGTGGCGGCCGGTGGTCTGGCGGCGGCACTTTCGACAGCAGCGGGCCTTCTGCTGGCGATCTCTTCGGCGATCAGCCATGACCTGATCAAAGGCCAGCTGAACCCGAACATCTCGGAAAAAGGCGAGCTGATGGCCGCGCGTGTCTCGATGGGCGTGGCGATCGTGGTGGCCACCTATCTCGGCCTCAACCCTCCGGGCTTTGCGGCGCAAACCGTGGCACTGGCCTTCGGCCTGGCCGCAGCCTCGATCTTCCCGGCACTGATGATGGGCATCTTCTCGAAGCGCATCAACAACAAGGGCGCCGTGGCAGGGATGGTAACCGGTCTCTTGGTCACCATCGTCTACATCTTCCTGCACAAAGGCTGGTTCTTCGTGGAAGGCACCAACAGCTTCACCGATGCCGACCCGCTGCTGCTGTCGATCAAATCGACCTCCTTCGGGGCGGTGGGCGCGCTGATCAACTTCATCGTCGCCTATGTCGTGTCGAATGCGACCGAAGAGCCGCCGGTGGAAATTCAGGAACTGGTGGAATCGATCCGCATTCCGCGCGGTGCGGGCCAAGCCTCGCATCACTAAGTAAAACCGGGGGCAAACCCCTGACATCAACGGCGCGTCCCCCGCGGGGGGCGCGCCCACCAAGATCCCGAGGGAGGCCCCGAGATGACCGAGACCCATCCGGCCGTAACCGCCTTTTTGCAGACGGTGCATCCCTATGACAATCTGCCGCCCGACGAGCTGGCGCGTGTCGCCCGTTCCTTCAGCCGCAGGGAATATCTGCCCGGTGCCCTGATCTATGCCTTTGGCGAGCCCTTGGGCGGGCTGTTTCTGATCAAGAGCGGCGGGGTGGAAATCACCGACCGCAACGGCGCGCTGGTGTCGCTCCTGAGCGCGCGCAACAGCTTTGGCGAGCGCGGCCTGCTGCGCGACGGCTTGGCCGCCACCACCGCCCGCGCGAGCGAGCCGAGCGTGGTGCTGATGCTGCCCGCCGATGATTTCCGGCGCCTGATCGACAGCTCGGACGCCTTTGCGCGGTTCTTCAACCGCAGCCGCGCGGGAGAGCCGCGGGCGGCGGATTTCGCGCTGATGAAAGTCTCCGATATTCTGGCCCGCGCACCGCTGGCCTGTGCCCCTGACGCCAGCGTGGCGGTGGCGGCGCGGCTGATGCGCGACGCGGCGGTCTCTTCGCTGGGGGTGACGCAGGACGGGCTTGCGCATGGGCAGCTTCTCGGCATCGTCACCCAGCGCGATCTGTCGAACAAGGTGCTGGCCGAAGACCGCGATCCCGCGACGCCGGTGGCCGAGGTGATGACGCAAAATCCGGTGTCGCTGACGCAAAATGCGCTGGGGGGCGATGTGCTGGCCCTGATGCTCGAGCGGCGGATCGGGCATCTGCCGATCACCGATGAGGGGCATTTCATCGGCATGATCACCCAGACCGATCTGACGCGGTTTCAGGCGGTGTCCTCGGCGATGCTGGTGCATGAGGTGGCGGGGGCGCGGGATGCGGCGCAAATGGCGCAGGTGACCGCGCGGATCCCGCAGCTCTTGGCGCAGCTGGTTGGCGGCAATCACCGGCATGAGGTGATCACCCGCCGCATCACCGATATTGCCGATGCGGTGACCCGCCGCCTGCTGGCGCTGGCCGAAGAGGCCTTTGGCCCGCCGCCGGTGCCCTATCTTTGGCTCGCCTGTGGCAGCCAGGGGCGGCAAGAGCAGTCGGGCGTCTCGGACCAAGACAATTGCATGATCCTGGATGACAGCGTGACGCCAGAGGATATGCCGTATTTTCAGAACCTTGCGGCCTTTGTCAGCGATGGTTTGAACGAATGCGGCTATGTCTTTTGCCCCGGCGAGATGATGGCGACCACGCCGCGCTGGTGCCAGCCCGCGCAGGTCTGGCGCGACTATTTCCGCCATTGGATCGCCCGCCCGGATGGCGAGGCGCAGATGCTGGCCAGCGTGATGTTCGATCTGCGCCCGATCGGCGGTGCCGCCAGTCTCTTCGCCGAGATTCAAGCCGAGACGCTGGAGATGGCAGCCAAGAACTCGATCTTCGTGGCGCATATGATCAGCAATTCGCTGAAACACACGCCGCCTCTGGGGCTTATCCGCGGCTTTGCCACCATCCGCTCGGGCGAGCACCGCAACCATATCGACATGAAGATGAACGGCGTCGTGCCGGTGACCGATCTCGCGCGCATCTATGCGCTGCAGGGACGGCTGTCGCCCGCCAACACCCGTGCCCGGCTGCAGGGGGCGGAGGAGGCGGGGGTGATCTCGGTCACCGGCGCGCGCGACCTGATCGAGGCCTATGATCTGATCGCGTCCATGCGGTTGGAAAGTCAGGCCGTACTGGTCAAATCCGGGCGCAGGCCCGACAATTACCTGGCCCCGTCGGATCTCTCCGATTTTGAACGCAGCCATCTGCGCGACGCCTTCGTGGTGGTGCGCACGATGCAATCGGCGGCAGGGCACGGCAAAGGCGCAATAGGATAGGACTGACATATGACAATGGATCTGATTTCGATGCTGGCCGTGGGGGTTCTGGCCTTTTGCATCGCCTTTGCGCTCAATCACCTGACCGGAAAGCGGCTGCCGAAATGGAGCCTGCCCGCCGCCATCGGTCTGGCGATGATCGCGTTTTCGGTCTGGAATGAATACAGCTGGTTCCCCCGCGTGCGCGCCGAGCTGCCGCCCGAGGTGGAGGTGCTGCGCACGGCCAGCGACAGCGCGCCCTGGCGGCCCTGGACCTATCTCGCGCCGATCACCACCCGCTTCATGGCGCTGGATCAGCGGCAGGTGCTGCGCTCGGAACTGCATCCGGATCTGGTCGCGGCAGAGATCATGCTGGTGCAGCGCTGGACGCCCACCCGCCGGGTGCCGGTGGCCTTTGACTGTGCCGCCAACGCCCGCGCCGATCTGATCGAAGGCGCGGCGATGACGCCCGAGGGCGATGTGCGCGATGCCGTCTGGGTGCCACTGCCTGCCGATGATGCCGCGCTGATGGCGGCCTGCCGGAAAGGATAGGCGATGGAACCGCCGCGCGTGCTGATCGTCGAGGATGAGGATAATATCGCCGTCGCGCTGGATTATCTGATGACCCGCGAAGGGTTTACCGCCAGCCGCATGGCCAGCGGTGCCGGGGCTTTGGCCCGCATCCGCGCCGAGCGGCCCGATCTCGTGCTCCTCGATGTCATGCTGCCCGAGGTTTCGGGCTATGAGATCTGTCAGGAAATGCGCGCCGATCCCGGTCTGGCGGCGGTGCGCATCCTGATGATGACCGCGCGCGGCTCGGCGATGGAGCGGCGCAAGGGGCTGGCGCTCGGGGCGGATGGGTTCATTGCCAAACCGTTCGAGCTGCGCGAATTGCGCGCCGAAGTGCAGCGGCTGATGCAGCTGACGGCCCCGGGCGGGGGGGCCGGATCTGCCGCGGGAACCGATCCGACGGGAGGTGACCCGTCAGGTGGCGCGGCCTCGGGCGGGGCCGCATGATCACCGCGCTCTTGCGCCCCCTTGTGCGGCGGCTGCCGCTGCGGCGGCGTATATTTCTGTTGTTCTCCGGGCTGTTGGCCGGGGTGTGGCTTCTGCTGGCGGCGGGGCTTTATGCGGGCTACCGCCATCTGGGCCTGCCTGCGGCGGCGGATGGATTCTGGATCGGCGGCGTGGTCGCGGGCTTTGGCATCGCGCTGGCGGTCAGCGGCATCTGGTATCTTTTTGACGAATATCTGGCGCAGCCGCTGGAGCGGTTGGCGGGGGCGATGCGCGCGCAGAGCCATCCGGAGGCGGGTGAGACGGCGGCGGGCCTCGATCAGCTGCGCTATCTGGGCGATCTGGTGCCCGCGGCCCGGGCGCTCGGGGGCGAGCTGACCCGGCTGCGCGGGGCCTTGGCGGCATCGGTGGAACAGCAAACCACGCAGCTTGCGGCGGAAAAGCGGCGCCTTTCCGGGTTGTTGGCGGATGTGCCGGTGGGGGTGGTCCTGTGCCGCAGCGATCATCAGCTGGTGTTTTACAATGCGATGGCGCTCGATCTGCTGAACACCGCCGCGGCGGCGCCGGGGCTGGCGCGGCGGCTGACCGATTATCTTGTGGCCGGGCCGATCCTGCATGCCCATGCCCGGCTTTGCGCCGGGGCGGACCCCGAGGCGGCCTCGGATCTCTTGTGCACCAGCGCCGATGGCAGCCGGATTCTGGCCGCGCGGATGCGGCTCTGGGCCGAGGCGGGCGGGCAGGGCTATCTGCTGACGTTGCGCGATGTGACGCAGGATCTGGCGCAGCACGCCGCGCGCGAGGGGCTGGTGGCCGAGATGTCAGAGCGGCTGCGGCGGCCGGTGGCGGCCTTGCAGGCGATGGTCGAGCTGCCCGCGCCGGATGCGGCGGCGTTGCGGTCCGAGATTTCGGCGCTGACGCAGGCGCTGGCCGATCTGGCGGCGCGTGAAGAGGCCTGCCGCGCCAGTGCCGCGCCGCTGCCGGTCTTGCGTGCCTCGGATCTGATCGAGGCGGTGACCGCGCGGGCCGGGCGCGGGGTCACCACCGAGGTGGCCGATCTTTTGCTGCGCGGCGACGGGTTTGAGCTGGTGCTGCTGCTCGCGCATCTGGTGAGGCGGCTGGAGGGGGCGGATCTGCGGCTGAGCCTGAGCGAGGAGGGGGCCGGGGCGCTGATCCGGCTGGACTGGCACGGCGCGGCGCTGCCGATTGCCCGGCTGGAGGCGCTCCTGGCCGAGCCGCTGGAGCCGTCCCTGCCGGAGTTGACCGGGCGCGCGGTGCTCTCGCGGCATGGCACCGAGATCTGGCCCGAGGCGGGGCGCGGCACCGCCGCGCTGGTGCTGCCTCTGCGCGAGGCGCGGCGGGCCCCGCAGGCCTATGCCCCGCTGTCGCGGGAGTTGGTCTATGATTTTGCGCTGTTGGAGAAAACCGCGTTGACCGCGCTGGCGGACCGGCGCTGGGAGGATCTGACCTTCGTGGTCTTTGACACCGAAACCACCGGGCTGCGCCCCGATCAGGGCGATGCGGTGGTGCAGATCGCGGCGCTGCGGATCGTCAACGGGCGGCTGATCGCGCGCGAGGTTTTTGACACATTGGTGGATCCGGGGCGGCGGGTGCCGGCCTCGGCCACGGCGGTGCATGGGATCAGCGACGGGATGCTGGTGGGCGCGCCCGCCTTTCCCGAGGTGGCGCGGCGCTTTCACCGCTTCGCGGAAGGCGCGGTGCTGGTGGCGCATCACGCGCCCTTTGACATGGCCTTTCTGCGGCAGGTTGAACCTGCATTGGGCCTGCGTTTTGATCACCCGATTCTGGACACGGTGCTCTTGTCGGCGGTGGTCTTTGGCCCGGGCGCGGATCACTCACTCGACGCGCTGAGCCATCGTTTGGGGATCACGATTCCCGAGGAGGAACGGCACACGGCGCTGGGAGATACGCGGGCGACGGCGGAGGTCTTGTTGCGGCTGATCCCGGCGCTGCAGGCCAAGGGGATTGAGACCTTTGGCGGGTTTCTGGCCGAGGCGCGGCGGCATGGGCGGCTGCAAAAGGATCTGAACGGCTAGGGGCGTGCTTGCGACGCGGGCGAGGGGGGGGCTGTCTGCCCCCCGGCCTGCGGCCTCCCCCCGAGGATATTTGTGCCGAAGCAATGACTTCAGGGGAAGAGGGTCAGAACCGCTTCGGGGGGGCGGCCGAGGGCGGCGCGGTTTTCGTGCAGCACGAGGGGGCGCTCGATCAGTGCCGGGTTTGCGGCGAGGGCCGCGAGAATCTCGGCCTCGGGGGCGGTGGCGAGGTCCTTGGGTGCGTCTTTGACGCGGAGGAGGCTGAGGGCGGGTTGGCCAAGGGCGGTGAGGGCCTCTTGCAGCTCCGCAACGCTGGGCGGATCCTGCAGATAGAGCCGGATCTGCGGCGTGATCCCCGCTTCCGTCAGCAGCGCCAGCGTGGCGCGGGATTTGCTGCAGCGCGGGTTGTGCCAGATCGTGGTCATTTCAGAGCCAGTCGGCGCGGCCGGTGCCCACCGCTTCGGAAACAGCGGCGAAACCATCGCGGGCCAGAAGCGCATCAAGGCCGCGCACCACCTCGCCGACCAGTGAAATGCCGCCATAGACGAGGGCGGTGTAGAGCTGCACGGCGCTCGCACCTGCGCGGATCTTTTCATAGGCCTGTTCGGCGCTGCTGATGCCGCCCACCCCGATCAGGGGCACTTTGCCATGGGTGAGCTGCGACAGCCGGGCCAGGACACGCGTGGACTTTTCGAACAAAGGCGCGCCGGAGAGGCCGCCCATTTCGCCTGAATGTGCACTTTTCAGACCATCCCGCGCCAAAGTGGTGTTGGTGGCGATGATCGCGTCAATCTTGGCGGTCATGGCAACCTCGGCCAGATCCTCCAGTTCGGCGGGGCTGAGATCGGGGGCGATTTTCAGGAAGACCGGGATCCGGCGCGCGAGGCTGTCGCGGGTTTCGGTCACGCCTTTCAGCAGCGCGGAGAGCGCGGCCTTGCCCTGCAGATCGCGCAGCTTTTCGGTGTTGGGCGAAGAGACATTGACGGTGGCAAAATCCACATGCGGCCCCGCCACCGCCAGCACGCGGGCGAAATCGGCAGCGCGGTCGGCGCTGTCCTTGTTGGCCCCGAGGTTGAGGCCGACCGGCACGCCCGCCGGGCGCGCCGCCAGACGCAGGGCAATGGCCTCGACGCCCTCGTTGTTGAAGCCGAAACGGTTGATCGCGGCGCGGTCCTCGGTCAGCCGGAACAGCCGCGGCTTCGGGTTGCCGGGCTGCGGGCGCGGCGTGGCGGCGCCCACTTCGACAAAGCCAAAGCCCGCCTGCATCAGCCGGGCGGTGGCGGTGGCGTTCTTGTCAAAGCCAGCCGCGAGGCCGACCGGATTGGCCAGCTGCAGTCCCGCCAGCGTGGTCGCCAGCCGCGGCGAGGTGATCACCCCCGGCAGCGGTGCCAGACCCGCGTTCAGCGCGCGGATCGACAGGCCATGCGCGGTTTCCGGATCCAGCCGGTGCAGGGCAGCAAGCCCGATCGTCTCAAAGAATTTCACAATCTGCCCTCGGGAAAGATATGGCCGCTGAGGCCGAGCGGGAGCGAGGTGTCCCAGACCACCTCGGTGATCTGCAACGCCCGGTAAAGATGCGGGAAGAGCTGGCCGCCGCGCGAGGGTTCCCATTTCAGGGAGGCGCCGAGCGCGTCGCTGTCAAAGGCCACCAGCACCAGATCGCTTTCGGTGGCGAAATGCTTGGCGGCCGTCTCAACCACCTGGGTGCCGGTGGAGAAATGGATATAGCCATCGGCCAGATCGACCGGCGCCCCGGCGAATTCACCGGCGGCGACAAAGGCATCCCATTCGGGGCGGCGGAGGATTTTGTAAATCTGCATGGCGTTCAAATGCCCTGTGCCCCGAAATTGGTCAATCCTTGGTTTGCTGCCTGCGGCCTGCACAATGTCACGGCCGCGTCATTTCATGCCGCTAGGTCAGCGTAGGACTGAGGCTTTGACAGACCGCCATTGTAACAGCATCGTAACACGATCGTTTTCTCAGGAGGATTCCATGTCCCTTCGTTTGCTGACCTCGGCCGCCATTCTGGCGATGACTGCCGGTGCCGCTTCGGCGGATTATACGCTGACCATCCTGCATACCAATGATTTCCACTCCCGGTTTGAGCCGATTTCGAAATATGACGGCCCCTGTTCTGCCGAAGATGCGGCGGCGGATGACTGTTTTGGCGGCTCGGCCCGGCTGGTCACTGCGGTGACCGAGGCGCGCGCGCGCGATGAAAACGCGATTCTGGTGGATGGCGGCGATCAGTTTCAGGGCTCGCTGTTCTACACCTATTACAAGGGCAAGATGGCCGCCGAGTTCATGAACAAGCTCGGCTATGACGCGATGACGGTGGGCAACCATGAATTTGACGACGGGCCGGAGGTGCTGGCGGGCTTTATGGAGGCGGTGTCGTTTCCGGTGCTGATGTCCAACGCCGATGTCTCGGGCGAAAAGGCTCTGGCCGGCAAGCTGATGAAATCGACCATCATCGAGAAGAACGGCGAAAAGCTGGGCCTGATCGGCCTGACGCCGCAGGACACGGATGAGCTGTCGAGCCCGGGCAAGAACATCGTCTTCACCGATCCGGTGGATGCGGTGCAGGCCGAGGTGGACAAGCTGACCGCCGAAGGGGTGACCAAGATCATCGTGCTCAGCCATTCGGGCTATGCGGTGGACAAGAAGGTCGCGGCGGGCACCACCGGGGTGGACGTGATCGTCGGCGGGCACACCAATACCTATCTGTCGAACACCGACGAGAAGGCCGAAGGGCCCTATCCGACGATGGTCAACGGCACCGCGATTGTCTCGGCCTATGCCTATGGCAAGTTTCTGGGCGAGCTGAAGGTAGTGTTTGACGATGCGGGCGTGGTCAAGGAAGCCTCGGGCGAGCCTTTGATCATGAACGGTGAGGTGGTGCAGGACCAGCCCACGGTCGAGCGGATCGCCGAGCTGGCCAAGCCGCTGGAAGAGATCCGCAACAAGATCGTCGCGGAAAGTGCCGATCAGATCGACGGCAGCCGCGATCTCTGCCGCTCGGCCGAATGCCCGATGGGCAATCTGATTGCCGATGCGATGCTGGACCGGGTGAAGGCGCAGGGCGTGCAGATCGCCATTCAGAACGGTGGCGGTGTGCGCGCCTCGATCGATGGCGGGCAGGTGACCATGGGCGAAGTGCTGACCGTGCTGCCGTTCCAGAACACGCTCTCGACCTTCCAGGCCAAGGGCTCGACCGTGCTGGCGGCGCTGGAAAACGGGGTGAGCCAGGTGGAAGAGGGCGGCGGCCGTTTCCCGCAGGTGGCGGGGATCAAATTCGCCTTTGACCCGACGAAACCGGCGGGCGAGCGGATCTCGGATGTGATGGTGGCCGAGGGTGACGCCTTCGTGCCGCTGGATCCGGAAAAGGTCTATGGGCTGGTGTCGAACAATTATGTGCGCACCGGCGGTGACGGCTACAAGGTGTTCGACACCGAATCGTCGAATGCCTATGACTTCGGCCCCGATCTGGCCGATGTGACGGCGGAATATCTGGCCAAATCGAACGGCTATACCCCCTATGTGGACGGGCGCATCACCCGTAAATGACGGGCACGCATCCGATATTCAGGGCACGCGGCCAAGGTCGCGTGCCCTTTTTCATGCCCGTTCCCGCCGCGACCGCAAAGCAGGCAGGGCGTCTTTGCACGCCTCACCCGGATGCGGCAGCCGCGCGCTCTGCCCGGACCCCGCGCGCCGGTCTGCCCCGCGCGGCACAGGAACTCCCGGCCCGTGCCGTGTGGCCGTTGTGCCCCTTTGCGGGTCGCCGCAAAGGGGGAGGGGCGGGCCGCGCAGGATCTTGCGCGCGGTGATGCAGCAGATGCTTGAACCCCGCGCGCGATGCCGTTATGACAGGGCGCAGCGCGGGCGTTGTGTAATGGTAAGACCTTAGCCTTCCAAGCTAAAGACGCGGGTTCGATTCCCGCCGCCCGCTCCAGATCCTCTCCCCATATCCTCCCGGATCGTCAGACACTGCGCCGCCCGCCCGCAGTGCGTGAAGGCGGAGCGCAAGGGTTTTGACGATGGGAGAGCGGGTTCAGCCCTGCGCCCGGCGTGCCAGTGCCCCGCCTGCCAGTGCCTCGCCTGCCAGTGCCCTGCCTGAACAGGATGCTACCCTATCAGCGCAGCGGTGACTGTCCGGCATGCGGCGGGACTTTGACAGGCGGTGCCCTGGGTCCGGCAAGCAGTGGATCCGGCAGGCCGTGGAACTGGCATGCGGTGCTGGTCTGGTCAGACCCCCGCCCGGACCCGCGTCACGCCCGATGCGGCGCAGGCGGGAGACCACCTGCGCCGCATCGGGCAGCCTTGGCGCACATCAGGCGCGGGATTTATTTGGTCAGGATCAGCTTGCCCGCGCGGGTGATGCGCAGCGTATAGACCTGCCCGTGCAGCATGATATGCGCCTGCGCGCCGCCGTCGGTCAGGCGGGTCGCATCATGCACCGGCAGGCCGGTGGTGAAACTTTGGGGGTCGCTCAGGGTCATGGCATCCTCTCGATACGGTCCAGCATCATTTCCAACCCCTCCGCCGAGGGGAAAATTCCGGCCAGCAGCATCTGCAGCATGTCGCGCAGATCCGGCCCGGCGCCGGGGCGCTTTGGGCCCGGTTCGCGGGCAGACGGTTCGGGCGCAGAGGCCGCGGGGACAGCCCGCAGGGGGACGGGCTGTGGCATCATGTTCATTCCGGTCTCCTTTCGCTTGGGGCTTGTCTCGTGACTGGCCTGAAAAAGATGACTTGTTCGCTCAGGTTTGTAAAGCCTGATTCTTTTACTAGGATTTAGAAATCTGACTGGGCGGCGCGCCCTCTGGCCGCTCAGCGCCGCACAGGGAGTGGTGCGCGCAAAAAGGTCAGGAAAATCTTTGCCCGCCGGGATGGGTGGACTACCTTGGGGCCAACGAGAGGGAGAAAACGATGCAAAAACCGATGTTCCGCGCGCCCGCGCTTCTGGCACTGGGGCTGGGCCTTGCTGTCACCACCGGCGCTTTTGCCGATGTCACCGTCTCCTCCAAGATCGATACCGAGGGCGGGGTTCTGGGCAATATCATTCTGGAGATGCTGAAAACCAACGAGATTCCGGTGGTGGACAAGATCCAGTTGGGCGCCACCCCGATCCTGCGCGAGGCGATCATTCAGGGGCAGGTCGACATTTATCCGGACTATACCGGCAATGGCGCCTTCTTCTTCAATCAGGCGGATGACCCGGTCTGGAAAGATCCCGACGGCGCCTATCAGGCGGTGAAAAAGCTGGATTATGACGCCAACAAGATCGTCTGGCTGGCCCCGGCTTCGGCCAATAACACCTGGGCGATTGCGCTGCGCCGGGACCTGGCCGAAGCGAAGGGGCTGAAAAGCCTCAGCGATTTTGGCGCCTATGTCGCGGCAGGGGGCACGGTGAAACTGGCGGCGAGTTCGGAGTTCGTCACCTCGGCCTCGGCACTGCCCGCGTTTCAGGAGGCCTATGGCTTCACGCTCAGCCCGGATCAGCTGATCACCCTCTCGGGCGGCGACACGGCGGCGACGATTGCGGCGGCGGCGCAAAAGACCTCGGGCGCGGATGCGGCGATGGTGTACGGCACCGATGGCGGCATTGCGGCGGCCGATCTGGTGGTGCTTGCGGATGACAAGAACGTGCAGCCGATCTATCAGCCGGCGCCCCTGGTGCGCGAAGCGGTGCTGACGGAATATCCGCAGATCGAGGGGATCTTGACCCCGGTCTTTGCCGCGCTGGATCTGGAGGCCCTGCAAGAGATGAATGGCCGCGTGCAGGTGGGCGGCGAGCCTGCGGCTCAGGTGGCGCATGACTTCCTGCTCTCCAAGGGCTTTGTCCATTAAGAGGCTCGACCGGCTGGGGTCAGTGATTGCTCTGGCGCTGATTCTGGCGCCGGGGCTTTTGCCGTTTGCCCTGCTGCGGCCGAACCGGATCGCGGCGCCGCAGGGGGTGCCGCTCTGGCAGGCGCTGCCGCAGCCTGGCGCCGGGCTGGCGCTGCTGGCGCTGGTGGTTCTGGCGGGGCTGTTTCTCTGGCGGGGGGCGCCGCGTCTGCGGCTGCTGGCGGCGGCGCTGGGGCTTGTGGGGCAGGGCGTGGCGATCGGTCTTGCCGCGCGGCATCTGCTGCCCCCCGAGAATGGCTATGCCCGCGTCTCGCCGGGGGCAGGGTTCTGGCTGCTGCTGGCGGCGCTGGGGCTGGCCTTGGCCGATGCTTTGGCCCGCGAGCGCCTGCGGCCCGGCGGCCGGGTTCTGGCGCTGACACTGGCGCTGGCGGCGCTGGCGCTCATGATCGGCTCGGGCCTTTGGCGCGATCTGTCGGTCCTGCGCGAGGCGGCGAGCCGCGAGGCGGCCTTTGTGCAGGCGCTGCAGGTGCACGCCGCATTGGCGCTGTCGTCGGTGGCGATGGCCCTCATGGTCGGCCTGCCGCTGGGGATCTGGGCGCAGCGCCGCCCCCGCCTGCGCGAGGGGCTGCTGGCGGGGCTGAACATGGTGCAGACCGTGCCCTCGATGGCGCTCTTTGGCCTGATGATCGCGCCGCTGGCCTGGCTCGCGGCCAGTTGGCCCGGATTGGCGGCGCTGGGGGTGGCGGGGATCGGCCCGGCCCCGGCCTTTCTGGCGCTCTGGATCTATGCGCTGTTGCCGGTGGTGGCCTCGGTTCTGGCGGGGCTGCAGGCGGTGCCCGGGGCGGTGCGGGCGGCGGCAGATGGTATGGGCATGAGCGCGCGGCAGCGCCTTTGGCAGGTGGAGCTGCCGTTGGCCTTGCCCGCAATCCTCACCGGGCTGCGGCTGGTTCTGGTGCAAAACATCGGGCTGGCGGTGATCGCCGGGCTGGTGGGCGGCGGTGGCCTTGGCGTGTTCGTGTTTCAGGGGCTGAGCCAGACCGCGCCGGATCTGGTGATGCTGGGGGCGCTGCCGACAGTGGTGATGGCGCTGGCGGCGGCGGTGCTGCTGGACGCGGGCACCGAATGGGCGCGGCGCGGGCGCAGCGCCCCGGGGGAAGGGAGAGGCGCATGATTGAGCTGGAAAATCTGGGCCGCCGCTACAGGGACCGCATGGCGGTGGAGGGCGTGAGCCTGACCGTGGCAAAGGGCGAGATTGCGGTGATCGTCGGCACCTCCGGCTCCGGCAAGACCACACTCCTTCGGATGATCAACCGGCTGGTCGAGCCGAGCACCGGCCTCGTGCGCATCAATGGCCAGCCCAACACCGCGCTGCCCGCACAAGAGCTGCGGCGGGGGATTGGCTATGCCATTCAAGGCAATGGCCTGTTTCCGCACCGCACCGTGGCCGAGAATATCGCCACCGTGCCCCGCCTTCTCGGCTGGGACCGGGCGCGGATCCGGGCGCGGGTCGATGCGCTGCTCACGCTGTTTGACCTCGACCCCGCCCTCTACCGGGACCGGATGCCGCAGGCGCTCTCGGGCGGGCAGCAGCAGCGGGTGGGGGTGGCGCGGGCGCTGGCCGCGGATCCGCCGATCCTGCTGATGGATGAGCCCTTTGGCGCGCTCGACCCGATCCTGCGGGCGCGGGCGCAGGCCGATCTGCGGGCGCTGCAGCGGCGGCTGGGCACCACCATCGTGCTCGTCACGCATGACATGGAGGAGGCGCTGACGCTGGGCGACCGGATCGCGGTGATGGCCGAAGGGCGGTTGCAGCAATACGCCCGCCCGGCAGAGCTGCTGACCGCGCCCGCCAATGCGTTCGTCCGCGACCTTCTGGGCAGCGGCGATCCGGCGTTGCGGCTGTTGGGGGTGCAGGATCTGGCGACGCTGGTCGAGGCGGGCCCCGCCGAGGGCCCCGCGATGGCGGTGGATGCCTCAATGCGGGCGGCGCTGGCCGAATGCCTCTGGTCGCGACGCAGCGCGCTGCCGGTCAGCCGTGACGGGGTGGTGATTGGCCGGGTGACCCGCGCCGCATTGGAGGCGGCGGGCGGGCGGCCTCTCGATGCCGGGGGCGTGGCATGAGAGCGGTCTGGCTGCGCGGCGGGGTGGCGGTGGCGATGCTGGCCTTTCTGGCGCGGCCCGAGGCCTTTGCGCCGGTGTTTGCGCCGCTCACCCGCTATGGTGCGGCGCCGATCTATCTGCAAACGCCGCTCTGGTCGCTGATGCTGGGGCATCTGGTGCTGGTGGGGGTGGCGGTGTCGGCGGCGGCGGTGCTGGGCATTGGCCTTGCCGTGCTGACCACCCGCGCGGGCGGGCGCGATTTCCTGCCGCTCGCCCGGCTCTTGGCCAATCTGGGCCAGACCTTTCCACCCGTCGCCGTGCTGGCGCTGGCGGTCCCGGTCTTTGGTTTTGGCACGGTGCCGACGTTGATCGCGCTTTTTCTCTATGCGCTCTTGCCGATTTTCGAGACGGCGCTGACCGGCCTGTTGGGCGTGCCCGCTGCGGTGCGCGAGGCAGCGGATGGGATGGGGATGCACCCGGCCCAGCGGCTCTGGCAGGTGGAATTGCCGCTGGCGTTGCCGCAGATGCTGACCGGGCTGCGCCTCTCGGCGGTGATCGCGCTGGCCACGGCGACGCTCGGCTCCACCGTGGCGGCGCGGAGTTTGGGCGAGGTGATCCTTGCCGGGCTGCAGACCGGCAATACCGCCTTTGTGGCGCAGGGCGCGCTGTTGGTGGGCGGACTGGCGGTGCTGACCGATGCCGGATTTCGCGCGCTGGAGGCGCTGGTGCGGCGGCGGCTGGGGCAGGAGGCCCCGGGCGCGCCGGCGGCAGGTCCGGTGGCGGAACCAGCCCGCGGCTGAATTGACCGTTGTGCAGCGCCGCCCTTGCCGCGCCCCGAAACCCTCCGTATCCTTTTGGAAAACAACGGGGATGGTGCCGATGGACGAAAGTGGTGGCCCGCAGGGCGAATTGCAGCTGCGCACGCTGGCAATGCCAGCGGATGTGAATGTGAATGGCGATATTTTCGGCGGCTGGGTGCTGTCGCAGATGGACATCGCGGCGGGCATCGTGGCGGGCGCCCGCGCGCGCGGCCGGGTGGCGACCATCGCCATTGATGCGATGAAATTCATCCGTCCGGTCAAGGTGGGCGATGTGCTCTGCATCTATGCCGATGTCGAGCGGGTCGGGCGCAGCTCGATGGGGATCCATATCGAGGCCTGGGTGCTGCGCGACCGCTATGGCAACCGCGAGAAGGTGACCGAGGCCACCTTTACCTTCGTCGCCATTGATGAGCAGGGCAAGCCGCGCCCGGTGGATGGGCCCGTCGATGGTCCGGCAGAGAGCTGACCGCGCGGCCTGAGTCTGCCGCGGCGCAGCAGGCCTCCGCGCAGCTGCGGCACGGGGGGAGGCCGCGCGGGCCGCGGGCGGGCGGTTTATGAAAAGACATAGATATATCAATGGACAACCCCGCCCGGACGCGCGTTCCGGCGGGGTTTTCTCATGCCGGAAATGGTATGCAAGCATCCGAAATTCGGCGGGTTCCGCATGCTTTACATATAATAGTACTTTTGCTAGCGTTTGATCACGCTCTGGTGAAACGAGGAGGTTTCATTGGGGATTTCAGGGAGGAAATCATGAAAACTTCGCGTCTGCTTGCGGTCTCCGCAGGCCTCATTACCCTTATGTCGTCGACCATCGCCTCGACCGCGATGGCCAAGGATCTGGTGGTCGGTTTCTCGCAGATCGGCTCGGAATCCGGCTGGCGGGCGGCCGAGACCTCGGTCACCAAGCAAGAGGCCGAAAAGCGCGGCATCGATCTGAAATTTGCCGATGCGCAGCAAAAACAAGAGAACCAGATCAAGGCGATCCGTGGCTTTATCGCCCAGGGCGTCGATGCGATCCTGGTCGCGCCGGTCGTCGCCACCGGCTGGGATGATGTGCTGTCGGAAGCCAAAGACGCCAATATCCCGGTCGTGCTGCTCGACCGGGGCGTCGATGCGCCGGAAGATCTCTATCTGACCTCCGTCGCCTCGAACCAGGTGACCGAAGGCAAAGTGGCAGGCCAATGGCTGGTGGACGCGGAAGCGGGCGCCGATTGTAAGGTTGTTGAGCTGCAGGGCACCGTCGGCTCGACCCCGGCGATCAACCGCAAGCAGGGCTTTGAAGAGGCGATTGCCGCCGCGCCGAACATCACGATCATCCGCAGCCAGACCGGGGATTTCACCCGCTCGAAGGGCAAGGAAGTGATGGAAGGCTTTATCAAGGCCGAGAATGGCGGCAAGGACATCTGCGCCGTTTACGCCCATAACGATGACATGGCGGTGGGTGCCATTCAGGCGATCAAGGATGCCGGGCTGAAGCCGGGCACCGACATCAAGGTGGTCTCGATCGATGCCGTGCCGGATATTTTCTCGGCCATGGTCGCGGGCGAGGCGAATGCCACGGTGGAGTTGACGCCGAACATGGCGGGCCCGGCCTTTGATGCGCTGGAGAAATATCTGGCGGATGGCACGATGCCGGAGAAATTCATCATCACCGAGTCGAAACTCTACACCCCGGCGGATGACGCACAGGGCGAGTTCGACCGCCGCAAGGGCTTGGGCTACTGACCTTCCTGACCTGAGGCAGTCCGCCGGGGGCCTTCGGGTCTCCGGCGGAACTGTCTTGCGGCAGGGGAGAGGCGGCGGCATCGTCACAGCAGGCGGCCGGGGAGGCCGACAGGGCAGGGGGACAGGATGACAACATCCGACATCGTGCTGGAGGCGCGCGGGATCACCCGGGTCTTTGGCGCACATACCGCACTCGACGGGGTGGATCTGGCGCTGCATGCGGGCGAGGTTCACGCGCTTTTGGGCGAAAACGGCGCCGGGAAATCGACGCTGATCAAGATTTTGACCGGGGCGGATCAGCCCGATGGCGGCGAGATCGTACTGCAGGGCAGCGGCGTCAGTTTCCGCGATCCGCAGGAGGCGCAGCGTTTCGGCATTGGCACCGTCTATCAGGAGGTGAACCTGCTGCCGAACCGTTCGGTGGCGGAAAACCTGCTTCTGGGGCGGCAACCAACCCGCTGGGGCATGGTGCAAAAACGCAAGATCGAGGCCGAGGCGCGCGAGATGATGGCGCGCTACGGGCTGAACATTGATGTGCGGGCGGAGCTGTCGACCTATTCGGTGGCGGTGCAGCAGATCGTGGCGATTGCCCGGGCGGTGGAGCTGTCGGGCAAGGTCCTGATCCTCGATGAGCCGACGGCCAGCCTTGATGCGGAAGAGGTGGAAAAGCTCTTTGAGGTGATCCGCGGCCTGAAGGCGCAGGGTCTGGCCGTGGTTTTCATCACGCATTTCCTCGATCAGGTGTTTGCGGTTTCCGACCGGGTGACCATTCTGCGCAATGGAAAATTGGTGGGCACGCAGCCCCTGAGCAGCCTCACGCGGATGGAAGTGGTGCGGATGATGCTGGGCAAGGATATTGCCGCCGCCAGCGCGCAAGTGGGCGCGGCTGAGCAGCCCGCAGGCGAATGTTTCGTGGAATTTCAAGGGACTGGACGCGCGGGCAAGATCCGCCCCTTCAGCCTCAAGGTGCATCGGGGCGAGGTGATCGGCGTGGCCGGGCTTCTCGGTTCGGGCCGGACCGAGATGGCGCGGGTGATGTTTGGCATTGATGCGGCGGACAGCGGTTCGGTGACCTGCGGCGGCAAGCCCGCCCGCATCACCAGCCCGGTCGAGGCGATCCGCCACGGCTTTGGCTTTTGCCCCGAGGACCGCAAGGTCGACGGCATTCTGGGCGATCTCTCGGTGCGTGAGAACATCATCGTGGCGTTGCAGGGCAAGCTTGGCTGGTTCCGCGCGCTGACCCGGGATGAGCAATTGGAGATTGCCGGGCGCTTTACCGAAATGCTCGACATCCGCGCCGCCTCGCCGGACATGCCGGTGCGGCTGCTCTCGGGCGGCAATCAGCAAAAGGTAATTCTGGCGCGCTGGCTGGCGACCGATCCGAATTTCCTGATCCTTGATGAGCCGACCCGCGGCATCGACATCGGTGCGCACGCCGAGATTGTCCGCACGATCAACCGTTTGCGCGATGACGGGCTGGCACTGGTGGTGATCTCGTCCGAGCTCGATGAGGTGGTGGCCTATTCCAGCCGGGTGATCGTGCTGCGCGACGGGCAATTGGTCAGCGAGCTGCGCGGCGAGAATATCACGCCGGAGGTGATCGTGAGTGAAATCGCCGCCCAACACGAAGGGGTTCTGGCATGAGACGGTTTTCGCCCCTGCGGCTGATCAATGCGCAAAGCCTGGCGCTGGCGGCGATCCTGCTGCTCAACTGGCTGTTGTTCCCCGGCTTTTTCGACATCAGCCTGCAGGATGGGCGGCTGTTTGGCAGCCTGATCGACGTGCTGAACCGTGGCGCGCCGGTGGCCATTCTGGCGATTGGCATGACGCCGGTGATCGCCACCAAGGGCATCGACCTCTCGGTCGGCGCGGTGATGGCGGTGGCGGGGGCGGTGGCGGCGACGCTGGTCGTCTCCGGCCAGCCGATGCCGGTGGCGGTGCTGGCGGCGCTGGGCGTGGGCGTGGTCTGCGGTCTCTGGAACGGCTTTCTGGTGGCGTTTTTGCAGATCCAGCCGATCATCGCCACGCTGGTTTTGATGGTGGCCGGGCGCGGCATCGCGCAGCTGATCACCGAAGGCTCGATTGTCACCTTTGCAGATCCCGCGCTGATTTTCCTCGGCACTGGTTCCTTCCTCTGGCTGCCGATGGCTACGGTGATCATGGCGGGGCTGGCGCTTCTGGCCATTCTCGCGGTGCGGCGCACGGCGATCGGCCTCTTTATCGAGGCGGTGGGGGTGAACCGCTCGGCGGCGCAATTCGCCGGGCTGCGCAGCCAGACGCTGTTGCTGCTGGTCTATGGCTTTTCCGGCCTCTGTGCCGCGATTGCCGGGGTGATCGTTGCCGCCGATATCCGCGGCGCAGATGCCAATAACGCCGGGCTCTGGCTGGAGCTTGACGCCATCCTTGCAGTGGTGATCGGCGGCACCTCGCTCTTGGGCGGGCGTTTCTCGATCCTGATGTCGGTGATGGGCGCCATCATCATTCAGGCGATGAACACCGGCATTCTCGTCTCGGGCTTCCGGCCCGAGTTCAACCTGATCGTCAAGGCGGGGGTGATCATCCTGATCCTGATCCTGCAATCGCCGCAGGCGCAGCGCCTGATGGCCCGCCGCCGCGCCAAAGCGCCGCAGACCGCCGTGAAAAGGAAAACCACATGAACCGTTCCTTGCGCCCGCTGGTCGCCACCGGCTCAATCTTCCTCATCGCCTATCTCCTGGCGATGAGCCAGTTTCCCGGCCTCTGGTCCACCCGCGTCTTGGGCAACTTCCTGACCGACAATGCCTTTTTGGGCATCACAGCGGTGGGGATGACCTTTGTCATCCTCTCGGGCGGGATTGACCTGTCGGTCGGCGCGGTGATCGGCTTTACCGGCGTGCTGGTGGCGGTGCTGATCTCCTGGGCGGGGCTGCATCCCGTCGTGGCCTTTGCGCTGGCGCTGGGCGTCGCCACCCTGTTCGGTGCCGGGATGGGGGCGGTGATCCATTACCTCGAAGTGCCGCCCTTCATCGTCACGCTGGCGGGGATGTTTCTGGCACGCGGCGCGGCCTCGGTCATCACGCAGGACAGCATTCCGGTCAGCCACGCCTTCTACTCGGCCGTCTCGCAGATGTATTTCAAACTGCCCGGCGGCGGACGGCTCAGCCTGATCGGCATGCTGATGGTGGCGGTGTTCATTCTGGGCGCGCTTCTGGCGCACCGCACCCGCTTTGGCTCCAACGTCTATGCGCTTGGCGGCAATGCCACCTCGGCCTCGCTGATGGGGGTGCCGGTGGCGCGGACCACGGTGCAGATCTATGCGCTCTCCAGCTTTCTGGCCGGGTTGGCCGGAATCGTCTTTTCTTTCTACACCTCGGCGGGCTATCCCCTTGCCGCGGTGGGGGTTGAGCTCGATGCCATATCGGCGGTGGTCATTGGCGGCACGCTGCTGACCGGCGGCTATGGTTTCGTGGCGGGCACCTTCATCGGCGTGATGCTTCTGGGGCTGGTGCAGACCTACATCATCTTTGACGGCAGCCTCTCCAGCTGGTGGACAAAGATCGTGATCGGCGCGCTGTTGTTCCTGTTCATCGTGCTGCAACGCATGGTCTTTTCCGCGTCGGGCTCTCGGCGCAAGCCGTTTTGGAAAGTGCAACGTGAGTGAAGCCGGAGGTCTGATACGCTCCCTCTCGGGGGCGACACCAGCGCGCAACTTCCACTCTTATGTCATCAATGCCATCGGGGCGGGAATTGTCTCGGGCCGGTTCGCGGTGGGGGAGATCCTGCCCAATGACGCGGCGATGATGGCGCAATACGGCGTCTCGCGCACGGTGCTGCGCGAGGCGCTGAAAACGCTTGAGGCCAAGGGGCTGGTCGAGGCGCGCCCCAAGGTGGGCACCAGGGTCTCGGCGCGCGGGCGCTGGAACATGTTCGATCTGCAGGTGCTGTTCTGGCATTTCGAGCGGCGGCAGGATGCGGCCTTTGTCACCCATCTTTTCGATGCGCGGATGGTGATCGAAATGCGGGTGGCGGATCTGGCGGCGCAGCACCGCACGGCGGATCATCTGCGGCAATTGCACTATTGGGCGCAGCAGATGGCGCTGAGTGCCACCGCACCCGAACCCTATGCTTTGGCGGCGCTGGAGCTGCACCGGGTGATGGCCGAAGCCGCGCAGAACCCGTTTCTGCGCTCGGTCGGCGGCACGGTGGAACTGGCTTTGTCGATGGCGGTGGCGGCCGGGATGGCGGCGGCAGAGGCCCATGGCGCGGGGTTTGACGCCACTGCCCGGGTGGCCGAGCACCGCGCTTTGGCCAGCGCCATTGAGCGCAGCGACCGTGGTGCGGCGGCGGCATCCCTTTCGGCCATCGTGCAGGCCGAACTGGCGCAGGCGCTGACCGCCTGCACCTGATCCCTCAGGCGCTGAAAAACGCCCAGCCATTCGGCGCGAGGTCAAGCTGCCCCGCCGCCACCGTCGCGCGCGAGGCGTCGGCCATCAGCGTCAGACCCTTTGGCGCGGGCAGTTTGACGGCGCTGGGCGCGAGATTGAAATAACAGGTGATTTGCTCCACCCCACTGCCGCGGGTGAAGATCATCACCTTGCCCTGCGCGGGCAGGAACGCCATTTTGCCCGACCGCAGCACCGGCAGCGACCGGCGCCAGTGCAGCATCTCCCGGTAATGCTCGAGCACCGAGCCCGCGACGCCCTCTTGCGTCGAGACGGCTTTCGCCGCCTGCGGTGCCTTGACCGGCAGCCAGGGCGTGACGGTGGAAAAACCGCCATAGGCGCTCTCGTCCCAGACCATTGGCGTGCGGCAGCCATCGCGGCCCTTGTTGTCGGGCCAGAACCGCAGGCCGACCGGATCGGTCAGCTCGCTGTAGTCGAGCTCGGTTTCCGTCAGCCCCAGCTCTTCGCCCTGATAGAGACAGATCGAGCCTTCGAGTGCCACGAGCAGCGTGATCGCCTGCTGCGCCAGCGCCGCCTCGGAGATCCCGAGATCTTTCCAGCGGCTGACATGGCGCATTACGTCGTGGTTGGACATCGACCACATCGGCCAGCCATCGGGCGCGCCCTGCCAGAAGCCCTCGATCACCTTGCGGAAATGCTCGGGCGAGTATTTTTCCGACAGCATGTCAAAGGAATAGGCCATGTGCAGCCGGTCATTGCCCTTGGTGTATTCCGCCATCAGCTGGATGGCGAAATCATTGTCGCCCACCTCGCCTACCAGGGTGCGGCCTTCGAATTCATCGGTCAGCGCGCGGACCTTTTTCAGGAAATCCACATTCTCGGGGCGGCTTTTGGAATAGAGATGGATCTGCATGTCATAGGGATTGCCGGGTGTGCCGCCATCCTCATAGACCTTGGGCGGGTTGTTGCGCAGCTGCGCGTCATGCACGAAATAGTTGACCGTATCGAGGCGGAACCCATCCACCCCCAGCTCCAACCAGAACCGCAACACCTCGAGCACCGCCGTCTGCACATCGGGGTTGAGGAAGTTCAGATCGGGCTGTTCGGACAGGAAATTGTGCAGGTAATATTGCTTGCGCCGTGCATCCCATTGCCAGGCCGAGCCGCCGAACACCGACATCCATTCATTCGGCGGCGCGCCGGTGGGCGAGGGGTCGTGCCAGACATACCAATCGGCGCGCGGGTTGGTCTTGTCGGCGCGGCTTTCCGCGAACCACGGATGCTGGTCCGAGGTGTGGTTCAGCACCTGATCAATCAGCACTTTCATGCCAAGTTCATGCGCGCGGTCAACCAGCGTTTTGAAATCCGCGAGCGTGCCAAAGGTCGGCTCGATATCCACATAGTTTGAGACGTCATAGCCCATATCGGCCATCGGCGAGGGGAAGATCGGCGAAAGCCAGACCGCCTCAACCCCCAGTTTCGCAATATGCTCCAGACGGCGGGTGATGCCCGGCAGGTCGCCAATGCCATCGCCGCTGTCGTCCTGATAGGAGCGGGGATAGACCTGATAAATCACCGCGCCGCGCCACCAGTCCGAACTCTTCACCATCAGGATGCTCCTCAGCTGTGGGCAACGCCTTGCGATGCCTCATTTCTAAGCAAACGGTAGTATGCTGGGCGCCGCAACCGCAAGGAAAACTGGTAGCGCTGTCAGTTCTGTGAAAAAACCGGAGGAGATGCAGAAAAACTGGGCATGGGTGATGAAACTTCAGGCTGGCGGGCAGGATGAGGCGGTCGGGGTTGTGGCCCTGGCAGAGGCGATTGAGGCCGCGCTGCGGGCGGATCTGGGGATCGAGCCTGCGGCGGCGGATGCGGCGGCCTGGCAGCGCGCCACCGCCATCGCGCTGCGGCGCAAGGTGATGGTGCCCTGGCTCGCGGCCGAGGCGCAGGCTTTGGGCAAGCGCCGGGTCGCCTATCTCTCGATGGAGTTTCTGGTCGGGCGGATTTTGGGCGATTGCGCGCTGAACCTCGGGCTTTATGACACGCTGGGGCTGGCGCTCGACCGGCTGGGCGTGCCCTTGGCGGCGGTGATCGGCGAAGAGCCGGACCCGGCGCTGGGCAATGGTGGCCTCGGGCGGCTGGCGGCCTGTTTTCTCGACAGCCTGTCGACACTGGGGGTTGCCGCCACCGGCTATGGGCTGCGCTATGAATATGGGCTGTTCCGGCAGGGGTTTGCCGGCGGCCAGCAGGTGGAAAGCCCGGATGACTGGCTGAAAACCCCCTCGCCCTGGCTGGTGGAACGTCCCTCGGCTTCGTATCTGGTGGGTTTTGGCGGCCATGTCGGCTTTCGCAACGGCGCGCCCTATTGGGAACCGGGCGAGCAGGTCTCGGCCGAGGCGCATGACCTGCCGGTCGTGGGCTATGGCGGCAAATGGGTGAACCCGTTGCGGCTCTGGCAGGCGCGGGCACCGCAGCCCTTTGATCTGCCGCAGTTTTCGCGCGGCGATCATCTGGGCGCCTCCGAGGCGGAGCTGAACGCCCGCAAACTTTGCCGCGTGCTCTACCCCGATGATGAGACGCAGGCGGGCAAGGAGTTGCGGCTGAAGCAGGAATATTTCCTCTGTGCGGCGGCGGTGCAGGACATCCTTGCGCGGCATTACGCGGCGGGGGGGCGGCTGGAGACGCTGCACAAAAGCTTTGCCATCCAGATGAACGACACGCATCCGGCGATTGTGGCACCAGAGCTGGTGCGGGTGCTGACCGATGGCACCGGCATGGGCTTTGATCAGGCGATGCGGATCACCACGGCCACGCTGGGCTACACCAACCACACGCTGATGCCCGAGGCGCTGGAGGCCTGGTCGACCTGGACCATGGGCACTGTGCTGCCGCGCCACATGCAGATCATCGAGCAGATCGACAGCTGGCACGAAAAGCAGCACCCCAAACGCCCGGTTTCCACCAAGATCGTGGCCTTTGACACGGTCCGGATGGGCAATCTGGCCTTTATCTCGGCGCATAAGGTCAATGGCGTCTCGGCCCTGCACAGCGATCTCGTCCGCTCCACGGTCTTTGCCGATATGGAGGCGCTGCATCCGGGGCGTATTCTGAATGAAACCAATGGTGTGACGCCGCGCCGTTGGATTGCGCTGGCCAATCCGCCGCTGGCCCGCCTCCTGACGGATGAGTTGGGCGAGGGCTGGCAGACCGATCTCGACCGTCTCTCCGGGCTGGAAGCGCGGGTGGAGGATGCGGGCTTTCTGGATCATCTGGGGCAGGTGAAGGCGCAGGCCAAGGCGCGGATGGGCGCGCTCCTCGCACCGCAGGGCGTGGTGCTGAACCCCGAGGCGCTGGTGGATGTGCAGGTGAAGCGCATCCATGAATACAAACGGCAATTCCTCAATCTGCTGGAGGCCATCGCGCTCTGGCAGGATCTGCGCGAGGGGCGGGCCTCGGGTGCCGTGCCCCGGGTCAAGATCTTTGGCGGCAAGGCGGCGCCGGGATATCACATGGCGAAATCCATCATCCGGCTGATCCATGATGTGGCCGATGTGGTCAATCGCGACCCGAAAACCCGCGACATGCTGCAGATCATCTATCCCGCGAATTACAACGTCTCGATGGCGGAAGTGCTGATCCCCGCCGCTGATCTCTCCGAGCAGATTTCGACGGCGGGCACCGAGGCTTCGGGCACCGGCAATATGAAATTCGGGCTGAATGGTGCGCTGACCATCGGCACGCTCGACGGCGCCAATGTGGAGATGCGCGAGAAGGTGGGGCCTGAGAATTTCTTTCTGTTCGGGATGACCACGCCCGAGGCGCGCGCCTGTCTGGCCACCCCCGGCCATGCCCGAAGCGCGATCGAGGCCTCGCCGCGCCTGCAGGAAGTCTTGCAGCTGATCGCCGAAAACCGCTTTTCGCCCACCGATCCGGGGCGGCACAGCGGCATTCTGGACATGATCTGGAACCACGACCCCTATGCCTGCGCCTCAGACTTCGAAAGCTACTATGCGCAGCAGCGCGAGGTGGATAGTCTCTATGCCAAGCCCCTGCTCTGGCGGAAGAAAGCGGCGCTGAACATCGCGCGGCTGGGATTCTTCTCCTCCGACCGGACGATCCGGGGCTACATGGAAGATATCTGGAACGTCACCCCTTTGATCTGAAGGGGGGGCGGTCCGGCACCGAGAGGCGGGGGAAACGGATGACTTTGATCGACAGCGCCACGGCGCAGGCGATCCGCACGGGGCGGCACGGAGAGCCCTTTGCGGTGCTGGGGCGGCATCCGGTGGCCTCGGGCTGGCAGTTGCGGGTGTTTCAGCCGGGGGCCGAGCGGCTCTGGATGCTCTGTGACCCCGAAACGGCGGTGGAGCTGTCGCCTTTGGGCGCGGGCCTCTTTGCGGGCGATGTGCCGGGGCCGGAGGTCGCGGCGGAGTACAGGCTGCGCGCCTTGGGGGGCGGCGCCGAATGGGTGTTTGAGGACCCTTACCGCTTTGACCCCGTGCTGGGCGAGATGGATGAGCATCTGATCTCGGAGGGCGCACATCAGCGGCTGTGGGAGCGCCTGGGCGCGCATCCGGTCACGCATCAGGGGGTGGCGGGCACGGTCTTTGCCGTCTGGGCGCCGAATGCGGCTCGGGTCTCGGTGGTGGGGGATTTCAACTTCTGGAACCCGGCGCGGCATCCGATGCGCAAACGCGGGGTGACCGGGGTCTGGGAGCTGTTCCTGCCCGATGTCATGCCGGGCGCGCTTTATAAATATGACCTTCTGGGTCACGATGGCGCGCAATTGCCGCAAAAGGCCGATCCGGTGGGTTTTGGCGCCGAACATGCGCCGCTCACCGCCTCGGTGGTGCGTGACCTGCCCGCCGCCCCCGATCCGGCGCGGCGCGCGGCACGGGCCGCCTGGCAATCGCCCGAAGCGCCGATCGCGATCTATGAGGTGCATCTGGGCTCCTGGCGGCGCAAGGTCGAGGAGGGCGGGCGGCGGCTGAGCTATGACGAGCTCGCGCGCGAGCTGGTGGGCTATGCCAAGGGAATGGGCTTTACCCATCTTGAGCTGATGCCGATCTCGGAATTTCCCTATGACGGCAGCTGGGGCTATCAGCCGGTGGGCATGTTCGCCCCCACCGTGCGGCATGGCACGGCGGCCGAGTTCTCGGCCTTTGTCGCTGCCGCGCAGGATGCGGGGCTGGGGGTGCTGCTCGATTGGGTGCCGGGGCATTTCCCCACCGATGCGCATGGGCTGGGCTGGTTCGACGGCACGCCGCTCTATCAATATGCCGATCCGCGCGAAGGGTTCCACCGCGACTGGAACACGCTGATCTATGATTACGGCCGCCGCGAGGTGAAGAATTACCTCACCGCCAACGCCCTCTATTGGCTGCAACAATATGGGGTGGACGGGATCCGGGTAGATGCCGTGGCCTCGATGCTCTACCGCGATTATTCCCGCCCCGAGGGGGAATGGGTGCCCAACGTCCATGGCGGGCGCGAGAATCTGGAGGCGATTGCTTTCCTGCGCGAAATGAACGTGCTGGCCTATGCGGCCGCCCCCGGCGCAATGACCGTGGCCGAAGAAAGCACCAGCTTTCCCGGCGTCTCACGCCCTGTGCATGAGGGGGGGCTGGGCTTTGGTTACAAATGGAACATGGGCTGGATGAACGACACGCTGGAATATATCCGGCAGGAGCCCATTCACCGCAGCTATCACCACCATCAGCTGACCTTCGGGCTGAACTATGCCTTTTCCGAGAATTTCATCCTGCCGATCAGCCATGACGAGGTGGTGCATGGCAAGGGCAGCATGCTGGGCAAGATGCCGGGGCAGGGGCCTGAGCAATTCGCCAATCTGCGCGCCTACTACGGCTTTATGTGGGGGCATCCGGGCAAGAAACTGCTGTTCATGGGCTGCGAATTTGCGCAATCGCGCGAGTGGAACCATGACATCAGTCTCGATTGGCACCTCTTGGACGATCCCGCCCATGCGGGGATGCAGCGCCTGATCCGCGATCTGAACACGCTTTATCGTGGCACGCCCGCGCTCTACCGGCATGACACGAGGGCCGAGGGCTTCGGCTGGATCGTGCTCGATGATGCGGCGCAATCGGTGCTGGGCATGCTGCGCAAGGGCGATGCGGGCGAGGCGCCGGTGGCGGTCCTGAGCAATTTCACCCCGGTGGAGCGCACCGGCTACCGCATCGGCCTGCCCGAGGGCGGGCGCTGGGATGAGGTGCTGAACACCGATGCCGGTATTTATGGCGGCGGGAACCGCGGCAATATGGGCGGGGTTGAGGCGGAAAACATCGCTTGGAACGGCCATCCGTTTTCGGCCATGATAACGCTACCACCTTTGTCCACCGTGTTTTTGCGCAAGGGCTGAGGGGAGGCGACAGAATGAGTGAATGGGATCGGCGTGTCTGGGAGGGCCAAGAATGAAACCTACTGAAAGTCTGCGCGTCGCGCGCCGCTCGATGGCCTTTGTGCTGGCCGGGGGGCGGGGCAGCCGGTTGAACGAGCTGACGGATTCGCGCGCGAAACCGGCGGTTTATTTCGGCGGCAAGGCGCGGATCATCGATTTCGCGCTCTCCAACGCCTATAACTCCGGCATTCGCAAAATGGCGGTGGCCACCCAGTACAAGGCGCATTCGCTGATCCGGCATTTGCAGCGCGGCTGGTCGTTCTTTCGCGCCGAGCGCAACGAATATCTCGATATTCTGCCCGCCAGCCAGCGGGTGGCGGAAAACAAATGGTACCTCGGCACCGCCGATGCGGTGACGCAGAACATCGACATCGTCGACAGCTATGGCATTGAATATGTGCTGATCCTGGCCGGGGATCATATCTACAAGATGGATTATGAGGTGATGCTGCGCCAGCATGCCGAGACGGGGGCGGATGTCACCATCGGCTGTCTGACCGTGCCGCGCGCCGAGGCTTCGGCCTTTGGGGTGATGGCGGTGGATGACAAGAAGAACATCACCGCCTTCCTTGAGAAACCCGCCGATCCGCCGGGGATGCCGGGCAACCCCGAGATGGCGCTGGCCTCGATGGGGATCTATGTTTTCCGCTGGGATTTCCTGCGCGATCTCTTGCTGAAAGACGCGGAAGATCCGAATTCCAGCCATGATTTCGGCTTTGATATCATCCCCGATATCGTGAAAAACGGCAAAGCGATGGCGCATCTGTTTGACGAAAGCTGCATCACCGCCACCGAATTCGAGAAACCCTATTGGCGCGATGTGGGCACGATCGACAGCTTCCATGCCGCCAATATCGCGCTGACCGATTTCACGCCAGAGCTGGACATCTACGACAACAGCTGGCCGATCTGGACCTATGGCGAGATCACGCCGCCCGCGAAATTCATCCATGACGAAGAGGGGCGGCGCGGTCTGGCAATCTCCTCGATGGTGGCGGGGGGCTGCATCATTTCGGGGACCGAGATCCGCGAGTCGCTCTTGTTCACCGGGGTGATGACGCATTCCTTTGCGGAATTGCATCAGGTTGTGGCGCTGCCCCGTTCGGTGGTCAATCGTTCAGCACGTCTGAGCCGGGTGGTGCTGGATCGCGGGGTGATTGTTCCGGCGGGGCTTGTCGTCGGCTTTGACCCGGAGGAAGATCGCAAGTGGTTCCGGGTCAGCGACAATGGCGTGACGCTGATCACCCAGCCGATGCTCGACCGGCGCGCGGCCACACTCGACTAGACCCAACAGCAGGGGGGCCGGATGGCCGAAGGCAAACTCAGGGTTCTTTCCGTCACCTCGGAAGCGGTGCCCTTGATCAAATCCGGGGGCCTTGCCGATGTGGCGGGGGCCTTGCCGCTGGCGCTCGCGCCCTTTGGGGTCGAGATGCGGGTGATGCTGCCCGCCTATCCCGGCCTTGCGGCCAAGATCGGTCCTTCAAAAGTGGTCTGGGCGGCGCCCGATCTCTTTGGCGGTCCGGCGCGGCTTTTGGCAGGGCAGGCGGGGGGCGTCGACTTTCTGCTCCTCGATGCGCCGCATCTTTATGGCCGCACGGGCGGGCCCTATCTCGGCCCGGACGGCAAGGATTACCCCGACAACCCGGAGCGTTTCGCGGCGCTAAGTTGGGCCGCGATGGCGGTCTGTCGCGACGGGCTGACCGATGGCTGGACGCCCGGGGTGATGCATGGCCATGACTGGCAGGCGGCGCTGACCCCGCTTTATCTGCGCCGTCAGGGGGTTGCCTGTCCGAGCGTGCTGACCATCCACAACATCGCCTTTCAGGGGCTGGCGCCCTATGAAAAGCTGGCGGCCCTGCGGCTCGACCCCGCCGATTTCACCTCGGGCGACCTTGAATATTGGGGGCAGATCTCAACGCTGAAGGCGGGGATCATCCATGCTGATCAGGTGACCACGGTGTCGCCGACCTATGCGGTTGAATTGCAGCGCGAAGAGTTCGGCATGGGGCTGCATGGGGTGATCAATGCGCGCCCGGGCGGCGTGCGGGGCATTCTGAACGGCATCGACGAGGCGGTCTGGAACCCCGAGACCGACCCGGAGGTGCGCAATTATTCGCTGCGCACGCTGGCGCCGCGCAAGGGCAACCGCAAGGCCTTGCTGAAGGAATTCGGGCTGAAGGAAACCGGCGGCCCCTTGGCCATCGTGGTCAGCCGCCTGACCCGGCAAAAGGGCCTCGACCTGCTGCCCGAGGTGCTCCCGGCCTTTGTGGCGGGCGGCGGCATGGTGGCGGTGCTCGGCTCGGGCGACCGCGATCTGGAGGAGGCGCTGGCGGGCCTTGCCACCGCGCATCCGGGCCGCATCGGCCTGCGCATCGGCTATAATGAGACGCTGTCGCATCTGATGTTCGCGGGCGGCGATGCGGTGGTGATCCCCTCGCGGTTTGAACCCTGCGGGCTGACGCAGCTCTATGGCCTGCGCTATGGTGCGGTGCCGGTGGTGACGGCGACGGGGGGGCTGGCCGATACGGTGATCGCCGCCAATCCGGCCGCATTGGCCGCAGGCGTCGCCACCGGGATCGTCATGCACCGCACAGATCCTTTGGCACTGCATATGGCGTTCAGCCAGCTTCTTGCTTTATACGCCCAGCCCGAGACTTTCACCCAGATCCGCAAAGCGGGGATGCGCGCCGATTTCGGCTGGAGCCGATCCGCCGCCGCCTATGCCGATCTTTATCACGGAATGCGCGCATGAATTCCCGCCTGTCGGGCCTGCCTCAGGTCCCGGCCAAACTCTCGCATCACGGCCTCTCGGCAGGGCGTCCCGATCCGCTGGGCGCCACCTGGGATGGCGAAGGCGTCAATTTCGCGGTCTTCTCCTCCGAGGCCAAGCTGATCGAACTCTGCCTGTTTACCGAGGACGGGCGGCGCGAGATTGCGCGGATACCGCTGCGAGAGCGTGATGGTGACATCTGGCACGTCTATGTGGCGGGGCTGTTGCCGGGCACGCTCTACGGCTTTCGCGCGCATGGGGCCTATGCGCCGGAGGAGGGGTTGCGGTTCAACCCCAACAAGCTGCTTCTTGATCCCTATGCCAAGAACCTTGCGGGCAAATTCCGCTGGTCGGATGCGCTGCTCGGCTATCGCTCCGGTGCGGCGCGGGCGGATCTGAGCTTTGATCCGCGCGACAGTGCCTTTGCCATGCCGAAATGCGTGGTCACCGATCCGGCCTTTGCCTGGGGCAATGACACCAGCCCCCGGCACCGCCGTTCGCGCTCGGTGCATTATGAGGCGCATGTGAAGGGGATGACGGCGCAGCATCCGCATGTGGACCGACGGCGGCGCGGCAGTTTCCTCGGGCTGGCCTCAGCGCCGGTGCTGGATCACCTGAACCGCATCGGGGTGACCACGATCCAGCTGATGCCGGTGCAGGCGCATCTGTCCGAGCGGTTTTTGGTGGAAAAGGGCCTGTCGAACTATTGGGGCTATCAGACGGTGGGGTTTTTCGCCCCCGATCCGCGGTTCCTGACGCAGGGCGAGATCTGGGAATTCCAGACCATGGTGCGGCGCTTTCACACGGCGGGGATCGAGGTGATCCTCGACGTGGTCTATAACCACACCGCCGAGGGCAGCGAGCTGGGGCCGACGATCTGTTTTCGCGGCCTCGACAACCGCTCCTATTACCGGCTGGCCGAGGACAAGCGGCATTACATCGACGATACCGGCTGTGGCAACACGCTGAACACCCGGCATCCGGCAGTGCTGCGGATGGTGATGGACAGCCTGCGCTATTGGGTTGAAGAGATGCATGTCGACGGTTTCCGCTTTGATCTGGCGACGACGCTGGCGCGGGGGCCTGACGGGTTTGACACGCAGGGCGGCTTCATTTCGGCGATCCGGCAGGACCCGGTTTTGCGCGAGCGCAAACTGGTGGCCGAGCCCTGGGATCTGGGCCCGGGGGGCTATCAGCTCGGCGCCTGGCCGCATCCGTTCATGGAGCTGAACGACCGCTACCGCGACGGCGTGCGGCAGTTCTGGCGCGGTGACGCGGGTGCCACTGCCGATTTCGCGCGGCGGATCCTCGGCTCGGCCGAGACCTTTGACCATTCGGGGCGTTCGGCGACGTCGACGGTGAACTTCCTCGCCTCGCATGACGGGTTCACGCTGGAGGATGTGGTCAGCTATTCCGCCAAGAAGAACTGGGCGAATGGCGAAGAGAACCGCGATGGGCATGAGCCGAATTTCTCCGACGGGATGGGGGCCGAGGGGCCAACGCAGAATCCGGTGATCCGGGCGGCGCGGGCTTTGCGCAAACGCAACATGCTGGCCACGCTCTTTCTCAGCCAGGGCACGCCGATGCTGTTGGCGGGGGATGAGATCGGCAATTCGCAGGGCGGCAACAATAATGCCTATGCGCAGGACAATGCCACCGGCTGGGTGAACTGGGACCGGCCGGATCAGGTGCTGGCCGAGTTCGTCGGCCGTCTGGCCGAGCTGCGCCGCAATCACCCGGTGCTGCGCCAGCGGCTGTTCCTGCATTCGCGCCCGCGCGACACCGACGGGATTCCCGATCTTTTCTGGCGGCGGCCCGATGGGGCGGCGCCAAGCTCTGAGGATTGGCACGATCCGGCATGGCGCACGCTGTGTGTCGAGATCCGCGCGGCCTCGGCGACGCCGACCTATTCGATGTCGGATGATGTGGTCTTTGTGGTGTTCAACGGCGGCGATGGCTGCGCCGTGACCCTGCCCGCCCCCCAGCGCGGGCGCGGCTGGCGCTGGTTGCTGGACACGACCCTGGAGGTCGATCCCTGCACGGCGGTGGGCGGCGAGGTGGAGGTGCCCGCGCAATGCGTGGCGGTGTTTGAGCAGGTGGCCCTGGGCTGACCGACCTTTGGTGCGGGAGGTGGCGGGGGAGAAGGGGGGGGCGCTGCCCCCGCCCTGCGGGCTCCCCCGAGGTATTTTGGCCAAGAAGAAAGCGCAGGCCGCGGCATCTGGGGGGCCGCGGCATCGCCTGATCCTGGCGCGCCGGGGTGAGTCGTCTTCATCATTGTGACAAAAGTGGCGGGGTGATTCCGGGGTTTTGGCCATCGGGCCTGGTCTGGCGCGGGAAATGTCGGATTAATTTGTTATTTATATCAATATGTTGAGTGGAGATGTCGGGTTGTCATGCGGCTGTTACAATTCTATCGCATTGATTTTACATAGGGCCCCTAGAAGCGGCTCAGGTCCAATGAGAGACCCCGTTCAGACCCTCTGGAGTGATCCTATGAAATCCGTGAAATTCACCGTTTCGGTGCTGGCGATTGCCGCCGTGTCCGCCACCGCCGCCGCCGCCCGTGACCAGGTGCAAGTCTCCGGTTCCTCGACCGTTCTGCCCTATGCGACCATCGTTGCCGAAGCTTTCGGCGAAAACACCGACTTCCCGACCCCGGTCGTGGAATCCGGCGGCTCCTCGGCCGGTCTGAAGAAATTCTGCGAAGGTGTGGACGAGAACACCATCGACGTGGCCAATGCCTCGCGCAAGATCAAGGACTCGGAAATCGAAGCCTGCGCCGCCAATGGCGTGACCGATATCATGGAAGTCCGCATCGGCTATGACGGCATCGTCTTTGCCTCGGACATCAACGGCAACCACTTCAAATTCACCCCGGCTGACTGGTACAAGGCGCTGGCCGCCGAGGTTGTCGTCGACGGCAAACTGGTGCCGAACGCGGTCACCATGTGGAACGACGTGAACGCCGATCTGCCGGCGCAAGAGATCCAGACCTTCGTTCCGGGCACCAAGCACGGCACCCGCGAAGTGTTCGAGGTCAACGTGATCGAGCAGGGCTGCAAGGACACCGGCGCCTATGACGCGATCATGGCGGCCAATGGCGGCGACAAAGACGCCACCGTGAAATCCTGCACCAGCCTGCGCACCGACGGCCGCGCGGTTGACATCGATGGCGACTACACCGAGACCCTGGCCCGCATCGACAGCAACAAGAACGGCATCGGCGTCTTCGGCCTCGCCTTCTACGAAAACAACACCGACAAGCTGCAAGTGGCGACGATGAACGACATCGTTCCCTCGACCGAAACCATCGCCGATGGTTCCTATCCGGTGTCGCGCCCGCTCTACTTCTACGTCAAGAAAGCGCATATCGGCGTGATCCCGGGCCTGAAAGAATACGCGGAGTTCTTCGTGTCGGACGACATGGCTGGCCCGGATGGCCCGCTGGCGGCCTATGGCCTGGTTTCCGACCCGGAGCTGGCTTCGGTTCAGGCGGCGGTCGAAGCTGAAACCGTGATGTCGAAATAATCGCATCGGCGGCGCCCCTCACCCCCGGGCGGGGCGCCGCCACCCTCTCAGGCCCGGTTTCCGGGCCTTTCGTTTGCGCCGACAAACCCTCCCCGAACCGAGGCCCCAATGCCCGTAGTCTGGATTATCGTTATTTTGCTTGCCCTGGCCGTGCTCGGCTTTGGCCTTGGCCGCCGCCGTGCCGTGGCGTCGGTTGGCGGTGACAGCCGCAAACTGCACTCTTTGCCGAACTTTTACGGCTGGAACGTCGCGATGTTCACCGCGGTTCCGGCCCTTTTGCTGATGATTGTCTGGGCCATTGCCGAGCCGATTTTCGTCGAAAGCCGGGTGGAGCATATGATCCCCGCGTCGATGATGGCGGATGGCGCCAACCTGAGCCTGGTGATGAGCGATGTGCGCCGGGTGGCGGGCGGGCTGGATCTGGCGGTGGCACAGGGTGTGCTCTCGGCGGATGAGGTGGCCGCGATGGATGCTTCCACCACCAATCTGCGCGGCACGCTCGGCTCGGTGGGTGTGGCGCTGGGGTCGGATGTGGCGCCTGAGGTGCTGGCGGCGGCCAAGGGCTACCGCAGCATGGCGGGCACCGCGCATCTGGTGATGACGGTGCTGGCGCTGGCGCTGGCGCTGGGCGGCCTTGGCTGGTCGCTGCGCAAGACGCAGGGCGAGTTCCGCGCCCGCAACATGGTGGAGACCGGGATCAAGTCGATCCTGATCCTCTGCTCGCTGATCGCGATTGCGACGACCGTCGGCATCATCCTGTCGATGCTGTTCGAGACGGCGAATTTCTTCCGGCAATACAGCTGGACCGAGTTCTTCTTTGGCACCAAATGGGCGCCGAACTTCCACGGCAATTCGGATCTGGGCATGCTGCCCCTGCTCTGGGGCACGCTTTACATCTCGGCGATCTCGCTCGCGGTGGCGGTGCCGATCGGTCTGTTTGCCGCGATCTACATGTCGGAATATGCCGGGCCGAAGTTCCGCTCGGTTGCGAAACCGCTGATCGAAGTGCTGGCCGGGATCCCGACCATTGTCTATGGCCTCTTTGCGCTGATCACCGTCGGGCCGATGCTGCGCGATTACTTTGCGCAACCGATGGGGCTGGGGCAGAGCGGGTCGAGCGTGATGACCGCCGGGTTGGTGATGGGGATCATGATCATCCCCTTCGTCTCCTCGCTCTCTGATGACATCATCAACGCCGTGCCGCAGTCCCTGCGCGATGGCTCGCTGGGCCTCGGCGCCACCAAATCGGAAACCATCCGTCAGGTGGTGCTGCCGGCGGCGCTGCCGGGGATTGTCGGCGCCGTGCTCCTGGCCGCCAGCCGGGCGATCGGCGAGACGATGATCGTGGTTCTGGGGGCGGGTGCCGCCGCCAAACTCTCGGTCAACCCTTTCGAGGCGATGACCACGATCACCGTGAAAATCGTCAGCCAGCTGACCGGCGACACCGATTTCGCCGCGCCGGAAACGCTGGTGGCCTTTGCCCTTGGGCTCACGCTCTTCACCATCACCCTCGGGCTGAACATCTTCGCGCTGTTTATCGTGCGCAAATACCGGGAGCAGTACGAATGACCGATTTCACGGCCAATCCCGCCGCCGCCACGCCCACCGCGCGCGGCAAGTCCATCCTTGAGCTGGATGCCCGCACCCGCAAACGCAATGCCGCCGAAGGCCGCTTTCGCGCCTATGGTCTGACCGCCGTCATCCTTGCCGTCATGGCGCTGGCGATGCTGTTGATCTCGATCTTCGGCAACGGTTCTTCGGCCTTCCAGCAAACCACGCTGGATCTGGAAATCGCGCTGCCCGCCGAAAAGCTGGACAAGACCGGTGCCCGCGACCCGGAGGTGATGAAAAAGGTCACCACCATCGGCTATGCCGCGGTGATCAACGCCGCGCTGCATGACACGCTGGCGGCCAAGAACATCCCGGTCGAGGGGCTGAGCAAGAAGGAAATCGACGGCATGGTCAGCCAGGAAGCGGCGGCGCAACTGCGCAACACCGTTCTGGCCAACCCGGCGCTGGTCGGCACCACCATCCCCTTCAACGTGCTGGTGAATGGCCGGATCGACGGCTATTTCAAAGGCCGCGTGTCGATGGAAAGTGCCGAGAAGGACTCCAACGTCTCGCCCGCGCAGCTGAAACTGGCGGATGATCTGCGGGCGGCGGGGCTGCTGGCCACGCATTTCAACGCCGATTTCATCTCCAACCCGGATGCCTCGGACCAACGCCCCGAGGCCGCGGGCCTGGGCGTGGCGATCATCGGCTCGGCCTATATGATGATCATCGTGCTTCTGCTTTCGCTGCCGATCGGTGTTGCCACCTCGATCTATCTTGAGGAATTCGCACCGAAGAACCGCTGGACGGACATCATCGAGGTGAACATCTCGAACCTCGCCGCCGTGCCCTCCATCGTCTTTGGTATCCTTGGCCTTGCGATCTTCATCAACTTTGCCGGTCTGCCGCAATCGGCGCCCATCGTCGGTGGCCTTGTGCTGACGCTGATGACGCTGCCGCGGATCATCATTCCGGCCCGTGCCGCGCTGAAAGCGGTGCCGCCCTCGATCCGCGATGCGGCTCTGGGTGTGGGTGCCTCGAAGATGCAATCGGTGTTCCACCATGTGCTGCCGCTGGCCGCACCGGGGATCCTGACGGGCATGATCATCGGGCTGGCGCAGGCTTTGGGCGAGACCGCACCCTTGCTGCTGATCGGGATGGTCGCCTTTGTGCGCGAATATCCCGGCGCACCGCTGGACGGCTTTTTCGACCCCGCCTCGGCGCTGCCGGTGCAGATCTACAACTGGACCCAACGCGCCGATCCGGCCTTTGTCGAACGCGCCTCGGGGGCCATCATCGTGCTTCTCGTCTTTCTTCTGGCGATGAACACTGTCGCCATCATTCTGCGCCGCCGGTTCGAGCGTCGTTGGTAAATTCCGCAAACAGGTGCACAAATGAACGATATGCGACTGCTGGAGAGAACCGTGGATACTCAGGAAAACAAGATCTCCGCCCGTGGCGTGCAGGTCTATTACGGGCCCACCCATGCGATCAAGGACGTGGATGTCGACATTCTCGACAAGACGGTCACCGCCTTTATCGGCCCGTCGGGTTGCGGCAAATCCACCTTTCTGCGCACGCTGAACCGGATGAACGACACCATTGACGCCTGCCGCGTCGAGGGGAAGATCATGCTGGACGGCGAGGACATCTATGACAAACGCGTCGACCCGGTGCAGCTGCGCGCCAAGGTCGGCATGGTGTTCCAGAAACCGAACCCCTTTCCGAAATCCATCTATGACAATGTGGCCTATGGCCCGAAAATCCACGGCCTGACCCGGAACAAGGCCGAGCTGGACGAGGTGGTGGAATCCGCTCTGCGCCGCGCCGCCCTCTGGGGTGAGGTCAAGGACCGGCTGGACAAGCCCGGCACCGGCCTCTCGGGTGGCCAGCAACAGCGTCTGTGCATCGCGCGCGCCGTGGCGACCAGCCCGGAAGTGCTCCTGATGGACGAACCCTGCTCGGCCCTTGACCCGATCGCCACCGCGCAGGTGGAAGAGCTGATCGACGAGCTGCGCTCGAATTTCTCGGTGGTGATCGTCACCCATTCGATGCAGCAGGCAGCCCGGGTCAGCCAGCGCACCGCCTTCTTCCACCTTGGTAATCTGGTGGAATATGGCGAGACGGGGCAGATCTTCACCAATCCGCGCGACCCGCGCACCGAAAGCTACATCACCGGCCGGATCGGCTGAGGCGAGGACAGAACATGAGCTCTGATCAACATATCGCATCCGCCTTTGACCGCGATCTCGAAGCGGTTCAGGCGCAGGTCATGAAAATGGGCGGCCTGGTCGAGGCAGCCATTCTGGATGCCGCGCTGGCGCTGGAAACCCGCGACGAGGAACTGGCCGAAGCGGTGCGCGGCCGCGACAAGGCGATTGATGCGCTGGAAATCCTGGTCAACGAAGAGGCCGCGCGCCTGATCGCTTTGCGCGCCCCGGCGGCAAAAGACCTGCGCGTCGCCCTTTCGGTGATGAAGGTCGCCGCCAGCCTTGAGCGGGTGGGCGATTACGCCAAGAACATCGCCAAGCGCAGCCATGTGCTGGTGCATATGCCCGACATCGCCGGCTCCGGTGGCGCGATCCGCCGCATGGCGCATGCGGTGCAGGGGATGCTGAAGGACGCGCTCGACAGCTACATTCAGCGCGACGCGGCGCTGGCGGCCGATGTGCGCGCCCGCGACGTTGAAGTCGACCAGATGTACAACGCGCTCTTCCGCGAATTCCTGACCTATATGCTGGAAGATCCGCGCAACATCACCGCCTGTATGCATCTGCATTTCATCGCGAAAAACATCGAGCGGATGGGCGACCATGCCACCTCGATCGCGGAACAGGTGATCTATCTGGTGACCGGCGAAGCGCCGGAGGACCCGCGCCCCAAGGCCAATTCCGTGCCGCGGGCCGATCTGAACGAAGGCGAGGACTGAGAAGATGGCGGCAAATCAGGCCCCCTGCGTTCTGGTGGTGGAGGACGAATCCGCCCAGCGGGAAGTTCTGCGCTACAACCTTGAATCCGAAGGGTTCAAGGTGGTCATGGCCGAAAACGGGGATGAGGCGCTGCTGCTCGTGGCCGAGGAAAACCCGGATCTGATCGTGCTCGACTGGATGCTGCCCAATGTCTCGGGCATCGAGGTCTGCCGTCAGGTCAAGGCCAATCCCGAGACCCGGTCGATCCCGATCATCATGCTCTCGGCGCGGTCGGAAGAGACCGACCGTGTCCGGGGCCTTGAGACCGGGGCCGATGATTATGTGGTCAAACCCTATTCGGTGGTTGAGCTGATGGCGCGGCTGCGCACCCAGCTGCGCCGCACTCGTCCGGCAACGGTGGGCGAGCGGCTGACCTTCGGCGATATCCTCGTTGATGCCACCGAATACCGGGTCTGGCGTGGCGGCGAAAAGGTGACGCTCGGGCCGACCGAGTTCCGTCTGCTGTCGACGCTGATCGAAAAGCCGGGCCGGGTCTGGACGCGCGAGCAGCTGCTGGACCGCGTCTGGGGCCGCGAGATCTATATCGAAACCCGCACGATTGACGTGCATATCGGCCGCCTGCGCAAGGCGCTGATGGTCAATGGCGGTGAGGACCCGATCCGCACGGTGCGCGGCGTTGGCTATTCGCTCGACTGAGCGGTGGTGCCGCAGCGCTCAAGCCCCGACCAAGGCGCCCGACGGGCGCCTTTTTTATCTGCAAATTCCCTGAGCAGTGTGCATTTTTGCGGGGCGACAGCGGCGAAAGCCCCGGAATCAGGGCGAAAATATGGCCATTTTGCGATTGCCTTCGTCTCATCGCGGCGCATCTGTTGCGCGCCTGCACTAGTGCTTTCGCGAGGCGTGCGGTAGCTCATTAACCAGAAAATCGAACAGAATGGATACCCGATGCGTACGCAGGCCTTCGCCCTTGTTCTGGGTCTTATCAGCGGCATTTCAACGCTGGGCGCTGCTGCGCATGCCGAGGGATTGCACTTCTCGGACCGGGTGACGCTGGGCGTCGGCCGCTTGTTCGACAACGACTTTCTGGGTGACAACAAGGACCGTTGGCAGACCGGCGGCTACAGCCTCAGCGTGATGCGCGGCGAGCAATGGGATGGCGCGCTGCCCGACCATCCGTTCGAGATCATGGAATACCGCTTTGGCGGCCGGATCATCGCGCCGTCGAAGTTGCGCAACCCGGCACCGGGTGATCGCCCCTATGCGGGCCTGCTCGAATTTCTGGCGCAAACCCACTACCAGATGGGCCAGATCGAGACGAGCGGCGGCCTCGGCCTGACCGCCGTGGGGCCGGGCACCGGCATCGGGCGGCTGCAATCAACGCTGCACAACCTGTTGGGCGCGAGCAAGCCGAATGTGCTCGACGATCAGCTCGACAACCATCTCTATCCGGTGGTGACCGGCGAAATGGCGCACAGCTATGAGCTGGGCGGCGCGCAGCTGCGCCCGTTCATCGAGGGTCGCGCGGGGGATGAGACCCTGGTGCGGGCCGGTTTTGACATCAGCTTCGGGGCGCGCGAACGCGGCGCGCTCTGGCTGCGCGATGAGGTGACCGGGCAGCGCTATGTCGGCATCTCGGGCAATTCGCAGCCGGGGGTGGCCTTCACCCTGGGCGGCGACATGGCCTATGTCTCGGAAAGCGCCTGGTTGCCGGGCAGCGCCGGGGTGACGATGGAAAACCACCGCAGCCGTCTGCGGGCGGGCGTCGAGATGCGCGGCACGAATGTGGGGCTGTTTTACGGGGTCACCTGGCTCTCGAAAGAGTTCAAGGAACAGCCCGAGGATCAGGTGGTTGGCTCGCTTCGGTTGCGCGTGAACTTCTGAACCGCGACGCAGCCTGGGGTTGCAGGGGGCGCCACGGGCGCCCCTTTTGCTGTCAGATTGATAAATTGCCCAATCTTTTTCGCCACTTGGGGTCCGTTTTCTGACGGAACAGTTGGCAAGACCGCGAATCACATGGTACGATTCGCGCAACGGCCGATCACAGGCCGATGAGGCAATCCCCCGAAAATGGGGGGCTATGGGCAGGAAGCATACGGATGAAGGCGGGCTATCTTGGCACGTTTGTCATCTCTTGGGCGCAATCCGAAGTTGACGGGATCGCGGCAGCGCCGTTGGAGATGCTGACGATTGGGTCGCAATGGCGCTGGTCTGGCGAAGCCTTGCGCGTGGACGGTCCGTCGGACGTCCTGATCCTGACCGGGCCGGATGGCGAAGAGGACATGCGCCGCCGCGCCGCCCGCAAATTGCGCCGTCTGATGGGGGCTGCGGTCAGTGGCCGCGCGCTGGCGCAGGTGGCCGAGCCGCCGATGGTTTCCGAGCAGGGTTTCACAGTCACCGACGGATTGCGCGCCTATGTGGTGACGCTGGTTGATCTGCCCGACAGCGCCGCCCGGCTGGTGATGTTCGCGGGCCGGGTGCCGCCGTCGAATTGCGATCTCTGGGTGGTGGACCGGACGCTGGATCTGGGGCTGCGGCCGCGCGATACCGGCGGCAAGGGTGTGATCTGCTTTGTGCGGGGCACTTGCATCGACACAGCCGAGGGGCCGCGTCCGGTCGAGACCTTGCGCCCCGGCATGCGGGTGCTGACCCGCGATGACGGGCCGCAGGAGATCTTGTGGATAGGGCAACGGCGGATGACCGGCGCGCGTCTGCATGCGATGCCGCAATTGCGCCCGGTGCGGATCCGGGCGGGCGCGCTGGGGCAGGGCGGCACGCCGCGCGCGCTGCATCTGGCGCGGCGGGAGGCGGGGCAGGATCTTTTGGTCTCGCCGCAGCACCGGCTGTTGCTGCGCGGCCCGGCGGCGCAGATGCTCTTCAACGCGGAGGAGGTGCTGGCCTCTGCGCGCGACCTTCTGGATGACAGCGGTGTCCGGGTTGAGGCCGGGATGCCCGAGGTGACCTATCTGCATCTGATGTTCGAGCGGCATCAGATACTCTGGGCCAATGGCGTGGAATGCGAGAGTTTTCACCCCGCCGACGCCGATCTCGACCTGATGCCGGCGGATCAGCGCGCGGCGCTGGAGACGGTCCTGCCGGGGGTCGCGGCCGCGCCCGCGCTCTATGGCGCGACGGTGCGGCGGGCGCTGAAAGGGTCGGAGATGGCGATTCTGCGGCACGATCTGGCGGCGTGAGGCGGGGGTTCGGTGCGGGTTTTGTCCCGGGCTGCCGGTGCCGGGCGCGGGATGGCGGGCCGTCGGGGGGGGGGGGGGGGGGGGGGGGGGGGGGGGGGGGGGGGGGGGGGGGGGGGGGGGGGGGGGGGGGGGGGGGGGGG